>DNRQ01000192.1 GCA_003499925.1 Geobacter sp.
TCGCGCTTAACTTAATGGCAGTGCCCCCCGCCCCCCCTTTTTCAAAGGGGGGAGAGCTGTTTTAAGTGGAAGACAAGTGGAAACAAGAAGGCCCGCCGGATCTCTCCGGCGGGCCTTCTTGTTTTCCGTTGTCCTCTTTTCATCCTTTTTCCCGACAGACCTGCTACCTGGACCTGCTACCTGGACCTGCTACCTCGGCGCTACCTCTCGGAAACCCTGCTACCTCGGCAGTCCCGGGCCTTCTCCCGGGCCGACGGATTCCACACGCGGCAACAGGTTCGACAATAAGGTTTGCGCCATGGAACGAACATCCTGGGCGCTGACCGCCGCAATTGCTTCCAGCGAAAGGGCGATAGGCTCAGGGGCACCGAGCAGTGAGGTGGTGTTCGAGATCCTGCGGACCTGGGTCTCGCAGTCGTCGATGGCCATCAACCTGTTGCAGCGAATCTGCTCCTTGGCGGCAGCAAGTACATCGTCCTTCACCAACTCGTCGCAAAACCTCATCACTTCAGCATGGCAGACATCAACGGCTTCCTGGGCACGTTCGGCGCCGGTACCGGCATAAATCATCAGGCCGGCCGAGTCGGTGTAGGAAGAGATCATCGAGTAGACGGTATAGGCCAGGCTTCGGCGTTCCCTGACCTCGCGGAACAACCTGGAATTCATGCCGCTTCCCAGGATCTGGTTGAACACGGAGAGCTCATGGCGGTGCTGGTTTCCGGCCGGTGGAATCGGATACCCCATGTAGAACAGGGTCTGCTCCATGGGTCGGTGGTAGTGCGCGTTCTCCGCGATGGAAAGTTTCCAGCCCGGTTCGGGCTTCATTACCGGGAGGGTGCCGACCGGCAGACCTCGGAATAGGCGCTCGGCCTGGTCCACGATACGGTCATGCTCCACGTTGCCGGCCACCGAAATGATGGTTGCGTTCGCCACATAATTGGAGAGTTTGTACTCCAGCAGACGATCGCGAGGAATCGAGGTGATCGTCTCCGCCGTACCGAGGATCGGTGCCCCGAGCGGATGCCCCTTCCAGAACCCCTGGTGAAACTGGTTGTAGATGAAACGGCTCGGCGTATCCTGGTTCATCAAGATTTCCTGCAGTACGACGCCACGCTCCTTCTCTACTTCCTTCGCAGGAAACGACGCATTCAGGAACATGTCGGCGAGAATATCGAAGGTCGGAGGGATCACCGACGCCAGGGAAATCGCGTAATAGAACACCTCTTCCTGGCTGGTATAGGCGTTAGCCCTGGCACCGAGGGTGTTGAAGTCGTCCATGACCTGATCAGCCGTCCGCGTGTTGGTGCCCTTGAACAGGAGATGCTCTATGAAGTGCGAGGCACCTCCGCAATCCGGCTGCTCGTTTCTCGTGCTGCTGTCGATCCGTATCCCGATTGCGGCGCTCTGCATGTTGGGGACATTCTGAGTAACCACCCGGACGCCGTTGGGAAGGGTGGTCATGTGAAGCTTCGGCATGGTATCAGCTACTGACATCGGTGCTCCTTGCACTTGTACATGTTTGCGAAGTAGATTTTTCGAAGGCTCTTCGGGACATTATACCAATTATCGGCCCTTAAAAGATGCTTAAAACATGCTCATCCGGAGTTGCAACCACGGACTTGCACCCTCCCCAGCCCCCACTGCCATTAAGTTACCCGGTTGGCGCTGATCTTCAGTATCAAGGCAGACCGTAGACCGTAGGTCGGGTTAGCGCAGCGTAACCCGACGCCACAGTGCCACCTCGACTGCAATATCCGTCATCTCATCGGGATGAAAATCCCCTCTCCCCTGGCTTGTCAGCCGTAGCCTTGGCGAAGGGCTGATGGGAGAGGCTAGGAAGAGGGGGGTGGCTTAAGACGGGCGGGACTTCTGAGAGTAGAAGGCTGCGGATTCCACTCCCTCGCGGCACTCCCTGGAGAATTCAATCAGGTGATGTCCAACCAGTCCGACATGGATGATCCCCTCGATATCTCCCCTCTTGAATGCGGGCTTCGCCAGCCTCCAAAAAGTCGAGCGGTATCTGCCACGAAGCCCGATTGTTACCACGATGTTGGCCAGGATACATATCCCTTTTTGAATATTCTTCAAAGACAGGCGAGCGCGGCTGTTAGGCACCGCGATCCGTTTGGGGTAGGTATGTTCCATCTGGTGCGCAAAACGCTGATAGAGAAAGTCGGGCTCATAGGCGGTGATGATGCAGCGTCGCCACTCTTTTATGAGCTGATCGTATGGGACCAGAAATTCGACGTTCGACTCTCTGGCCGGATCATCCGGAAGCAGGCGCCCCTCCTGTTCGAGCCTGCGCCAAAGGGGTGTCTTCGGTAGCGCGTACAGGAGGTTGATGGTGAGCATCGGCATCTGGGATACCCTGATGAACTCGAGGACCTGATCGCCTATGTCCGCGGGTTCGCCGTCGAGCCCCATGATTATTCCGGAGACCACCTCGATGCCGTAATCGTTGAAGGTTTTGATGGCATCGAGTATGGGAACCTTCAGGTTGTGGTGCTTGGCGATGGAGTGCAGCGCTTCAGGAGACGGGCTTTCGATGCCGCAAAAAACGGTGCAGAAGTAGGCTTCACGCATCATGGCGAGGATGTCCGGGCAAAGCGCCAGGTTCAGGGTTGCCTCGCAGGCGAACTCCACCGGATAACCGTTTCGTTTCTGCCACTCTATTATGTGGGGCAACAGTTCAACGATCGCCTTCTGGTCGGAGACGAAATTATCATCCACGAAATAGACAGCACCCGGGTTTCCGGAGTTGAGCATGGCGTCCAGTTCCAGCAACACCTGCTCCGGCGATTTGTGCCGCGGAATACGGCCGTAGAGTTCGGGGATGTCGCAGAAGTCGCAACGGTACGGACAGCCGCTGGAAAACTGGATGTTCGCCAGCAGGTAATCGTAGAGGTTCACCAAATGGTAGGCCGGAGTGGGAAAGCTGCGGAAACAAAGCCGCTCCGACGTCTCCAGTCTAACCTGCTCCACAGGCCTGGCGCGGTGCTCGTCGAGGTAGGCGATCATCCGGTCGGTGGCATCGCCCAGCTCCCCCATGTGGAGGATGTCGAAATCGGGGTATTGCTCGGGAACGGCGGAGACCGAAGGCCCTCCGAGAACGGTTATCTTTCCCTCCTGGTGCGCCAGGTCGTTGATGCGGTTCATCTGAGGGCGCTGGATATGCATGCCGCTCACCAGGACCGCATCAGCCCAGGCGTAATCCTCTCTTCGGGCGCGCCTGATGTTTTCGTCAATAAAGCGCACCTCCCACTCCTTTGGGAGGTAGGAGGCGATCAGCAGGATTCCCTGGGGTGGCATGAACGCCTTCACGCCCGGGATGAAGGGATAGGCGAAATGAAGCGTGCCGAAAGATCGGCTGTACTCAGGGAAAACGCACAGAATACGGCGACGGCTGCGGGGTGTGTAGGTCCCGGGAGAAATCACTTAAAGTCCGCGTATTTCGAGATGACGTAATCGGTGTCCTTGGCATCTCTAAGATGGCATCCGAAGCAGTCTTTGGCGGGATCAAGTCCGGAGAGTTTGCCATCGGGGCTAAAGCCGGCAAACTGCCAGCCTCCGGTTTCCTTCTGCTTGTTGTCCTTCTTCATCAGGACGATCATGTTCTTCTTCCCTTGCACCGGCTTCCCGCCTTCGTCCTTGATGGTGTAGTTCACCGCCACGAACCGGCTCCCTTCGGGGTAGACGCCGCCGGACTTATAGGTCTTCATCGCCTTCTTGTCGACATAGATGTAATGGATGCCGTAAAACAGCGATTTCTTGTCGGTTTCAACCCTCGGCTTGCTCTTTTGCCACTTCTCGTAACCTTTGGGGAGGGAAACCTTGTCAGCGGCCGACGCAGCTCCGGCGGCACCAATAACAGCCGCCAGTGCAAAAAAGATAGCTGTCTTCTTCATATGATCCTCCGTTTACCTGTTAGTTCGTGACTTCACGCACGCTCCACTGATGAGTCGTAAAAAGTCACAGCTACCCGCTTGATATGATTGATCAAATCTACATCATTTATCTTGTGAAGCAATGAGAGATCGATCTTGTAAGGGAGCAAAAGGTCATCCAACTCAGTCTCGATCTTCATTAGCTGTGAGAGTGTGACGCCCTCCCCTTTGATGGTCAGATCGATATCCGAACCATGGCGATAGTTGCCTTTGGCGCGCGAACCATAGAGAATCACTTGCTCAATCTGCGGGTGGCCGGCAAAGATTGCATTAATTCGCTCAATGGTGCTTTCTTTCAACCCGAATTTAGAAGGACCAGCATCATTTCGCATCTATCAAGTCCTGCACTCTGGAATGGAATTGCTGGAAAAGGTGAAAATACTCAGAAATCACTTTTTCTGATATTTCATCGGCTATTTCTTCATTGTAGGTGTGAGAGGTCATATTACGGCTCTTGATCATTTCCATCCAGCCTTCGCCGTCAGTAACCATGTTTCGTTGAAAGGCCTCGCGGGTCGCATCCCGTGAACCCATTATCGACGTGTTACCCTGGTATTCGAAGTAATCCTTCATGACATTCCAAGCCAATTCGTGAGTTAATTCAAAGGCTTTGATCAGGCCTTGCTGCTCGATATCTGACAGCGGTCGCTGTTGGCTGAGTTCGACACCCTTTGTCAACTGAAGCAGGGCCTTCTGGAAATATTTAAACCGCTGCTGCCAACGGACATCCTGATCGGGCATGGGCATCTCCAATAGAACGGTCATCGCGGCAGGAACCCGCTCCTACAACTGCATCCACTACAGGAGCGGCATTCTTGCCGCGATATTATCATGAGCAGCCGCGAGGCGACCTGTCCATGGCACCTCTCCCGCATCTCAGGAATTATGATGGCTGGAGCGGGCCGAACCTGCCGACGCAGCGGGCGACCACGGGAAATCGGTCAGGTGAGCTGCGAGTTCATCCTTGTGGTAGCGGTTTATCCTGTTGAACAGCAGCACCGCGGCCATTACCACCGGCAGGGTGAAGATGAAAAAACCGGTAAGCGCCATCAGCTTTTCCCCGATGTAGACGGTGACGGACAGGTTGAAGGCGACCACACAGAGATAGAGAAACGGTGCGTACAGGCAGCGTAAGGGTGCCGCGGCCACGCCGGCAGGTTTATCCCTTCCGCCGACGAAGCGGTCGATAAGTTGCAGGGCGCCGATCAGAAGCGCGCTCACCAGCAGCCAGCCGAGATAGTTGGCAATCGGCACGCCGAAATGCGTCCCCACCTCGGAATAGCCATAGATCCTCCCCAGAAACCACCTGTTCCCCTGCAGCGCCACAGGGTCCGTGACGATATCGAGAAAAACCTGGAACAGCGAGCCCAGGAGCAGCGCCGAAAAGGAGCGTCTCAAGCGCCCGGTCTCGAGCAAAACCAGGTCCCCTTTGATTTTCTTCACCGGAGAAAGCACCAGCAGCGCAGTGGCATAGCTGCAGTAGGAGAGAAAAACGAAGGAAAGGGAATCGAAAAACGGGACCCCGGCCACCCAGAGCTCCTGGTTCCGGGTCGTCTCGACATAGTAATACCAGCCGTAGGGAAAACCGTTGTTGATGGAGGAATATTCAGAGGCGAATGCGATCAAGTAACCGACTATGGTGAACCAGACCGTCTTCCTGCAGCCGAGGTGCAGCACGGCGGTCACCAGGTAGCCCGCAAAAAAGGCGAACACGTAGGGCCGCATGGTGATCGTCCCGAGAGCTATGTCAAGAAAGTCCGACATCAGGCAAGAATCCTTCCTGTAGGGTGGGCCGCGCCCACCAAAACGATGAATCCTCCCCTTGAAGGGATTGCGCAGAAAAGTAACCCTTTGGCAAAGGGGCATTTAGGCAGCATTGTCCGATTAGGAAATTGCTACGTGAAGCCACTCAACCTATTTCGCCATTTTTCAACACTCCCTCTCCCGAGGGGAGAGGGGGAAGTTGAAACTGAGTAGAATAAGGTAAAAAAGGTATTCCTAGAACAACGTGCCGATGATCGAGCCCAGCACCGAGATCGGGCCGGTATCGCCGAGTCCCTCCATGGCCCGCTCAGCCTTCTTGAGCGTAGCCGTCGTGTCCCGGTACAACTGATCCTCGTTCACGAGCTTGCCGATGGTCCCTTGCCCGGAATTTATCTTCTGCGCAATATCCTTGACGCTTTTCGAGGCGTCGCGCAACTCGGTGTACAGGGCCTCGTCGTAGACCAGCTTGCCGAAGGTCCCTTCGCCGCGGTTGATCTTTGCCGTTATTTCCTTTATGTCGTGCATCCCGGAATTCAGATCCTTGACGCCGAGCTTGAGATCCGCAACCACCGTGGATGCGTCGCGATAAAGGAGATCGTCGTTCACCAGCTTGCCGAGCGTCCCCTCGCCCCTCTCGATCTTGCCGGCGACCCCTTTGAAGCTCGCCACCGCGCTGCTGGCGTCGTTATAGAGGGTCCGATCGTTCAGCAGCAGCGCGAGGGAGCCGTCGCCGCGATCCAGCTTCTCACTGATGCTGTAGATATTCGAAATGGCGCCCTTGAGGTTGCCGCGGTTGTCGTCCAGGATCCCGGAGATCCTCTGCAGCACCTGCTCCTGGTTCTTGTCCAGGTTGGTCACCAGGGATTTGGCGTCCTTGATGACGTCGCTCAGGTTATCGACGATGATGTCGATATTGGCGACGTCCTTGCCGGGTACGGTGCCTCCCTCCGGCAGCAGTGGAGCATTGGGCGAACCGAAGGAAAGGCCCAGGAACTGGCCGCCCAAAAGGTTGGTAAGGCGAAGTCCAGCTACGGTGTCGGTTTTGATGTTGGTACCCGGCTTGACCTCGAAATTGATCTCGATCTTGTCGGACAGGATGGTGATCCTGGTGATCTTGCCGACATCCACGCCGGCTAGCCGGACCGGATCCCCGACTTTCAATCCTGTGATGCTGGTGAGATAGGTCTTGTACGGGATGTTTTTCTCAAAGGGGTTCCACTTCTCACCGACCTCCAGGAGCACGCCCAGGATGATGAGCCCGAACACGAAGAACATGCCGACTTTTTTCTCTACCGATATAGCCATGAGTATCAACCTCCGGAAAACCGAACAGTCCATTGGCGACGCGATAAAATCGGGAGCGCAAAGGCTGAAATATAGTTTATCTACTACTTAATCTTTACCTTTACCTTTACCTGCCCTTACAACAAGAGCCTGGTCAGGATGTAGTCCGCGACCAGGATCAGCATGAACGAGAGCACCACGGACCTCGTGGTCGACTCGCCGATCCCCCTGGCGCCTCCGGTGGTCGAAAAACCGACGTAACAGGAGACCAGGGCGATGATCGCTCCGAAAACGACCGCCTTGGTGAGCCCGGTTCCGATCTCCTTCACCTTGAGCGCCGCCGTCAGGCTGTCGTAGTAGGTGGCGTAGGATACGAAGATCTGCGGGTGCAGATGGCTGATCAGCGCCCCACCCGCGATCCCGATCAGGTCGGAGTAGATAACCAGGGCCGGGACGCAGATGACGCAGGCGATGAAACGCGGCATGGCCAGGTAGCGGACCGGGTCGATGTCGAGCGTCTTCAGGGCGTCGATCTCCTCGTAGACGGTCATGACGCCGAGTTCGGCGGCCATGGCGGAACCGACGCGGCCTGCCACCAGGAAGCTGGTCATGACCGGTCCGAGCTCGCGCACCATGGAATGGCCGACGATCGCCCCGATGATGTTCTGGCCGCCGTACTTTTGCAGCTCCACGCCGGTCTGCAGGGCAAGGACCATCCCGACGAAGAAGGCCATCACCGAGGCGACCGGAAGGGTATCGTAACCGATGATCGCCATCTGGGTCAGAATGCTTTGCAGATTGCGGGGCGCCTCGCGGAAGTAATAGATGATCTTACCCATGAGGATCACCATTTCACCCAGCACCTGGTGAAAATAGAGCACCCTCCTCCCTATCGGTTCGAACAATTGCCTCACTTCCCCCCCCATTTCAGACCGAAGGGGAGCCAGAGGAGGCTCAAATCCTGCTCTCCGGCACTGCTCTTCAGACTGATCAAACCCTTGAAAAATTTCAGCTCGCTGTCAGCGGTGGTCTCTCGGTACGAGATCAGCGGAAACAGCTCGTACGCCAGTTCCGGGCCGCGCCTCTCGTGCCAGTAGAGATTCCACAGCAGCGAAGATGCCGAATTGCCTTCAGCGTCCCAGCGCCGCTGGTAGAGCCGCCAAAGCGGCGCCCAGTTCTTCTCGATCCCCTCCTTGTCCAAAACGGATTCGACCGGCGCCGGGAGCGAGATCGAGGAGACCCCGCCCGGTGTCGTCTGGTACAAAAAGAGCGGCCACAGCGCGGTCCTGCGCCTTTGGCTGCCGTCCTTGGGCCAGCTTTCGAGGCTGCTTCTGTAGAGGAAGAAGAGCACGCGGTCCAGGTCCCTGTTGAAGATGTCGGAGCGTATCTCCTCGTGCCGGTAAAAGGGCCAGAGGTACCAGCGCTTTTCTCCGCCGGGAAAGGTATCCAGGGAGTATAGCGGCAGGAAGCTGTCTGTCTTGCGCTGCTCGCCGCGCACCGTATATATCAAGGGCCAGAAATAATCGGTCGCTTCCAGCTTCTTCTCGCGGTCCACAGTATAGCCGAAAAATGGCCAAAGGTAGCTGCGCGAGCTCTTTTTCGGCGATTCGGTCGAGGCGTAGAGCGGGAAGAGGAAGCTCTTCTCGGTCGGGTTGTCGGTGTCGAGACCCGTTTTACCTGCCGTATAGAAGGGCCAGAGCACGAACCGCTTGCTGTAAACCCCCGCCTTTTCCGACTGGCCATAGAGCGGGAACACACCGAACCCGCTCTCGTTCTCCCCTTCGGTAGTGGAAAAGATAGGCCAGAGGTAGTGCCTGGTCGTGGTGCCGCGGTTCACGGTGCTGCCGTAAGCAGGGAACATCAGGAAGTGATACTCGTCGCGCCAGAAGCGGTCGTAGATGTCGCCGTAAAAGGGGAACACCGACCGGTACTCGCCGCGCTTCTCCGAGCGACCGGAGATGTAGAACGGAAAGAGCATGGTCGTGCCGTCACGCCCCCCCCCTTCGTCCTTGCGGAAATTAGATCTCTGAAACAGCCGCAGCACCTGGTAGGTATCCGCCTCCGGCGTGCTCTCATGAAAGGCGGCCGGATACAGGAAATAGGTCGAGGAGGCCCGGTCCTTGGCGTGACTGCTCTGATAGAAGAAGGGGCGGATGGCGGTATCGCGGTCGTCACCCTTCTTCTGGAACTTTATCAGCGGACCGAGGATCGAGAGGTTGCTGAACCCCTCGGCCGGGCTCTCCCGGTAATCGATCAGCGGCCAGAGGGTGAAGATGGTTCCCTCTGCGGCCGGCGCGGCGCCACAGGGTGGAGCGAAACTGAGCAGAACGGCGAGTGCCGCTATGAAAATACTGATAACTGGCATGAACCTCTGGGTTAGACGTTTGGTTGCAGACACAAGTTTCGATAGTAACTGCAGCAATTAGGCATAGTCAATAAAAATCATCCGAAGTAAGCATCAAGCCAGCCGGTTCAAAGAAAGATTGAAAAAAGCAAAGAGGCAGAAGACCAGCGCGGTCTCCTGCCTCTTTGCTTCCTGATGTAGCTATGAGCTTAGCCGATGCTTCTAGTACTTCCCGTCCGCGTAGTCCACCCAGCCGCCTGCAATTACCAGCGCCTGGTCGAAGGGGGAGATCTCGAACTGCATCGACTCGTTGCGTCCGCCGCCGCTCACTGTGAGGCTTCCCTTCTCGATGTCGATCTCGATGGCCGCGTCCGCAGCGTCGGCAAAGCCGAAGAGCCGGTCGATCTGCTCCGCCGAGAGCTCGATGGCTGCCATGCCGCAGTTGAACATGTTCTGCCTGAAGATACGGGCGAAGGACTGCGCGATTACGGCGAAGATGCCGTTCACCTCGAAGACCCAGGGGGCGTGTTCGCGCGAGGAGCCGCAGCCGAAGTTGGCGCGGGTGACCACCACCCCGGCAGCCGTGGTCTTCTCGGACTTGGGATCGAAGCCGGGGAGTTTCAGGTCCTCCAGCAGGTAGGGCTTCAGGTCCTCCTTGGTGATCTCGGTCAGGTACTTGGCCGGGATGATCTCGTCGGTGTTTATGTCGCTACGGTCCAGAAAGAGGGCCGGGCCGCCAAATTTCTTCATATCTGGTCTCCTTGAATCGTGAAAGGTGAAGGGTGAAAAGTGAAAGGCGAAAGGCCAAGGTTCTTTCACCTCTCACCCTTCACCTTTCACGTTTTTACAGGTACTTGCGCGGGTCAGCAAGCTTCCCCTCGATGGCGGACGCGGCGGCGGTAGCCGGAGAGAGCAGGTGCACCATCCCCCCCTTCCCCATCCGTCCCATGAAGTTGCGGTTCGTGGTGGAGGCGCAGACCTCGCCCTCGGCCAGCACGCCATTGCTCATGCCCAGGCAGGCGCCGCAGGTCGGGTTGGTGACGCAAAAGCCCGCTTCCATAAAGATCTCGATCAGACCCTCGGCGGCCGCATCCTTGTAGACCTGCGGGGTCGCCGGCGACAGGATGGCGCGCACGTTGGGAGCGATCTTCTTCCCTTTGAGGATCGCCGCGGCAACCCTCAGGTCTTCAAGCCTGCCGTTGGTGCAGGAGCCCAGGTAGACCTGGTCGATGGGGGAGTCGCCCATCTCCGTCACGCTCTTCACCTGGTCCGGCTTGTAGCCGAAGGTGCAAAGCGGCGTGAGATCGGAGAGGTCGAGGTCGATCACCTGCTCGTACTGGGCGTCCGGATCGGAGCACCAGGCGCCGTAGGAGGCAAGCGCCTCGTCCTTGGAGGCGAAGGAGTCCGAGATGAAGGGCCAGAGGTAGTCGACGGTGACCTGGTCCGGCATGCAGATCCCGGAGGTGCCGCCCGCCTCGATCGCCATGTTGCAAAGCGTCATCCTCGATTCCATCGTCATCGCGGCGACCACGGGGCCCCCGAACTCGATGACGCGGTCGGTGGCGCCGTTCACGCCCAGATGCCCGATCACGCGCAGGATGGCGTCCTTGGCGAAAACCCCCTTGGGGAGGGTGCCGTTCAGGTTGATCCTGATCGTCTTCGGCTCACGGAAGGCGCAGACCCCCTTCAGGATGCCGACCTCGAGGTCGGTGGTGCCGACGCCGGCGGCAAAGGCGCCGAAGGCGCCGTGGGTGCAGGTGTGGGAGTCCCCCATGATCACCGTGTTCCCCGGCCTGATGAAACCCTTCTCCGGGAACAGGGCATGGCAGACGCCGTTGGCGCCGATGTCGAAGAAGTCCTTGATGTCGTGGCGCCTGGCCCAGTCCCTGAGCATCTTGGCCTGGGTCGCGGTCTTGGAGTCCTTGCTCGGGGTCACGTGGTCGATGACCGCCTTGATCTTGCCGGTATCGAAGACCCGGTCCTTGCCGCGGGCCATCAGGTCGGCGATCGCTATCGGCGTGGTGATCTCGTGGCACATCACCACGTCGATCTTCAGCACCTTGGTACCTGCAAACGGCTCATCCACGAGATGGGCCGCGAATATCTTCTCAGCGGTTGTCATACCCATAAGTAGCGCTTCCTTTTAAGAGGTGGAATATATAGTCTCTAGCGGACCACAATAATAAAATGCAAGCAACAAATCAAACTAATAATTGTTCAATCATATTAAACATTTGCCTGAGGCTTCGACCGTGCTATAATTTGCCGACCTATTCTAACAGGGGAGCCCCGGCAATGCAACTGCGCTTTACCAGAACAAACGGCGAGATAGACGAGATGATCGATGCACTGCTGGCGAAGGCGGGGGGGGTGCACCATCCCGACCTGGCGCGCGAGATGATCATCTCCGCGCTCAAGGCCGGCCAGGACACCGATTACCTGGCGGACCTGAAGCTCCTGAGCAACACCATGAAGGAGATGCGCTACACCACCCTGGTCTTCGCGCCGTACCGGCACAAGAAGAAGGTGACCATCTTCGGCTCGGCGCGTACCGGCCCCGAGGAGCCGATGTACAAGAAATGCGTGCGCTTCAGCCGGATCCTGGCGGACAAGGGGTACATGATCATCACCGGCGGCGGCGGCGGCATCATGCAGGCGGGAAACGAAGGGGCAGGGAGCGAGGCCTCCTTTGCCGCCAACATCCGGCTCCCCTTCGAGCAGAGCGCCAACACCATCATGCTCAAGAACCCGCGGCTCATCACCTACAAGTACTTCTTCAACAGGAAGGTCGCCTTCGTCAAGGAGTCCGACGCCATCGCCGTCTTCCCGGGGGGGTTCGGCACCCAGGACGAGGCGATGGAGGTGTTCACCCTGATCCAGACCGGCAAGACCTCCCCCAAGCCGCTCGTGCTGGTGGATGACGAGGCAGGCTACTGGGAGCACTGGTTCAGGTTCGTGAAGGAGCAGCTCCTGGTGATGGGATTCATCTCGGCGGAGGACTTTTCCATCTTCACCATCACCAAGAGCTGCGAGGAAGCAGTCCAGGTGATCGAGCAGTTCTACACCAACTACCACTCGATACGCTTCGTGAAGCGCGAACTGATCATCAGGCTGAACAAGGAGATCACGGACGAGCAGATCGAGATGCTGGAGAACGAGTTCCCCGAGCTGCGGCTTCCGGGTAGCAGCATCCAACGTATCAAGGCGCGTCCCGAGGAGGCGGACGAGCCGGACCTGCTCGAGCTGCCGAGGATCGCCTTTCATTTCCACCACCAGCATTACGGGCTGCTGATGGCCTTCATCGGGCGGCTAAACACCTTCTGGGAGCCGCTGCACAGATAATAATTTTGAAAAATATTTTCTTGACAAGGTTATTATACGGTGTTAATTTTTACGCCAGCAGCTAGTTTCGGAAGTTGACAGCGCCGAAAAGCCAAAGAGAATCATCGCTTTGTGCCGTTTCAAGCCAGAACTCTCCGGAAATTGCAGCATCAAACGTAGATCCGGCAGAGTTCCGGAGGTAACAAAAGGAGGCAGGACAATGGCACAGGGCAAGGTTAAATGGTTCAACGACGCAAAAGGGTTCGGTTTCATTGAGCAGGATAACGGCGAGGACGTGTTCGTGCACTTCTCCGCGATCACCGGGGAAGGCTTCAAGTCCCTGGCTGAGGGGGAAGCTGTCTCCTTCGACGTGACCAACGGACCCAAGGGTCTCCAGGCAGCAAACGTCAAGAAGATCTAAGCAGCCTTAAAAACTGCGACAAAAAGGCCCCGCCGGAGTTGCTCCGCGCGGGGCCTTTTTTCGTGGTGCAGCGCACCTTGCCGATGCGGTCGAGCTTGGACACCTTTTGTGGGAACGGCATTCCTGCCGCGACTGTTTTTCGTAGCAGCGGCATTCCTGCCGCGATCATACTGCGCCATCTCTCAGGCAGCGCCTTTGGACGAAACGGGAGCCAAATGCATCCCCAAACGGCGCCGCTTCAGCCGCCAAAGCACCCCTCCCCCCGACAGGAGCAATAGCGCCAGCGCCCCTCCCGGATGCTCGACGGTAAGGACCAACGGCACGAGCAGCCCCCTGGCTGCAACCCGCATCCACTCGTGCTCCCCGATGACCCGGGCCACCGGCGGGCTCAGCCGGTAATAAAGCGAGACGAAGAGCCGCCCGGGGGCGTTGGTCAGCAGATGATCATCCCTGAAATGGCGCAGCCCGGCGACCTTCGGATGCAGATAGCTGCCGTAGGCCGCAGTTGCGATGAAGCACCCCCCACCCGTGTTGCCTGCACTGGAGGCGACGGGAGTCACGGCAGCGGGCGCAGGATCGCTCGTGATGTTGCAGATGATCAGTTGCACCTCCGACGTGCCGGTCGTATTGAACGAGGGGACGGTGATGGTCCCCGATGCCCGTTGCAGGGCGTACTCCTGAATTGTGCCGTTGGTCCCCTTTTTTATGGCGACGATCTCAACCCCCGCCGGCACATTTAACAGCGTCAGCGTGAGATCTGCCGGCGCCATGATGCCCGGCAGGAACTTGTAGTAGGCGAAGGCGAACTTGGGAAGTGACGCAATCTTGGCACTGATCTGCGACACGTCGACCGTACTGGTGGTGAAGGTGGCCTGGGGAGCTACGATCGGTATCAAGCCGATGTCGGAGGTGTGGGTCGCCCAGTTCCGCAGGTACAGTCTCTTGGCGAAGCCTGTGAAATCGGCGGCCAGCGTGCTTGCGTTTGCCTTGATCACGGTGTCGATTACCGGAAGCATCGGGATGTCGCTGCCGTCAGCGGTAGCCGGCATGGTCCCGAGCTTGACCCAGATATCCCTGATCAGGGAGGGCGAGTGGCGCTCGGCGAGATAGCGGTTGAAGATCCAGCGGCCGTACTCGGAATTGTCGCCAAGGGGCGCATTGAGGGAGAGCGTGCTGGTCTTCGGCAGATAGCTCGGCAGATAGTCGTAGAGCTGGTTCACGGAGTCGTAGAGCTCGTCCTCCATCCAGGTGGCGGTCACCTCTGCGTACCAGAAGTCGAAATAATAGTTGTAGCCGAACTGTATGGCGTGATGGAACTCGTGCGCGGCCGTGAGCTGCAGGACCTGCTCCGGGGTGTATGTACGGCTGGGCGTTTCCGTGAAGATGGGATTGGTGAAGGCCCGGTCGATCTCGATGTAGCTGACCACGGAGGTCGCCGGAAAAGGCGGAGCACCATCGTCAGTGGTGAATCCGAAGGCTCTCTCAGAGACGAGATCCCTGAGATAGACGTCGTACCTCGAACCCGGAGGCTGCCGGTATTGCATCTCGGTGACCTCGACGTTGTAGACGTGGTCGAAGACCGCTGCCACCTTCTCGATCCAGTCCGGCACGCCGTCGCTGTCCGCGTCGGTAAGATCGGGTGCGTCCGATCCCGTTACCGCGGGAACGGGTGTGGTAGCATAGTGGATGGTAAAATGCCCGCCGGGGGACAAAAAGGTCGCCTTGTTGGCGAGGAAGGGTCTCGACACGTACTTAGCGAGGGTCCTCTTCGTGGTCGGTTCCAGTAGATTCCAGTCCCGCTTCAGGCTGCGATAGAGCTGTGTGCGGCAGCGTTCGGCCGGAATAACCTCTCCCGGGACGACTGCAGTAACAGCCTTTGGCCTCTGCGCGTCTGCACCGAACTTGGTCAGGTAATAATCGTCAAGAAGAGCCCCGGAAACAACGGCGGGAAGCAGGAGAAAAAGAAATACCGCCCGCACCAGAAAAGATTTCGCCACTAATCCACCATCCTTTTGCCTCCCCTCATTGCAACAAGGGCGGTTTTACCATGCTCCACGGCCACCTTTTTGGAGAGGCCGAAGAGCCGAAAGTCGTAGCTGCCCGGAGTCAGCGCCAGTATCAGGTATCCGCTGGCGTCGCTGCGCGCAGCAAGGGTCAGCGAGTTTCCGGTCACCGTGACGGCCACGCCGGCCATCGGCGCAACAGCCGACTGGGACTTGAGCTTTCCACCCGAGCGCTGCTGGAAGCAGAGCAGGGCGACGGCACCGGTACCTTCCGGGAGCTGATCCTCGCGGGGCGCGAGAGCGTCGGCCGGCACGGGTAGGTAGCCGTCCCGGACCCGTATCGCGGCGCTCGCGGCACCCTTTACAAATCCGTTGCCGTCAAAGCCGAAGCTTTGCCAATCCGAAGCCGCGCCGGCGCAGCTAAATCCGGTAGCGGTGAAGAATATGCCAAGCAGGAGCAATAGTCTCATGAGCACGGTTCTCCAGAAATTCGTGAACAGGATGGCACAGCGACTTAAGGATTGCAACGCGAAAAAAGCGCGGCTAGCCGCTGATAGAACTCCCTCCCCTTCAAGGGGA
>DNRQ01000082.1:0-228 GCA_003499925.1 Geobacter sp.
CTGATCACCGGGGAGAGCGGCACCGGGAAGGAACTGGTGGCAGGCGCGATTCACGAGGCGAGCCTGCGTCGCAAGGGGCCGTTCGTCGCGATAAACTGCGGCGCCATTCCGGAAAACCTGCTGGAAAGCGAGCTGTTCGGGCACGAAAAGGGGGCCTTTACCGGCGCCCACATCACGGTGCAGGGGAGGCTGCAGTTCGCCCAGAAGGGGACGCTGTTCCTGGACGAG
>DNRQ01000082.1:245-773 GCA_003499925.1 Geobacter sp.
AGGGAGGACCTCTACTATCGGATCGGGGTAATCACCATCAAGCTCCCCCCGCTGCGCGATCGCGGCGACGACATACTGCTCATCGCGGAAACCTTTCTCAGGCAGTACGCCAAGGAAAACAAGAAGAAGCCGCTGCGCTTCTCGCCGGCGGGGGTCGCCTTCCTGAAAANNGCCCGGCAATGTGCGGGAGCTGCGAAACCGTGTGCAGCGCGCGGTAATCATGTGCGAGGGTACAAGCGTGGGGCCGCTCGATCTGGGCTGCGACGTCGAGCCGCCGGCCACCCTCCCGCCCAAGAGGGATCAGTTCTCCCTCAGGGAGGCGAGGGAGAGGATGGAGCGGGAGATGATCATCGAGGCCATGGAGCGCCAGTCCGGCAATGTCCTGAAGGCCGCCGAAGAGCTCGGCATCAGCAGGCCGACCCTCTACGACCTGATGAGAAAGCTCGCCATCAACCAGGCGTAAATCTCGGGGTGGTTGCCCGACGGGAAAACCTACGGCCTGCACCAGCCCCCACTGCCATTAAGTTA
>DNRQ01000082.1:861-6776 GCA_003499925.1 Geobacter sp.
TTGCGCAGTGTGCGGAAGATTAACTAATCAGGCTACTTAATGGCTGTCACCCAGCCACTCCCGTCAAGGGAGGGTGGATACTCTCCCCTGGCTTGCCAGCCGTAGCCTTGGCGAAGGCTGATGGGAGGGTCAGGGAGAGGGGAGCGCCGCCCGGGCCTTCGCGACTTTCGCAAGTTCAATCGCCGCCAGAGCCTGCCTTAGCGACTCTTCCAGGCTGTCGCCATCCACCTGGGCCTTCCTGATGACCGGGGCCATCGCTTCAACCCCGCCAAGGGTGAGGTTGGTCGACAGGTAATTCCGGATCTGGCTCACGTCGAACTGGTATGCTCTCAATGCCCGCTTTACTTGCCAACTCTTATCCGCAATCGCGTTGAAATAGGCGCCGTATTCAGCCGCGATGCTATCCTCAGGCTCCCGCAGGCGCGGATAAACGCACGCTGTCGGGGACTTGCCCGATTCGACCAGGTAGGACGCGCCGCTGAAATGCATCTCGTCGGCATGTACGATGAGGCGTTTTCCCGTCTCCTGTATCCTCTCCGCGCTCTCCGAAAACGCTTGATAAGCCTGTTCCAGGTCGAGAACATCCGAAACGTCCAGCTCGCTTAAGGCCTCTTCAATTCCCGCTGTCTCCAATGCTGCCTCTTCATAATCCTCCTGGACGCTTTGCAGCGTTGCAACCAACCTGGGTGGCTCGCCCCCTCGAAATGGCCCGCCTTTCCCAAAAATGGCGCAACCGTTCAGCAGCAGCGTTGCGGCAAGGAGCATCCAAACTGGAAAGTAAAAGTAGCCGCTTCGGATCCCGGATTTCATGTTCGTTCTCCTTAAGGCATTCGGGTTTAAGGTTAATGATATATAATGTCGCCTGGCTGTCAACGCGACCTTCTCGTCAGTAAAAGTAGAGTCGTGTAACGCCGGCAGGTGTCGGTTGGGATGTACGTTCACGATTAGCCATAGTCGCCTTCTCTGATACACTTCATAGCGGATGGGATTCGGGAGCAGATAGCCCTGAATGCTCATTCGGAAATCGATAACAGGGACTCAGGAGGTGCAATATGAAACAATTCCTGCTGGCTTTAGTGATGGTCCTGGTCGCGCACTCCGCGCAGGCCCGTCTGGTGACAAAAACGGTGGAATACCGTCAGGGGGAGACGGTTCTTGAGGGCTACCTCGCTTATGATGATGCGGCCAAGGAGAAGCGGCCGGGCGTGCTGGTTATTCATGAATGGAAGGGGCTGGGACCTTACGAGAAGAGTCGGGCGGAGCAACTGGCGGGGCTCGGTTATGTCGCCTTTGCTGCCGACATCTACGGCAAGGGAGTGCGTCCGGCAACTCCCGAACTTGCGGCGACCGAGGCGGGAAAGTACCGGGGGACCGACCGCGGTTTGATGAGGGCGCGAGCTGCGGCCGGACTCGACAAACTGGCGAGTTTTGCCGAGGTCGATCCTGGCCGGCTGGCGGTGATCGGTTACTGCTTCGGCGGCACAACTGCCCTGGAGCTGGCCCGAAGCGGAGCCAATCTGCGCGGGGCCGTCAGCTTCCACGGCAATCTCGATACGCCGATTCCGGCAGATGCCCTGAAAATCCGCGGCAAGGTGCTGGTGCTGCATGGTGCCGATGACCCGTATGTGCCCCCTGTCCAGGTAGCGTCTTTTCAGCAGGAGATGCGGCTTGCCAAGGTGGATTGGCAGATGATCTACTATGGCGGAGCGGTGCACAGCTTCAGCAACATCAATGCGGGCAACGATCCTACCAAGGGAGCCGCCTATAATGAAAAGGCTGACAAGCGATCCTGGGAGGCGATGAAGCAGTTCTTCGTCGAGATTTTCGGCCGGTAGCTGCAAATGAGAGATGAGAGATGAGAGTGAGCTGGTAGGTCGGGTTACGCCCTCAGGGCTAACCCGACCTACGCTTTCTTCCACCAGGGGAGAGGGGAGTTGATCCTCCTGATGCCCCAGCCCCAGCCCCAGCCCCAGCCCCTAGCCCCTAGCCCCTAGCCCCTAGCCCCCAGCCCCCAGCCCCTGGTTCTACCGGGAGATGGAGGGTCACCACGGTGCCCTTCCCCTCCACGCTGGTGACCGAGATCCGACCGCCGTGGGTCTCCACGATGCGGTACACGGTGGCAAGGCCGAGACCGGTGCCACCCTTCTTGGTGGTGAAGAACGGCTCGAAGACCCTCTTCACCTGCGCCTGGCTCATCCCGGTGCCGTTGTCCCTGACGCTGATCCGCACCCGGTCGGGCTCGCGCCCCCCGCCCCGACGGCCGCCATCCAGACCGGCCTCTATGTCGATACGCCCCACGCCGGCAATCGCCTCGGCACCGTTTACCAGCAGGTTCCAGAAAATCTGCGAGCACTGGTCCTTGTCGAAGACCACGACCAGATCCTCCGGCACCTTGTTCTGCAGGGTGACCCCCTCCAGGCGCGGGTCGGTGGAAAGCAGGGCGCAAAGGTCCCCGATCACACGCCGCAGGTTGAGCGGCACCTTGGTCGGCTGGGTCGGCTTGGCATAGAAGAGAAAGTCGCGCAACAGCCCGTCCAGCCGGTCGGTCTCCCGGAGAATGATGGAAAAAAGCCGCTTGTCCTTTTCATCGGCCGACTGCCTGAGCGCCACGAGCTGAACGGAGCCGCTTATGGCGGCGAGCGGGTTGCGGATCTCGTGCGCCATCCGCGCGGAAAGCTCTCCCACCGCCGCCAGGCGGTCGGCCCGCTTCAGCTCTCCCTCCATCCGCTTCATCTGGGTCAGGTCGTGCAGGTCGATGATCGCCCCCACCACCTCGCCGTACTTGCCGGTGAGCGGAACCGACTTGAACGAGAGGAGGACCTCCTCGCCGCTTCGGCCGGCGTGCCCGAACTCCCCCTGCACCACACCGAACACCTCCCCGATGAAGCCGGACATGCCGGGGACCACCTCGCAAAGCGGCCGGTCGTAGGCTTCCGCCTGGGAGATGCCGGTCAGGATCTCGGCATAGCGGTTGAAGACGCGGATCCTCGCCTCGCGGTTTATGGTGAGCAGGCCGGAGTCGATGGTGGAGACGATGGAGCTGTTCAGCCGCTCCAGTTCCTCGTAATCGATCTCCTTTTTCTGCAGTGCCGTCTCGCTGCGCCTGGCGCGCTCCGAGAGGCTCCCGGCGAGAAAGGCGGTCAGGTAGAAGGAGGCACTGTACAGCAGGATGAGATAGAAGATGTAGCCGGGGCCGTACTGCTGCGCCGGCAGCTGGCTCAGACCCAGAGAGGAGAGCTTGCCGTAGTACTGGAAGTCGAGCATGGCGCCGTAGAGAATGACGCACAGGGAGGCGGTGTAATAGGCTTCGGAGCGCGCCAGGAGCACGCTGGCGCTGATGATGGAGAGGAAGTAGAGAAAGGCATAGGGGGAGTTGACCCCGCCGGTGATCAGGATCAGGGTGGTGACCAGCAGGAGGTCCCAGACGATCTGGGCGTAGGTGAGGGTCCGGGTGTGCCGCACCGTGTACCTCACCACCAGAAGCGAGACCAGGGAAAAAAGGTAGGTCGCCAGCACCAGCCGGACCAGCGCCGTAAGCAACCCCTCCGCCATTATTTCCTGGCTGTGCAGATCGAAGAGGAGGGTGGAGGCGAGAAAACAGGAGACTACCACCACCCGCAGCAGTATGAACCAGCCGATCCTTTTCCGGTCAAGCATCCAGTTAACCGCCGACCGCGCTGGCCAGCTTGAAGATCGGCAGGTACATGGCGACGACCAGGCCGCCTACCGTGGTTCCCAGGAACACCATGAGCAGGGGCTCCATCATGGAGGTCATGGCGCCCACGGCATCGTCCACCTCGTCGTCGTAGAAGTCGGCGATCTTGTTCAGCATGGTGTCCATGGCGCCGGTAGCCTCGCCGACCGAGATCATCTGCACCACCATGGCGGGGAATACGCCGCACTGGGCCAGCGGCTCCGCGATGGTCTTTCCCTCGGAGATCGACTGGCGCACCTTGTAGATCGCCTCCTCCACGATCTTGTTGCCGGCGGTCTTGGCGACGATGTCGAGCCCGTCCATGATCGGGACGCCGCTCGAGATCATGGTCCCCAGGGTCCTGGTGAACTTGGCGACCGAGACCTTCCGGACCAGCGGTCCGACGATGGGGGCCTTCAGGGCCAGGCGGTCGATCAGCTTCCTGCCGCCGGGCGAGGCGTAGTACTTGCCGATGGCGAACTTGATCCCGAACATGGCGCCTATGATGACCAGGATGTACTTGGTCAGGAAGTTGCTCAGGGCGATAACCACGCGGGTGGGCATGGGGAGCTCGCCGCCGAAGTCGGCGAACATCTTGGCGAAGGTCGGGATGACGAAGACCAGGATAACGCCGACCACGACAACTGCGATCGACATGATGGTGATCGGGTAGACCATGGCCCCCTTGACCTGCTTCTTGAGCTTCATCGCCTTTTCGATGTAGGCCGCCAGCCGGTTCAAGATGGTGTCCAGGATACCCCCCACCTCCCCGGCGGCCACCAGGTTGACGTAGAGCTGGTCGAAGGCCCTGGGATGCTTGGCCAGGGCGTCGGCGAAGGTGGAGCCGCTCTCCACGCTCTCCTTCACCTTGATCAGGATATCCTTGAAGGTCTTGTTCTCCTGCTGACCGGAGAGGATGTCCAGGCACTGCACGAGCGGCAGCCCCGAATCGATCATGGTGGCGAACTGCCGGGTGAAAACCACCAGCTCCTTGGTCTGGACCTTCTGCGGCCCCATCCCCGGGATCTTGAGCTCCAGGCTGAGACCCTTACCCTGCTCCTTGACGGTGATGCCGGTAAAGCCGTACCTCTTGAGCTGCGCCTCCACCTGGCTGACGCTTGCGGCCTCCATCACCCCTTTCTGGGTGCTTCCCGCCTTGCTCCTGGCTTCCCAACCGAATTTGGCCATCTCGTTACTCCTTTCCCGGATCGCCCGGAACGGGGTGCTGCTATCTTATGGGGCGCCTTGGCTGCCCCTGACCCGCAGTGCCCGGGGCGAGCATCTGCTTCAGCTCGTCCGGCTCCGAGGAGCGCCCCAGGGCGTCGTCCACGCTGATGATGTGCTTGGAAAGCAGATGCATCAGGCACTGGTTCATGGTCTGCATGCCGAACTTGTCCTGCCCCACCTGCATCTGGGAATAGATCTGGTGCACCTTGTCCTCGCGGATCAGGTTCCTGATGGCGGGGTTTGGCACCATCACCTCGAGTGCCAGCGCCCTCCCCTGCCCGTTCGCCTTCGGTATCAGCGTCTGGGAGAGCACCCCCTCGAGGACGAAGGAGAGCTGGGTCCTCACCTGGGTCTGCTGGTAGGGGGGGAAGACGTCGATGATCCGGTTCATGGTCTGGGCGCAGGAGTTGGTGTGCAGGGTCGCGAAGCAGAGGTGCCCGGTCTCGGCCAGGGTGAGCGCCGCCTCGATGGTCTCCAGGTCTCTGAGCTCCCCGATCAGCACCACGTCCGGGTCCTGGCGCAGCACGTATTTCAGCGCATGCTTGAAGCTCTTGGTGTCCGCCCCCACCTCACGCTGGTTCACGATGCATCCCTTGTGCGGGTGGAGGTACTCGATCGGGTCCTCGACGGTGACGATATGGTCGTGGCGATCGGTGTTGATCCTGTCGATGATGGAGGCGAGCGTGGTCGACTTGCCGCTGCCGGTCGGGCCGGTGACCAGCACCAGGCCGCGCGGCTTCTCGCACAGGGTCTTCACCACGGCAGGAAGCCCCAGCTCCTCGAAGGTCATGATCTTGTACGGTATGACCCGGAACACGCCGGCCACGGCGCCGCGCTGCACGAAGATGTTCCCCCTGAAGCGGGAGAGCCCCTTGACGCCGAAGGAGAGGTCGAGCTCGTTCTCCTCCTCGAACCTGTGCTTCTGGGAGTCGGTCAGGATGCTGTAGCAGAGCTGCTTGGTCTCGATCGGGGTGAGCGGCGGGATGTCCATCGG
>DNRQ01000130.1 GCA_003499925.1 Geobacter sp.
TGAAATCCTGCGCAACTTGGACCTTCTCGTGTTGATTTGGAGGGACGAGCGGAGAGGACTTGGGCTCTCTTGTGAAAGCATGCGCATAACGGACCAAAATGATTGCCTCTTCAAAAGTTACGCAGGATTTCAGGGACGTCCCCCTCACCGTACCCCAAAAACAAAGTTGATAACTCCAAAAACTGGAGCGAGAAAACACGAAGCGCGAGTTCCCGTCACAAAAAAAGTTGATAAGAGATTAAAATCTAGCGAGAACTTCTGAAACAGAATTTCTCGCCACAAAAAAGTCGGTAACTCCGAAAACCGTCGCGAGAAAATCGGAAGCGCGTGCTCTCGTCACGAAAAAAATTGTTAAGACTTTAAAATGGAGCGAGAACTTCTGCAACCGGATTTCTCATCACAAAAAAAGTTGATAACTCCGAAAACCGGCGCAAAAAAACCGGAAGCGCGAGTTTTCGTCCAAAAGCGGCTCCATGAAATGGGAAAAGGGTCTGCCCGGGACATTGGACAATGTAAGAAAATGTCCAAACAAGGCCAGTGGACCCGGTCGAGAAAAGCCGCGCCGGGTCACCGCCACGCGTTGGTCGCGAATCGAGGAAGTATCATGCCTCTGAAATGGACTGAGAAACAAGGTCAATTCTTGGCCTTCATTTACAACTATACAAAAATCCACGGCAGGTCCCCGCTGAAGCTGAGATGGAAAGATACTTCAAAGTGACACCGCCAACGGTTCATCAGATGATTCTGAATCTCGAAGAAAACGAGTTGATTAGTCGAATGCCCGGACAGGCGCGTTCGATCAGGCTGCTCGTTCCCTGTAATTATATCCCGCCGCTAAAATGATAACGAAATACCTCATCGAATGGCCGATAAGGACTGGACGCCCAGTGAGCAGTTGCGACTCATCATATTTTGAAAGAGTGACATGGTAAAAAAACCGTCAAAAAAACGAGCACCGGAACCGCTCATGGAACCGGAAAATGATGATCATTTCGCCTATGCGAAGAAGTGAAAGGTTTTATTTTCTGCGAGTGAACAAGTGATAGTGCGGTTAGCAACATGAAAATTGGGCCGTTGAACCCGGTCAATTCCCACGACGCTGTACACAGCTAAACAATCAGGAACTGTCTCTTAGGTCTCCTCGGGGTGCGAGAGGATTCCTGTTGAAAACAAGGCGAAGATAAAGTAATCTGCGTTACGGTAACCATAGTTACTTAAATGTCGAACCGTGACATGAGGTCAGCATGAAATTTTACAACCGGGCAAATGAACTTGCCGAACTTGGCAAACTGTACCAACAGGCCTCGGAATCCGCTCGCATGACCGTCATAACCGGCCGAAGACGAGTCGGTAAAACGATGCTGGCTCTCGAATTCGTTAAAAGTCATCGATCCCTCTACCTCTTCGTTTCCAAAAAATCTGAAGCGCTCCTTTGCGCCGAATTCCTGGAGGAGATCAAGAAGACATTCGACGTTCCGGTGTATGGCGAGATCAGGCATTTCCGGGATGTTTTCGCCCTCCTCATCGATGTGGCGAAAAGGGAGCGCTTCACCCTGATCATGGACGAATTTCAGGAATTCTATGCCATCAATCCCGCGGTCTATTCCGAAATCCAGCACCTCTGGGACCGGAACAAATCCGCCTGCCGGATGAACCTGATCTGCATCGGCTCGGTCTACTCTCTCATGCACCGCATCTTCGAGGAGTCCAAGGAACCTCTCTTTGGCCGTGCCGACCGGATTCTGCTTCTCAAGCCCTTTTCCATCAGAAATGTTCAGGCTGTCCTGCAAGATTACCGGCATGACGACCTGAAGACGCTCTTTGACTGTTTTGCCCTGACCGGGGGGCTTCCCAAGTACCTGGAGATCCTTGCCTCGAACGGGGCGCTGCCCTACAACGAGATGTTGGATTTCATGCTGAGCGAGCACTCGCCGTTCCTGAACGAGGGGAGGAACCTGCTGATTGAGGAATTCGGCAAGGAGTACGGCACCTACTTTTCCATTCTGGAGCTGATAGCAAACGGCAAGACGGCCCGGACCGAGATCGAGTCCGTCCTGGAGATCCATGCCGGGACCTACCTGGCGAGGCTTGAGCAGGATTACGGGCTGATCTCCCGGCGAAAGCCGATCAACACCCGCCCCAACGCCCGTCTCGTGAAATATATCATCAACGACAATTTCCTGAATTTCTGGTTCAGGTTCATCTTCCGGAACCGGTCCGCCGTGGAAGCAGGAAACTACGCGTATATCAGGGAAGTGATCGACCGCGATTTCGCCACATGGTCCGGATTGATGCTGGAGCGCTTCTTTCACGAGCTTTTCGCAGAAAGCGGCGACTACAACGTAATCGGCTCCTATTGGGAAAAGGGAAACCAGAACGAAATCGACCTGGTGGCTGTTAATGACCTGAAGAAGATCCTCACCATCGCTGAGATCAAGCTGAACAAGGCCCGAATAAACCCCGAAGCGCTGAAAAAGAAGGCGGAGAAACTGCTCGTCTCATACCAGGGATACGAGGTGAGGTGGCTTAGCCTCGGGCTTGAAGATGCGGGGCAGTACCTGTCGCCGTTGGCAGCACCCTGATCTCCCCCCTCCGTTCACTTCCGGCTACCGGGAGCTGATCAGAACCTTCACAGAAGATGCCTATGAGCCATTTGTTAAACAGGCTGAGTCCGGCTTGGAGGATCTTAAAGAAAAGTGACTATAGCGGATCAGACATAGATGTCCTCCCAGACCTCGCGGTCCTCCGGCCAGGGCGATTGCGCCGCGAAACGGACCGCCTCCTCCACCTGCGCCGTGCAGCGCTCCATTATCTTGTCGAGCTGCTCCTGACTCACCATCCCCTCCGCCATGAGCCGGCGCGACAGGTTCGGGATCGGGTCGCGGCTCTTCCAGATCTCGTGCTCGGCGGAGCTTCGGTACTTGGCAGGGTCGGCCATGGAGTGCCCCCGGAAGCGATAGGTGACCATCTCTATGAAGTAGGGGCGCTGCCTCTCCCTGACCCATTCGGCCGCGCGCTTGGTCGCCTGGTACACGGCGATCACGTCCATGCCGTCCACCTTTTCGCTCGGTATGTCGTAGCCGCAGGTGCGCCGGTGCAGGGCGGCCTGGGCCGAGGCGCGGTGCACCTCGGTGCCGATGCCGTAGAAGTTGTTCTCGCAGATGAAGAGCATGGGGAGCTCCCAGAGTCTCGCCCAGTTGAGCGATTCATGAAAGGTCCCCTGGTTCATGGAGCCGTCGCCGAAGAAGCAGGCGGTGAGGCGTTCCTCGTTCAGCAGCTGGCTGGCCCAGGCCAGGCCGGTCGCGATGGGAAACTGTCCCCCCACTATGGCGTACCCCCCCATGAAGTTCAGCTCCGGCGAGAAGAGGTGCATGGATCCCCCCTTCCCCTTGCAGATGCCGGTCGACCGGCCGAAGAGCTCAGCCATCACACCCTTGGGATCGGCACCGCGCACGATGGCCTGGGCGTGGTCACGGTAGGCGGAAAGGATGTAATCGTTCTTGTCGAGTGCCGCGGTGCAGCCGACGGCGACCGCCTCCTGTCCGCTGTAGAGGTGCAGAAAACCGGTGATCTCCCCCTTGGCGTACTGCTCGGCGCAGCTCTCCTCGAACTCGCGGCAAAGCACCATCTGCTCGTAGAACCTGATCAGCTCCCCTTCTGGAAGCAGATCCCTAAGGCTTCCTTCCATGAGTCTCCTCCTTCACGTAATTCAACAGGCTGCCTGCCAACAATTCCTGCCGCTCGCGCTCGGAGGCGTCCAGGAGCGTGACGATCTCGGCGCCGTCGACCTGGACCGGGATCTCGCTGGCCCCTCCCTGCACCAGCGCCCGCACCCCCGCTATGGTGAGACGATCGCCCTGCTTGATCCGGTCGTAATCAGCGGGATCCTTGAAGGTGAGCGGGAGAATGCCGAAGTTGATCAGATTGGAGCGGTGGATCCTGGCGAACCCCTTGGCGATCTTGACCCGGATACCGAGGTAGCGAGGCGCCAGCGCCGCATGCTCCCGGGAGGAGCCCTGGCCGTAGTTTTCGCCGCCGACCACCGCACCGTCCCCCTTGGCGGCCGCCCGGCTCGGGAATTCGGGATCTATCTGCTCGAAGACGAAGCGGCTGATCGCCGGGATGTTGCTTCTGAAGGGAAGCACCTTGTTCCCCGCCGGCATGATGGCGTCGGTGGAGACGTTGTCTCCCACCTTGAGCATCACCTCGACATCCAGCCGATCCGGGAGCGCGGGAAACTCCGGGAACGGCACGATGTTGGGTCCGGTGACGATCTCGACGCCGCGGCCGTCGGCAGGGGGCGCGGCGATGCCGGCATCGTCCACCAGGTAGCTCTCCGGGTTTTGCACGGCGGGCCAGGGGAGCAGCTCCGAGAGCTTCCGGGGGTCGGTGATCACGCCGAAAACACCGGCGGCCGCGGCGGTCTCCGGCGAGCAGAGGTAGACCCGGTCCTCCTTGGTGCCGCTTCGGCCGGGGAAGTTGCGAGGAAAGGTCCTGAGCGAAACCTGGTTGGTCCCCGGGGCCTGTCCCATGCCGATGCAGCCGAGGCATCCCGGCTGGTGCACCTGGGCGCCCGCCAGAAGGAGCATGATGAAGCCACCGTGGGCCACCACGTTCTCCAGCACCTGCCGGCTCCCCGGATTGATGTGGAAGGAGAGCTGCGGCGCGATCCTTCTGCCGTCGAGGACCCGGCAGACCGTCATCAGGTCGCGAAACGAGGAGTTGACCGAGCTCCCGACGATCACCTGGTCCACCTTAAGCCCCTCCACCTCGGCCACCCTCACCACGTTGTCCGGGGAGGAAGGGCAGGCGATCATCGGCTCGATCCGGGAGAGGTCGATCTCCTCGTATTCGTCGTAGCTCGCGTCCGGGTCGGCGGCGAGCTCGCGCCAGACCTCCTCGCGCCCCTGGGCCTTCAGGAACTGCAGGGTGCGCTGATCGCTTGGGAAGATGCTGCTGGTGGCGCCCAGTTCCGCCCCCATGTTGCCGATG
>DNRQ01000052.1:0-25957 GCA_003499925.1 Geobacter sp.
GGAAGCGGGCTTCTTCGGCGTGGCTCCCGGCACCTCGTTGAAATCCAACCCCAACGCCATGCTCTCCGCCGCCAGCAACACCATCTTCACCAACGTGGCGCTCACCCCGGACGGCGACGTCTGGTGGGAGGGGATGACCGATACTCCGCCGGCGCAGCTCACCGACTGGCAGGGTAACGCCTGGACCCCGGACTCCGGCAGGAACGCGGCACACCCCAACTCCCGTTTCACCTCTCCGGCCAGCCAGTGCCCCTCGATCGACCCGGAATGGGAAAACCCCAAAGGGGTGCCGATGAAGGCGTTCGTCTTCGGCGGCCGGCGCAACAACGTGATCCCGCTGGTGTACCAGGCCTTCAACTGGAGCTACGGCGTCTACCTCGCCGCCACCATGGGTTCCGAGACCACGGCAGCCGCCGTAGGAGCCATCGGCAACGTCCGGCGCGACCCCTTCGCCATGCTGCCGTTTTGCGGCTACCACGTCGCCGATTACTTCAACCACTGGCTGCAGATGGGGCGTACCACTCCGAACCCGCCGCGCATCTTCAGCGTCAACTGGTTCCGCAAGGATGCCAACGGCAAGTTCCTCTGGCCGGGCTTTGGCGAGAACATGCGCATCCTGAAATGGATCGTGGACCGCGCCAACGGCCGCGGAGCATCGGTGGAAAGCCCCCTGGGGTGGATGCCGCGCTACGAGGACATCGAGTGGTCCGGACTGGACAACGTCTCCCGCGAGCAGTACCACGAACTGATGTCCATTGACAGGGACGTCTGGAAGGAGGAGATCCTCTCCCACGAGGAGCTGTTCGTCAAGATGTACGACCGTCTCCCCAAAGAGTTCCTCCATATCCGCGAACTGATCCTGTCGGGTCTGTGGCGCTCACCGGAACACTGGGAACAGTTCACCCCGGCTCCCGAGGACGACGGCTATAACGACTAACCAGGCAGCCGGCATCGGATACCGGCAGCACTGAAACAGTGAAAGGCCCCGTTCGAAAGAGCGGGGCCTTTTTGCGTCCCGGGTACTGTTGCACTGTTGCATTCATTGGTTCACCTGTTATCTTTTTACCTGGCAAGAATCCGACCACAGGTGAGGAGAGGCAACGTGAAATTGAATGACATAACCAGGGGGACCGGCCTGGAGGAACACGGCATAAACAACGCGAACCTGATCTACTGGACCTCGCCTACCGCCGTGCTCTACGAGCAGATCGTGAAAAGAGGCGAGGGACTCATCTCGCACCTGGGCGCCCTGGCCGTCAAGACGGGGCACTACACCGGAAGGGCCGCCAACGACAAATTCATCGTGGACGAGCCTTCCAGCCATGACCAGATCAACTGGGGCAAGGTGAACCGCCCCTTCGACCCGGCGAAGTTCGACCTCCTCTACAAGAAGATGACCATCTACATGCAGGGGCGCGACCTGTTCGTGCAGGACTGCTTCGCCGGCGCAAGCCCCGAGCACCGGCTCCCGGTCCGGATCATCACGGAGCGGGCCTGGCACTCGCTGTTCGCCCGCAACATGTTCCTGCGTGCCACCCCCTCCGAGCTGCTGTCGCACCGCTCCCAGTTCACCGTGATCGACCTCCCTGCCTTCCATGCCCAGCCGAGCGCGGACGGCACCAACTCCGAGGCGTTCATCATCATCAACTTCGCCAGGAAGCTCGTCATCATCGGCGGCACCAACTATGCCGGCGAGATCAAGAAGTCGATCTTCACCGTGCTGAATTACCTTTTGCCGCAAAAAGGGGTGCTGTCGATGCACTGCTCCGCCAATGCCGCGGCAAACGGCGAGGTGGCGGTATTCTTCGGCCTCTCCGGGACCGGCAAGACCACCCTCTCCGCAGCGCCGAACCGGCTCCTGATCGGCGACGACGAGCACGGCTGGAACGACAAGGGGGTCTTCAATTTCGAAGGGGGGTGCTACGCCAAGGTGATCAACCTCTCCAGGGAGTCCGAGCCGGAGATCTACCAATGCACCAGGAAGTTCGGCACCATCCTGGAGAACGTGGCGATCGACACCATCTCCCGCAGGATCGACCTGGACGACGCCTCCTTCACCGAGAACACCAGGGCCTCCTATCCGATCAGCCACATCCCGCAGATCGTCCCCTCCGGGAGCGGCGGGCATCCGACCAACGTGATCATGCTCACCTGCGACGCCTTCGGGGTGCTCCCTCCGATAGCGCGCCTGACGCCGGAGCAGGCGATGTACCACTTCCTCTCCGGCTACACGGCAAAGGTCGCCGGCACCGAGGCCGGCATCACCGAGCCTCAGGCGACTTTTTCCGCCTGCTTCGGGGCGCCGTTCATGGCGCTGCGTCCCTCGCGCTACGCGGAGCTTTTGGGGCACAAGATCGGCGTGAAGCAGGTGAACTGCTGGCTGGTCAACACCGGCTGGAGCGGCGGCGGCCCGGGGGTCGGGAGCAGGATGAGGATCGCCTACTCCCGGGCACTGGTGAACGCGGCGCTGGACGGGACCCTGAGCGCCGGCGCCTTCGTGAGGGAGCCGATCTTCGGCCTCGACATTCCCACCGACTGTCCGGGGGTGGCGCAGGAGGTCCTCAACCCGAGAAACGCCTGGGCCGACAGGGGAGCCTACGACGCGGCCGCCACAAGGCTGGTCGAGATGTTCAGGAAGAACTTCGAGCAGTTCAGGGGGACCGTTTCCCCGGAGATCGCCGGGGTGCTCTAACGGGTCGCCCCTGGTGCGGTGCTAATTAGCAGGCCGATCCCGAAAACTCATTACCCAGGTTGCGTAGCACGGAGCGCACTGATATCATTAAACCAACCAAGCACGCAGGAGGGGACCATGAAAGGGCCGCATTCGGATATCTGCGACAGGACGGAAAGAAAGGACGAGCGGGTCAAAGTGAGGAATCGGAACACCGGCGAGGTCGGGCTCAGCTTTGGCTGCACCATAGAAGGGGATACCGTGCAGGTTGAACTTTCGGACGGCAGCCTGGACAGCTGGCGCGAGGATGACTGCGAAGAGGTGTCAGGCAAGCAGCCGGAAGCGTGACCGACCGGCAGGGAACATCGATTAACTGGAGCGGCATCAAGAGAGCCCCGTGGCGACACGGGGCTCTTCTTTTGCGTGATCCAGGTTGGTGAACCCGACATCGTTGGGTTACGCGATGAGGCCGCTACCGAGGTGGGGGAAGCCTCCGCTGGCAGTACTTGAATCTCCTGAAACGGGAGTTAAGCATTCCCGACACCAAAAACAGGCAGGCATTCCACGTGCCGCTCTCCACCCAGGCCTGGGAGATACTGAACACAGCAAGGAGTTGACTGAAACCCTTTTCAAAACGTCACTTATCATTTTTTTAAACTTTGCATATTCTAGGGGTCGCGGGGCAGGGAGAGGGTCGCCAGCGCGGTGGATTTCACCCCCGGAGCGTTCGGTTTCTGCCTTGTCCAGCATTGCGCGGGCGGCGCTTGCCAACCACCGCCTGGCTCGCGGTCGGCCATTTTTGTCATCCGCTCTGGCAAGGCGAAAAAAGTGCGGCAGGGATCGACAGGGGTCGGCTAAGCCGGTCATGACTGTGAGAGGAGTCAGGCCATCAGGACGCGTGCCTTGCGCATCCTCTGCCCGGCGACCCGGATGATCTCATCGACAATGGCCGTATCCCGGTCGGTACCCCTGAACGAGTCGGCCAGGGGGCCGATTGCGGCAGAGAGCTGGTCGCACAGCTCAAGCAGCTGCGCCCGTACGGCGCGCCGGCCGATTCCCGCCTCCAGGGCAAACCCCAGAAGATGGTCCGCCGTCAGGTAGCGGGGGTCTTTCTGCCCTCCCATCTTCATGGCGAACCTGTTGTTGACCCGCTCATACACGGCGGTGCTGAGCAGGTCGTAGAAGGGGGCCAGCCGGACGGTCCCGGCGCGGTAGAGAAAGGAGAGATTCTTGGCGTGCGCATCGGCATTGCCGATCAGGAAATTGAACAGGGCCCATCGGAGCAGGTTGAGCGAATCCAGTATCGGCTCGGCGCTCCACTCCTGCACCAGCTTGAAGCAGGCCGCAAAGCCGGGCCCCCCTTCCTGCTCGTATTTCATTTCGGGTATAACCCCCAGGGCCTGGCAGAAGTCCTCCTGGTGCAGGCGCTCGATGCTTCCGGAGGCAAGCCGGGCGCGGTCGTAGCGCTCGATCAGGTAGACCTGCTGTCCGGCGATGTCGACCACCTCCGCCCTCGGCACCGGCAGGCCAACTCTTTGCGCCAGGTTCATGCAAAACGCCTCGTTGACCACGGTGCCCTCAAGCCGCTCGATGGCGGTCTTGAGGATGTGGGACGAGGGGGCGTTTCCCTCCGGCACGAAAAACTTCCCCTCCTCGACGTAGAGCGGGAGCTTGTTCTGTGCGCCGGCCAGGGAGAGCCGGACCCCTTCCTCGCCGGCCAGAAGCGGGTGCGCCGGCAGGGTGGCAAGCTCCCGGGACAGATCCTCGGGGGAGATGGGACGGTAGTGTCCCGAGGAGCCGGGCAGTGCGCCGGGACGCAGCAGGGAAACCGCTCCGGCGCAGTCCCCCCCGATCCCTTCCAAAAGGGAGAAGACGTTTTCCTGTGAAACGCCGAGCTGCCGCGCCACCTGGCGGCGGATTTCCCCCTCGGGGAGCAGGTTGGCGAAGAAGGCCCGCGTGGCCGTGTCGTCGAAGGCGCACTCGCGTAGCGGCAAAAGCCGCGACAGCGGCAGGGCGCCGGACCCGGCCAGATATTCCCCGTCGTACCGGAAGCCGAGCCTGGCGCCGTTTCGGTCCAGTTCGCCTACCAGCTGACCATTCCAATAGACCTGCAGAGTCTCCGGCATCTAGTGCTCCTTGAAGGGATCGGCGGAGCGCGGAAAGACATAGAGCTCAAGCCCCATCTTCTGCAGGACCTGCAGGGCCTTGCCCAGCTCCGCAGTCTCCTTCCCGTTCTCCAGCTGGGAGAGGAACTTGGTGCCGACCCCCGTCATTCCGGCGGCGACCTCCTGCCGCAGGCCTATTTCCTTCCGTTTCAACCGGATCACCCCGCCCAGTTGCTCGGCATTGGCTATCCTGCCGTAGGCGGCTGCCTTTTTGGTATCGTCGCTATCTGTTGCCATGGCCCCCTCTACTTTTCCGTACGAACACATTACGTCTGCCGGGTCAAAATTGTCAATAATTATTCCGTACAGACAAATTTACCACTACAACCCTACTGCGACCAGCCGACATGTCCGTACCGACATATGTAACTCGGTGCACTGGCTGCGCAAGAAGAGATGGGAAGGAGGCGGCATCCCGTTTGTAAAGATGAGCGCGGGGCGCAGTCCGATACTCGGAAGAAACGGTCCTGCAGTACATCGAGGCGCACTTCCGCGTCAGCACGAGCGACAGCGGGGAAAGTAGGCGCGCGCACTCTGCCGTGGCGGCCGTTGCCGGAGCGTCGCAAAAAAGGTTGTAGTCCTTGTGCAGGACCGGCAAAATCGAATAAGGGACCCTACTTCAGGGAAAGAGAGGGGACCGGCAGAAAATAGCGACGATGGCAGGAGGCATAAGAAATATCCGGCACACCTTGCGGGGTGGCCGGATATTCGAGATCATATTGTTATCTTATCGTCGATTTTTTGCCCTACATAATTCAGTACATAGTGATTTTCTCTAATGTATAAAACGAATGATTTTAGCATGTTAGGTCATATAATCTTGTTCAGCGAGTACTCCACGATCCCTTCGGCGCCGAGCTTGATCAGTTCCGGGACGATGCGGCGCACTTCCTTCTCCGGCATGATGCTCTCGATGGAGACCCAGTCCGAATTGTAGAGGTGGGAAACGGTGGGATTGTTCAGGCTCGGCAGGATGCTGGTGATGGCCGGAACACGGTCTCCGGGCGCGTTCATCTTGACCCCGACCATCCCCTCTGCGCGGAGCGCGGACTGGAGCAGCGTGGCGATCTGCTCGATCTTGGCCCGCTTCCAGGGATCGGCCCAGGCAGCCTTGTTGACGATCATCACCGGCACCGATTCCATCAGGTCGCAGACGATGCGCAGCCCGTTCGCCTTGATGGTGGAGCCGGTCTCGGTCACCTCGACGATGGCGTCGCAAAGCCCCTCGACCACCTTCGCCTCGGTGGCGCCCCAGGAGAACTCGACGTTCACCGGGATGTTGCGCTCGGCAAAGTAGCGCTTGGTGAAGCCGACCAGCTCGGTGGAGATGGTGGCGCCGTGCAGATCCTCAGGCCCCTGCACCTTCGAGTCGCGGTTTACCACCAGCACCCAGCGGGCGGGACGGCGCGACACCTTGGAGTAGACCATCTCGCAGACTTCAACCACGTCCGACTCGTTTTCGCGCACCCAGTCGCGGCCGGCGATGCCGACGTCGATGGTGCCGCGCTCCACGTATTTCCCCATCTCCTGGGGGCGGATCAGGGAACATTTCATCTCCTCGTCGTCCACACCGGGGAAATAGCTGCGCGACGAGATGGAGATCTGCCAGCCGGCCTTCTTGAACAGCTCGACCGTGGCGCCTTCCAGGCTTCCCTTCGGGATGCCGATTTTCAACAGGTTGTCCATTTGATACCCCTCTGATATTGAATTCAAAAAAGGAAGAAGCTAAAACTTTGCCACGGAGACACGGAGACGCGGAGTAATCAAAAGCTTTTGAACAAGGAAGAACAAATCGAACCATTATAAACAATAGATTTGTAAGTTTCATTCCCCTCGGTTTTTGCCTTTCTCCGTGACCTCCGTGTCTCCGTGGCCAACCTTGCCCTGTTTCTTATTTTTTATAGACCTCGGCGGGATCGAAGAGCGGGTTCGAGTGTTCCACCCAGCCTCCCTCCTCGTATTTCACATAGAAGCAGCTCCGGTTCCCGGTATGGCAGGCAGCCGGGCCGTTCTGCTTGACCTTGATCACCACGGTATCGGCATCGCAGTCCGTCAGCACCTCGACGACATCCTGGGTATTGCCTGATTCCTCCCCCTTCATCCAGTACTTGTTACGGGTCCGGCTGAAGAACCAGGTCTTCCCCGACTCCAGTGTCAGGTTCAGGGTCTTCTCATCCATGAACGCGACCATCAGTACCTCGCCGGTCTCGTTGTCCTGGATAACCGCGGGGATCAATCCACCCATCTTTTCGAAATCGATCTTTATCATAGCTTCTCTCAGTCCTTATGCGGCGTTTATTGTCAAAAAAGTAACTTTTCATACACCTGCGCAAGCCCTGTGTCAATAGTTATAACAGCGGCAGCCGGCAAACGACCTTATCCGATCCAACGCCATATTGTCCCCTCCCCCGGAGGGGGAGGGCCAGGGAGGGGGAATTCGCCCAATTCTTCAGAGAAGCCGCACTCTTCCCCCCTCCCAACCTCCCCCCTCCGGGGGGAGGAGAGTTGGAAGTAGCTATGTAGAGATGGGCACTTTCCTGAGCCAAAGCGTCGCAGAGCGGCGTGGGGTGCTTCTGAGGAACTTCAAAGGCAAATCCCCCCTATCCCCCCTTTGTCAAAGGGGGGGATCAGGTATCAGGAGCGCTGCAGCTAGGTAAAGTTCCTCTCCGACAAAACGTGCCTCAGGCGGGTTGGGTGCCAATCAGGAACCAGAATGGCCCAGCCGATCCCTCCGATGGGCAGGCGTGAGACAGGGGCCGCCACGTAGTGAGGCAGGAGCCGCGCCGTCTGCAGCCTGAGACCTTATTGTCCGGACAGCTGAGCTCCGTGGTTGACACAGGAAGCTCAAAAGGGTTAAAGTACGCAAGCTTGTCCGTTTTGAGTCAGCTTTTCAGCAAAATCGTGGACAGGAGAAACAGCCCGCCCCTGGACGGCGTACTGGTGGTAATCCAGACGCCGGCATCGGTTTGTTCACAGTATCCGCTACAAAACCAGAACAGTGGACTCTTCCTGGCCGGTTCTTGGCCCAGTGGGCGCCGCTGTGAGCGCCCTAATCCACCTGCTTCGGCATGCTGCCCATTAAAGGAGTCCTACGTGAAGCACCCGCACCTGTCCCGCAAGCACCAGCCGGTTACCCTTTTGCTGCTGGCTCTCGTTGCATTGCCCCTTTGCCTTTCCGGTTGCAAGGATAACAGCGCCAAGAGTGAGCACGCCACAGCATCTGCTGAAACCTTGAAGTACGGAACTTCGACCTCGGCGACGACGGCAACGCCTGCTCCGGCCGCTCCGGAAACTGCCGCTCCGGCGGCCGGCACCGCTCAGGGAACTCCTGAGGCCGGCTTCACCCAGCAAACAAGTGTCAGCCGCAACCCCAAAGCCGGAAAGGCGAAGACCGCCGCTGCGGCCGGCGCGGCTGCCGTGAAGTATCGCTCGGGCGAGGACCCCGATTTCGCCGCTAAAAAAGGGTGGCCGGTAAAGTCTCCGGCGCCGCTGCCGGGGTCGATCCTGCCGCAGAAGCGGATCGTCGCCTACTACGGCAACCCGCTCTCCAAACGGATGGGGGCGCTGGGCGAATTTCCCAAGGACGACATGCTGCAGCGGCTAAAGCGTGAGGCGGGGCGCTGGCAGGCGGCGGACCCCTCGCATCCGGTGCAGCCGGCACTGCACCTGATCGCGGTGGTGGCCCAGGGCGAGCCGGGCAAGGCGGGGATGTACCGCATGATCATGCCCGACGCCGTCATCAACAAGGTTTATGGCTGGGCCAAGGAAGCGAACGCCATCATGTTCATCGATATCCAGACCGGCCATGACGACATCCGCGCCATCCTGCCGCGTTTCGAGTGGCTGCTGAAAAACCCCGACGTGCATCTGGGGATCGATCCGGAATTCAACCTGATCAAGAGCAGGGCCAAGCCGGGGAACAAGATCGGGACCTATGACGCGACCGACATAAACTACGCCTCCGGCTATCTCAGGGACCTGGTGAAGAAATACAACCTCCCCCCCAAGGTCCTGACCGTGCACCGGTTCACGCGTAACGGCGTCACCAACTCCCGCAACATCGTGCTGCGGCCCGAAGTGCAGATCGTCATGCACATGGACGGCTGGGGCGCCCCCTGGCTGAAACGGGACTCCTACAAGGACTACATCGTGGCCGAGCCGGTCCAGTTCACCGGATTCAAGCTCTTCTACCACAACGACACCAAGAAGGGGGATCCGCTGATGACGCCGGCGGATGTGCTCAAGCTGCACCCGAAGCCGATCTACATACAGTATCAGTAAGGGTGTAGCAGTACGCCTGAAAGAGTGCGGCTTCTTGCCAAGAACAGAGCAGGCTCCCCCTCCCTAACCCTCCCCCTCCGGGGGAGGGGACTTTTTCCCCTCCCAAAAGCCTGAACCAGGAACACGCTGATCTTTCGCTGATCCACTCCCTCCCCTTCAAGGGGAGGGTCGGGGTGGGGATGGGGGAGAACCGCATGGTGGGCACGGCCCACCCTACATTTGTTACTGCAGTGTGGGCCGGTGGGCGAATGATTACTCGCCCCTGCGCCTCTACAGCTACCGAGCAGGATGTCAGGGCCAGTCAAAAAGGGGATTTCAGGACCAGTCAAAACAGACCTTGGTGTCGCGCGCGCCGCCACCATCGAAGCTGCGTTCCACGAAGGTTGCCTGACCGTCCCGGTCGACGAGAAGTATGCTGGAGGAGCGAGTGCCGTAACGCTCGCCGGTGATGAAGATGGAGGAAAGAAGCCTTTCCGTTTCGAGACCTACGCCGGTATCGGGAAGCTGATCATCCGGAGCCTTGCTGCTGTCGGCGAGTATGGCGAAAAGCTCTTCCGCAGAGAAGTCGCCTGCCCCCAGCACGCGGGCCAGAGATGCCTTGCCCCGCAGCACCTTCGGCCACGGCGTGTTCAGCAGGTGGTTGCTCAAACCGTGAACGCCGGGGGGAATGGTGACGATTTCGTCGCTCTTGTTAGAGTAGCAGTAGAGCCGGCCCGGATCCCCCAGAAGCAGGTTGTAGCCGCTGTAGTGGACCCCTTTGCCGCGCAGCCGTTCAAGATACTCCTCCGCAGTCGTCTCCCCCTTCAGAAATTCACTCACCAGCTCGCCGCGGGACCGGCCATGCACGCCGGGGAGCTTCGGCTGCCGGTAGTTGGTCAGGGCCGCTATACGCCCGGTGCTGGTTACTCCCAGCCAGGTTCCCCCATGGACCAGGTCCCTCCCCGCGAAAAGATGGGCGGCATCCTCCCAGTAAGCGGCCGCAGCCGTCGGGCGCTGGTAGAACTCATCCCTGTTGACCGCCAGAATCAGGGGGTACCGGGGATGTACCTGGTAGGCAAGTAGAAGTGTGCACATGGCTCATCCTGCAATCAGTACAGCCGTTGAATCTCCTTCTCCTGATCCTCGGAAAGCCTTTCGAAGCTCATTCCCAGGCCGGCAATGCAGCGTGCCTGCCCCCATTCGACCGACCAGCAGACTTTCGCGGCGATCGGTGACTGGTCGGATAGATCGATGAAGCGCAGCCACAGGGTCCTGCCAACCTCGAAGCTCTGCATGGTGTGCAGGAAAAAGCCTCCCGGAGAGACGTTGACCGTAAAAGCCTTCGAGGTATTTTCCGCGGCAAAGGTACCGTCGGGAGACAGAAGCACGTTCAGATTGATCGGCTTTCTCTTGTACCTGCGCAGCTGTCTTGCAGGGAAGGTTCTGCACCGGTTGTCGATAAAAGATTTCAGTGCTGACTCTGCATCCGGAGAAAATGTCTGCTCCAGGGGACTCAGCTTGATTCTCTTCTGTTTCGTTTCCCATTTCACCCGCAGCACCGGATAGAGATTGATGCAGTCATAGGCAATGACCTTCTCCTCCTTGCTGCAGCGGACCAGTGTCAGGATATCGATGACCAGCCCGCTGTAGGCGTTCTCTACTGCCAGCCGTGACATCTGGTCGAAGGACGGCACCATGTCATATGCGACCCCGAGTTGCGACAGAGCATCGCTGTAGGCCTTGCCTGCTTCGGCATCATTGACGACTATGAGTATCCTGGTATCGGCCATCCGGTATCGGTTTCCTTCGTTGCTTGAATAGCCTGGAATTTACGGCAAAAGCTGGGAGAACCTTATGGAACGCGGGTTGTGACAGGGAGCGCGAACATCCCCGAAAATATCCAGCTACACTATAACCTTTCCAAAACGAACTTCAAACAGGTTTCTTCCACCTGACACGATCGACGGAATCCCCCGAGAAGGGAGCGGCGAACGGGCGCGCAAGCCCCGGCACGATTTTGACTTTACCGCGATTCACGCTACAATCATCAACATTGAAAAGCCTTAATCGGCCCGAAGCAAGGCAGAGCAGAGCCGCAGCGCAATACGAGCAAAAAGCGCCCTGGTCCGGCTGACTTTGGTGCGCAACTGGACTCCGGGAATGATCAACGAGCTGCAGCGGCATCCGCGAATCCGTCGCCATTGTGTCTATAGGAGAACTCGTCATGCAGGTTGACACCAAACTCATCAAACTCATTGAATTCATCAAGAAGGATCTTGCCAGGGGCAAAGGTATCGGCGATCTCAGTGAGACGGACGATCTGGTCGAGGCGGAAGTCATGGATTCACTGGGGATCATGAAACTGATCCTTTTCCTGGAGGACAACTTCTCGATAAAGATTTCCGACGACGACCTGACACTGGAAAACTTCCGTTCCATCGAGACCATTTACTCCCTGGCGGAAACGAAAATCCAAGAGGGAGGTCGCACATCATGAACTTTTCCCTTACCGATACGCAGCTTCTCCAGTGGGAGAGCATTGTCGACTTCTCCAGGCGCGAGCTCAACTCCGAAATCCGCGACAACGACCAGCAGGGGCAGTTCCCCCTGGAAAACTGGCAGAAGTGCGCGGAGATGGGGCTGCTTGGCCTGCTCACCCCCGAGGAGTACGGAGGCCTCGGCGAGGATCTTCTTTCCTGTGCCGTCTCGATCGAGGCGCTCAGCTACGGATGCGAGGACAGCGGGCTGGTCCATGCCATAATCACGCAACTTTGCTGCATAGTCCTGCTCAACCTGTATGGTTCGGCGCAGCAAAAGCAGCAATACCTCGGGAAGCTCTCCTGCGGGGAGCTGATAGCCGCCCAGTCGATAACGGAGCCCGATGCCGGTTCCGACGTGCTGTCGATGCGCACCAAGGTGGACAGCAACGGCTCCGGCTACTCCCTCTCGGGCGGCAAGGTGTTCATCTCCAACGGTCCCCTGGCCGGAGTGGTGATCGTCTTCGCCAAAAACGGCGAGGGGAAGTCGTCCTTCGGCGGCGACATCTCCTGCTTCCTGATCGAAAGGGGGACCGCCGGGTTCAGCGTGGGGAAACCGCTGGCGAAAATGGGGCTGAGAACGCTGCAAAACAGCGAGCTGTTCTTCGACGACGCCTGCGTCCCGGCCCAAATGATGCTGGGCAAGAGCGGTCACGGCATGTTCATCTTCAACGAGGCGATCGAGTGGGAGCGCGTGCTTATGACCGCCTCGCACCTAGGCACCATGGAAAGGGTGCTGGGAAAGTGCGTCGAGTACGTAAAAACGCGCAAGCAGTTCGGCAGGGAGATCGGCAAGAACCAGTCGATATCCAACAAGATCGGCGACATGAAGGTCAACCTCGAGCTGGGCAAACTGATGCTGTACAAGATGGCGTGGCTCAAGGATCAGGGGAAAAGGGCCACGCTGGAGGCGTCGGTGGGCAAACTGTTCGTCAGCGAAAGCCTGAAAAGCAGCTGCCTCGATGCGGTGCAGATCCACGGCGGTTACGGCTACATGCAGGAATGCGACCTGGAGAGGGACCTCAGGGACAGTATCGCGGCGACCATCTATTCGGGAACCTCCGAAATGCAGCGCAACATCATAGCCAGGATGCTGGGACTCTAATGGGCAATTATCTTCTGCAGAGCTACCTTATCGAGAGCCGGAGGGCCGATCCGGGAAAACCGGCCCTGGTCGACGAGCACGGTTCCATGACCTATGACCTGCTCCATGCCGATTCGAACCGTATGGCGCACTGCCTGGCGGCCGGCGGTGTGACCCGCCAGGATCGTGTGGTTATCTGCATGAAGCGCTCCTCCTTGGTGGTCATGTCGATGCTGGGGATCCTGAAAGCGGACGCGGTCTACGTCCCCGTTGACGCCAAGGCGCCCGCGGAGCGGCTCTTCAAGGTGATCGCCGACAGCCGGCCCGGCGCCCTGATCTGTGAAGAAGCCCTGCTGCCGGTACTGGCCGGCGCCGGGGAGAGCATGCAGAGCCTCCGCCTGCTGGTCGTTTTCGGGGCGAAGAGCGGCGCCGGATGCGCGATCGGCATTCCGGTGCTCCGCTGGGAAGAGCTCTCCACCGCCACCGCAGAGCCCCCCCCATACAGGAACATCGATACCGATGCCGCCTACATCCTGTACACCTCCGGTTCCACGGGGAGTCCCAAGGGGGTGGTCATCTCCCACCTGAATGTGATCAACTACATAGAGTGGGCGGTGCAATGCTTCGGAATCGGGAGCCGGGACCGCGTCCTCGGCACCGCCCCGTTTCACTTCGACATGTCGACCTTCGATATCTTCACGGCCCTCAAGGCCGGCGCCACGCTTTGCATCGCACCCGAACGGAGCCTCCTCTTTCCGGGGAAGCTTCTCGACCTGATCGAGAGGGAGGCGATCACCCTCTGGAAAGGTGTCTCCTCCTTGCTCATGTACCTCTCCAGCACCGGTTCCCTCAAAGAGGATCGCATCCCCTCCCTGGAAAAGGTGCTCTTTGGCGGGGAAGTCCTCCCCACCCGGCACCTGATGAACTGGATGAGCATCTACCCGTCGAAGCGCTTCTACAACGTGTACGGCCCCACCGAGGCTACCGGGATCTCCGCGTATCATCCTGTCGAGGCAGCGCCCGCGAGCGTCGATGAGGCGATCCCGATCGGGAAGGCGTGCTCCAATACCGAGATCTTCGTGCTGACCGACGAGGACCGTCTCGCCAGGGTCGGGGAAACGGGGGAGCTCTGCATCCGCGGTTCGGGGCTCAGTCCCGGGTACTGGAATGACGCGGAGAAAACGGCGCGCGCCTTCGTCCCCAACCCGTTGGGATGCACGGCGCACGACCGTATCTACCGCACCGGCGACCTCGCCAGAGTGAGGGAGGACGGCGTCCTCGAGTACCTGGGGAGGAAGGATTTCCAGGTCAAGTTCATGGGGTACCGGATCGAGATGTTCGAGGTGGAAAGGGCGATCCTCTCGCTGGAGAACATCCACCAGGCGGCGGTACTTTTGTGCAACTGCGCCCAGAGCGAACTCTCCGAACTGGTCGCCTTCATCGAGGGTCCCCAGGCGGCGGATGCGGATGCCATCTTGCAGGGCCTGGGGCGATCGCTTCCGTCCTACATGCTCCCCAAGCAGATCATCCCGTTGGAAAGGATTCCGCTCACCGACCGGGGGAAAACGGATCGGGCCGCCCTGCAGGCTTACTACCAGAGACACATGCAAAACGGCGCCAAAGAGGATATCGGATGAAAGGGCTCGGAGCAGAGGAAAGCTCCCGGTACCTGTCAGTGCTGCGCGCGCTGAGGCCCTCCTGCCGGTTTTACGACATCCATGTCCACCCTTATGAAATCATGTTCGACAGGTTCTCCTATGACAGTGAGTCCACGGTTCCCGGAGTACAGAGCCTGGCGGGGAAGAGCTATACGACACCTTCGCTGAGTCAGTTCAAGTTCCCCGAAATCGGGGATGTCGGCGACGATAGCAGGTCGCAGCGGCTGCAGGAGATCTCCCTGATGCTGTTGAGAAAAGTCTACGGCAGCGTCGGAGAGCAGGTACTTATCGACCAGATGAACCTGAGCGCAATGGACAAGGTACTGCTGCTTCCGGTCGCGCCCGATTCCGGCGATGCCGCCCATTTCGAGAGCCGGATGCGCTGGGTCAAGCAGCTCTACGGCAACCAGGAAAGGTTCTGGATCGCAGGGAGCATCCCGGCGGTCCTGAGCGGCGAAGAGATCAGGCCCTATGCAGGGAGCCTGCAGAAGCGGTACGGCATCAAGGCGATAAAATGCCATCCCGTGGTCTCCGGGATCGATCTGGGTACCAGCAGCAGGAAACAGTGGCTGGAGCTGATGCTGGTCGCCTGCCGGGAACTGAAACTCCCCCTGCTGCTGCACGGCGGCAGGAACAACCCCTACTGGGGAGGGATTCGCGGGAACTTCGGCTCGCTCGGGCATCTCAGGGAGATAAACTTCTCACTCTCCGAGGAACCCGTGATACTCGCACATGCCGGGTTCCACCGCTGCAGCATTGAGGAGATCAGGCAGGAAGGACTGCCGATACTGGAAAGGATGCTGAACACCCATTCCAATCTGTACGTCGATATCTCCGGCATTGGATTTGAGCCGTTGAAACTGGTACTGCAGTCAGTTGATGGCGCACGTATCCTCTTCGGCTCCGACGCATTGTACGCTCCACAATGGGAGGCGGTGACCATGACCATGCACGCACTGAAGGAGTTGGGGATGAAACTGGAAGAGCGTTTTGTCCAATATGCCAGCATCAATCCGAACCGGATCATCTTCAAGGAACAAGAGCCATGCTGAACTCAGTGAGGATCAAATGGAACCAGTTTCTGGAAGTGGCGAAGGAGCAGTCGCCCCGGCAAGCAGTTGTGAAATCGATCGACTCCTACCTGCACCTGAACCGGATAGTCGTGCCGGTGTACAACGACCTGTTGTCAATGAAGCAGGGTGCCAAGGCCGACGATACGGGTTCTCTGGAGTTCCTTGTCATCGACGCGGCGAACGCCGCTTCGGTCTGCGGCATGAACAAGACGGTGAGCAGGAGACTTAAGGAGGCCTACAACACCGGGTCGGGATACTACGCCTACGCCGTGGTATCGAAAGGAGAGATAATCGGGGATATCTGGTGCGCGACCCCCGGCAACGTCAGGCGCGATCCCATCCATCCCGATCTTACCTGGCTCGGAATAGAGTGCGGCGAGGACGATGCCTACATGTTCGACCTGTATGTGGCTCCCGATTCCAGGGGGAAAGTGGTCACAAGCTACCTGCTTGGAAACGCGTTGCGTCACCTGAAAGAAAGCGGTTATAAGCGGGCCTACGGTTTCTACGACAATAACAACCTCCCCGCCCTATGGATCCACCGCCTGTTCGGCTACACCGAGCTTGCCAAGAGGAAGGTTTCCCGGGTTCTGCTCTACAAGAAATCGGAGGTGGTGGCATCCGGGAGCTGACCCGATCTGCCTGCGACGCGGCGATGGGGGTCAAGTCAAGACGAAAAAGCCCGCCGGGGTTATCTGGCGGGCTTTTTCATTCATGCAGCGAGTTGCGCTCTCAAAGAAGCTGAGCCACCCCAGCTAGAGGAGTTGCCGTACCGCCGCCAGCACCGCGGCGTAGTCCGGCTCCTGGGTGACCTCGGGGACATGCTGGATATAGCGGATGGTGTCGCCGCTGTCCACCACGAAGATGGAGCGGGAAAGAAGCTTCAGTTCGTCGATGAAGACGCCATAGGCGAGGCCGAAGGAGCGGTCACGGTAGTCGGAAAGGGTGACCACCCGGTCGATCCCGGCCGCCCCGCACCACCTCTTTTGAGCGAAGGGAAGGTCGACGCTGATGGTAAGAACGGCGACCTTTCCCGGCAGCGTGGCGGCTTCCTGATTGAAACGCCGCGTCTCGGTGTCGCAGACCGGCGTGTCGAGCGAAGGAACCGCACTGATGACCTTCACCTTCCCTGCATAGGTCGCCAGGTTCACCGCGGCGAGCGCATTATCCACTACGGAGAAATCGGGGGCAGCGTCCCCCACCTTCAGCTCCGGCCCCACCAGCGTCACCGGGTTTCCCTTGAATGTGATCTTTGACATGGTGCCTCCCGAAAAAATAGTATCGGGAAAGGGTAAGCCATTTCTGGCGGAATGCAAGCATAGGCAGGTAAAAGAGCACCCTAACGTATGCCGACCCGATCAACTCTGAGAGTTCCCCTTCTGATCCTCAGGCTGCCGTCGATAATTGTACGGCTCGTGCCGGTTCTGGTTATGAAGCCGTCATCCAGATACCCCCCCTGCAGCCTTACCGGGTACGGGGTCACCATGATCACGTGTCCCGGGAATAGCTCGCCCCTTGCCTTGACGGTCCTGCCGGCGCTGATTACGGCGTCAAGGGCTGCACCGATCGAGAGGTACCCCTTCGGGTCGCCAAGTATGCTGACCCTGGCAGTTAGGTTGGCGAAAGTTGCGGTAACCGCTTTGTCTTTATCCATCAAGACGCTGCAGTCACCCTCACCGGAACAGGCACCAGACCAGAAGAACGGTGACTGGCTGCTCGGTGTGGCATAGAGATCGACGGACGAACCGGCTGAGAATGTTTTGGTGCAGGTGCCGGTTATGCATGAGATGCCGACGGGATTGCTGGTCACCGTACCGCTCCCGGTTCCGGCGACTGTTACCGATAATGAATGGTTCGCCGGGGTGAATGCAGGGGCTACCGTGCAGTCTGCCGCGATCACCCCCGTAGTGTAGCTGGTACCGTTAAGGGTGCCCTGCGGACAGGTCCCGCCCATGGGGGTCACCACCCGGTAGCCGACATTAGGAGTTATGGTAAAGCTTTTGGCGGCTCCACCGCTGACCAATTGCGGAGTTGCAGGTGAAATGGAGCCGTTTGTAACAGCGCCGGGAGTAACTACAAAATCAGAGGGTTGCCGCGGACATGTCAGCTGTAGGCTCCAGCCATTTAATGTGCCGTCATTTCCCGACGCGACATCCGTAACATTCAGCGTCCAATTACCAGCGGCATCGTCACCGACAAAACTACCCAAATCCCCCGCCGGCGAGAAGGTGCCTTTGATCGGGCACTCGATGCTTAAACTGGCTTGATTGTCAAACGTCGCGTCAATGTCAAACCAGGAGCGGCATCTACCACTCACAATATCAACCGTCTTGCCATTATGATCTATGCGTATCTCCATGTCGCCGACGGAAGTGTGAGTTATATCCAATGACAGATTAACATCGAATACCGATGTGCATTGACCCGATGCAACAGCAGTGCTAGAGGTCACTGTTGCGTTATGGCTAATGGATTTGGGGACGTCAGTGCTGGTAAATGTTTTCGCAAATACCTGTTGATACGTTGCAGAGCAGCTTGCAGTGGCGCCGCCGTTGACCCCACTGCAGGTCCAACTCCAAGGTCCGCTGCCGGTAACAGTGGAAGCGCCCCCCGTTGCACAGAGGTTTATTGCTGGAGCATCGGGAAATCCCTTGCCGGCAGCGCTGCCACATACACCAGGTACAGGGGTTACTGTCCCGCCACGGACAGGCCAGACGTAATTGGAGTACCATTTGGGATCTGTAGAAAGGCTGGAATAGGACGTATCGAGATACCAGGCACTATTACCACGGACCCCACTGCTGGATGACCAATAATGCCCCGTCTGCACGTTACTGAAACCTGAATCGTTCAGCCAAGTGGGGAGATCTGACACTACTGGGTTCAATAGGGATCCCATCTCATTGATATTCGGCATCCGCCAGCTGCCGGCCCCCAGGAACTTATTGTCGTTAAGGCATTTCACATAATCAAGGCCCTGTTGCCAGCTCTTCACGAGGCCCGTTCCACAGGCAGCAGGACCGGGCACCTTGGCATCTTTGGTCCAGACAAGACCGGTCAGAGCGTCGGTAACGCTCTGGTCGCCATTATCCTTGAACCTCGGGACCGGCGATGAAATACCCGCCTGAAACTCCCCGTCCTGACCGGTTCCGCCACATGGTATGTACCTGCCGTTCCAATCGCTGCACTTAATTTTCCCGGTTCTAGGAATGTTGGATGCAAGCAGTTCTCCGCGAATGGGCCAGACAAACTTCTGATGCACGGCCGCGAAATCATAAGATTGTCCCATTTCCATGTTCACATACCAGGGGAATACGTAGCCACGAGTTGAAGAGTAATAATCGCCGGGCTGGACATTTATGAACCCTTGATTGAGGAGCCAGGCGAAGGGTACTGACTGGTGATGGATGATGCTTAACAGTTCATTCAGGTTCGGCAGGCGCCAGTCGCTGTAGCCGAGATATTTTTCCGTGTTCAGTTTCTGTATGTATTCCTGCACATGATACATGCTCACCGTTCCATCGCCGGGTACCCCGTTGCTGTAGAAAAATGAATCCCGCGTTTTCATGATGTTTGCATCTTTGGCCCAGATTATGCCGGTAAGGTTGTCGGTCATGGTCTCATTGCCATTGTCGGTAAAGCGTGAAATCGGCCAAGGGGTGCCGGCCTGGGTCTCCCCATCCTGGCCGGTTCCGGCACACGCGATGGCAGTGCCGTCTTCATCCCAACAGCCGGCTTGTCCGGTAACAGGGATGCTCCATGACTTTACTATGGTCCCGAATGCTGCCAGAACCGTGCAGTTTTCTGTTACAGGGCCGGTAGTGTAGGTATTGCCCGAGAGCGAACCGCCACAACCGGAGGCGGATTCTATGGCATAGCCACCGTCTGCAACAAAGGTGACACTCCCCGTTGACAAGCGGCTTACCGACTGCTCTGACGACCCGGAAACGCGGCCACCAATTCCGACCTCATAGGTAACCGTATAAGCCGGCACGTTTGCCGAGCAACTCACTGCGGCCCCCCCGTACAGGCCACTGCATGCCCAACTCCAAGGACCGGTTCCGGTGAATTCCGACACGGTCCCAATCCAACAAAGGCCGGTTGTAGGTGCGACTAAAAACGTGCCATTGCTATTGAAGCCACATCTGCCTTCTATTGGAGTGATTACATACTCTACCTCTTGGATGGCCTCTCTATTTCCCATGAAATCCGTGGCGAAGAATTTGAGGGTTGTGGTTTTGTCAACAGTAATAGTTCCACACACCGCTGAAGCGTCGGTGGGCGTACTGCCGTCAGTTGTGCAGCGGATGGTTGCTGTTTCATCAGCTGAAAGCATTACTATCTGTGGGTTAGTGAAGGTTCCACCTGTCGGAGTAATCGTTGATGGTGCAGTCGTATCGTTTACCAACACATCCTCGAGTACGGCGGTGATTAACCACAAGCTCCGACCATTAATGGTGATGCTGTCACTGCCGTTAAGGCCTGTCAGACCCAACAGCGAATCGGCATTGTCCGGAATCCCGTTGCCATTTGCGTCCACGCTGTACTTCCGCAAGTACGGCCATGTGTCAGATTCATTCCGGACTCCGTCACCATCTGTATCGGGGAAGATTACGCCATACTCCGCGCGGTAGATGCTGCGCACTCCATTGCGGCCGTCGTCATCAACCGACTCCAGCATGACTATCAGGCTGCGGACCTCAGAGGATGAAACGTCCGGCGGATTGGTCGGCACCGTAACCGGACTCTTTGCCAGGTCCTTGAAAAGCCGGATGGCAACGATGCCGCTGCCGGGACGGATAATGGTGGCCGTCGTGTAGTCAGCAGCCGTAAAAACAGGATCTTCCTGGACTTTTCCGGCACCATCACCCAACATCCTCCTGGCAAAGAGGTTCTGGCCACCGGTAACGGTAAAGCTCTGGCCATGGATGAGCGATGGAACGTCGTACCGATCATTGGACAGCAGTCCCAGGTCGGACGGAAACATCGCCAGCCCACTGGTGGTGATACCATCAATGCTCGGGGTGCGGAGTATTTTGGCGGTCACCACAGCCACGTCGGCGCGGATCATCGCATCCTTCGGGTTGAAGATGACTGCGCTCCCCAGTCTTCCCACCATATAGCCGAAAAAAGCCGTTGCCCGGGCGGCATCGTAGTTATCCGATGCACTGAAGTCATCTTCGTCGGCAAAGACGAACAGAGCAGGGTCGATGGCATCCTCAGGTGGCTCCAGCGCCATCATCCGGGCGACCATCACCGCCAACCATTCCCGTGCCACGGGCTTTTTTGGCTCGAAGCCTTCGGCATCCGGAATCATCCCCATTTCTTCGGCCTTGAGCACATACGGCAAAGCCCAGGAGAAGTTGTAATAAACCCCGTTAGCTACGTCTTCTTTAACCAGATTGGGAAGCCAGCGCGGTTCAGCGTCCAGGTCGAGCATACCACGCAGCGAAGCGGCCTTCATGATCATACCCAACGCCTCGGCCTGATTGGCAATGCTGGTGGGCTGGAAATTGCGGGCGAGATTGCCCGGGTCGTTCGGGTCGACCGGAAGGCCGATGGTGATGCCGTTAAGGGTCAGATAGTGGATGGCGTTGTACTGGTCTTTCAACGCCTGCGTGGTGGCGTCGGCGTATCTGACGTCGTTGTAGAAATCCTTAAGGTGTGAATCTGAGGTGACAACTGCCTGGAAGGCAGTTGAAACAGTGCTGCCGTGCTGATCATCGGCAGTTACGGTTATGGCATGCAGGCCGGCCGCAAAGGTATTGCAGTACCGCCATGCTTCTGTGTATGCCGGTGTCGTATAACTGCTAACAGTACCACCACCGACAGTGACGCTGTACATCAAGGCGTCGCCATCCGGATCAGCGACCAGAACGGGCAGGCAGACCTGCTGCCCCTCCTTGCCCGCCACACTGTTGAGCTGCAGCTGCGACACAACCGGCGGACGGTTGGTTTTGACCTTTACCCAGAACTGGTTGTTCGTTGAGTTGGTAATCAAGACTGGCCCATCGTGGGCGTCGACCAATCTCAAGTATGCCGTTTTCAGGCCACTGCCGTCGTGCCTGGGGTCGATAGGCAAAGCTACCATGAATTCAGTATTGGCAGCTATGTCCCCGACGAGAAACGAGTCATCTCCATAGGCGCCCAGGTGACTATCTCTGGAAACATACACTGCACGGAGCGAGGTTACATGATCAGCGCCCGTCTTGAACCGCCAGATTTTGGTTGCCGGGCCGACCTGGTAACTGCCGTCAGGAAGGTTCTCCGAGAGGAAAGTGACTACAGGGGTGGGGAATACGATGCTTTCCGGTATCGAGTTGGCCAACACAAGGTTGTGGTTTCCCCCTGCTGCGATGGCGGTCACCCCCTTCAAGCCGAATGGCACTCTCGCCTGATCGTAATTGACACTCCCCCAGGCTACTACTGTCCCGTCACTTTTCAGCGCCAGGCTGTGGTGGTCCCCCGCAGCAATTGCTATAACGCCACTTAAAAAGGCCGGCACTCCGGTTTGTCCACGAAGGTTAGACCCCCAAGCAACGACAGTCCCGTCACTTTTTAGCGCGAGGCTGTGGTCGCTTCCTGCAGCAATTGCAGTAACGCCGCTCAACCCGGGTGGCACGCTGGCTTGGCCAGAGAAGTTATCCCCCCAGGCTACCACGGTGCGGTCGGATTTCAGCGCCAGAAGGTGCTGGAATCCCGCAGATATCTTGACGACGCCGGTTAAACCCGCCGGGACTGTGGTTTGGCCATTGCCGTTATAACCCCAGGCGACTACGGTCCCGTCATTTTTAACGGCGGCGCTGAAACTTTCGCCCGCGGCAATGGCGCTAACACCATTCAAACCGTCAGGCACCTTATACCCTGAGCCCCAAGTGACCACCGTCCCGTCATTTTTTAGTGCCAGACTGAAATAACTCCCGGCAGATATTGCCACAACGCCGCTCAAATCTGACGGGGGAGTTTCGCCTCCCAGGACGACGACAGTCCCATCGGTTTTAAGCACCAGATCGTGATTGACACCCGCAGCGATTGCTTTGATATCATTAATGACTGTGGCAGCACCAAACCCGGTAACGCGATCGCCCCATTGTGCCATGCGTGCGGTTGTGGCAGGCGGGGGAGATGACGTTTCATACCAATTAAGCCCAAGCAACTGATAGTTGGAAAAAGGACCGGGGTTGTGCTTAATTTCGCCATCCAAAGAGAAAACAGCCAGAATCTTGTAATAGCGATCCGGAAGCCAGGCGGGGATGGTGATTTGTACTGAGCCATCGGCGAGCCGGGTTCCTGACAACAGGTAGTCAGTGTAGTCTTGATCAAGCACGGCGACCTTGACTGAACCGGCTAATGCGCTGAAATCGGGCCAGCCGGCAACATTGCGCGGGTAGAGTTTGAGCACATCACCTGTGACAAAGCGCAGATAGTCAGCCCCTAAAGAAAGGGCCCGGACCGATGCCGGCGCCTGAATTTCGAGATATGGTACTGTCGGCTTTGCCACAATGTCGTTGTAATTTATGGTGGTCGTATAGGGAGGCGCAGTTTTCCTGCCGAACAGATACGGGTGATTCATCTGCATTTCTATGCGGTAGGAGCCAAGGTCTCCATATCGCGCGGTCAGGGCATCGGTGTTGTGAAGCGGCATGGTGACGGTCGCACTTCCCGACGAGATGTCCTCCCAGTCGGAGACAGTATCCTCAAAACCGTTTAGAGCCGTGACCCGCACCAATATGGTTCCGCTGGATTTTGCAAGTATGCCCGATGCCGAGCCATTAGTTGCGCCTGCCGGACGTTGATAGGCAAACATATTTTCCGGCGCGGACAGACTCAGGGACAGCTCATAATCGATGTCTTTTACCACCGTCGGGGTAATGGTGAGTTGGGCAGGGGTGAGACTGGAGGCAGGCACGTAAATGTCGTCACTGAAGCTGAAGTGAAAAGTCTGCAGGGTCTGGCTCCCCTTCCGGGTAACGCCGTAATCGACATCGAAGCCATGATTGCCCGGTACCAGCGTAACCGGCGCGACAATCCCGGGGCTCGTAAAAGAGTGGTTCTTGATGCCGTTGGGATGCCGCTCGGTGACGGCTGCTGCGCTGAAGGTGTAATCCATGAGCAAGAGAGGATCGGCTACAAAACTGTAGCCAATGGTATCGCCAACTGCGACATAGGAGGTTTCCGGTGCACCCTGGTATGTGATTTGAAAGGCAAGCCCCCCCGTTTCCCGCATTATCTTACGGATCAGATCGCTTGCTGCGGTCTTGTCGACCCGGTTGAAGAAGAGATAATCCTGCCAATCCACAGGACCGTAAAACTGTTCCATGGTCTGGTGGACGCCGGAATCCTGTTTCAGGAAGGCCTCAAAAAGGCAGTCGACTGAGGTGCAAGATTCCGCAGTCATATCGCCTTTGAACGGTGACAGGTCTCCGCCATAAGTAACCAGGTAGTAATCGAGAAATTCAAGAGCAATCATGTTGGTTTTCATCTGGGCAGTGACATCAGCGACAAAAGAAGCGGCAACGAGATCATTGCAGATGCTGACGGCGTTACTGATGAGAGTTGATGGCGATATGGATTTTTGCGCTACGCCAGCAAGCTGCAGGCTCTTCCAAAAACCGTTTCCGGATTGCAATAATACGTAGAGCCGCTTTGACTCCAGACCGATTCCGTGGAGGTCGGGGATACTTGCGACCAGGTCCAGGGTTACCGAGAAGGTCGCGTTTGCGATCCAGCGCACGGCAAGATTCTGGTGGTTGAGCAGGCCGTTCAATGAGGCACCGATACCATTGGCGTCCTTGGCTTCTAGAGCATTTAGATATGACTGAAATACCGAATCCTGTACCAGTGCCGGTAATTCGGTACTCAAGACAGTAAGGAAATGGGCGGTCAGCACAAGAACCAGCTCTGAAGCCTCGCCCACGCCCTTCCTGGTAATGTACGAGACGATTTTCGGTGAGATGCTTCCCTTTATTACTCCAGAATACTGGCCGAGCGTCAGCAGCTTATCAGCAGTGACCTCAGACATCTCAGAAGGCGTGCTGGTCATGCTGACTACATTGTTTATAGTCTGGACAATATTATGAACCGTCTCGATTCTTTGAATCGCTTCAGTTGCATCAGAACCGCTTGATTGCAGCATCGATGTCTTAAGGGCCTTGAAGTACATGGCGCGGCGGTGCTGGTCCGGCGTCAGGCCGTTCTTAAAGGCTGCTCCCTGTAGCGGAGCCCTGAGAGCTGCCTGCGCAGAGTGCGCAGAAACCATGACAACAAACAAAACAAGAAGAGCTGTAACTGCGCTTTTCCAGGTCCACCACGGCTGAACACTGCAATTCATCCTGCCCTCCTGCTCCCCTCCTTGCGGATGGGGAGATGACATGAAACAAAATAGTGTTCGTCATGGTATCAATCGAGGTGTAGCTGCCTCTCTGAACCGCCTGGCGCTAAATTCGAAACACCCAGCAGCTCTCGGTAACGGCAGTCAGTTCGACATCGAGCTGTAGTTTGGACTCCAAGACATTCTGATGTTTCTCATCGGCAGGTAAACAAGCTTTATTAATCATTTTCAAATATCTAGAATTTTAAATTACCAATACAGCAAAGCCTCATTCTAAGACAGGTGCGGGATTGGATGCTGCAGTCAGGAAAGTTGAATGCCGGGTCGGCTGTGCAAGGTTAGCAGCTTGTTATTCGGCAGGATAGAGTCGGCGGGGAGCAGCGGCTCATCGCCTTAGGCACCGCCCTCACCCCTGCCCCTCTCCCGGAGGGCGAGGGGAGTGGGGGGGAAGGCTGCAGCGGAGGATAAAATGGCAACAAGGATGAGAGTTCGCAGCGGTTGATGGATCACTTGGCGGGTTTGCTGGAGGTGACGGCAAGGATGGTGACGGTGAGATCGCCGGCGGGACGCTTGATGGTGATCTCGTCGTCGACCTTTCGACCTAGCAATGCCTTACCGACCGGGGAATCGACGCTGATCCGCCCGATACTGACGTCGAATTCGTCCGGGCCGACCAGTTGGTAGCAGCGCTCTTCGCCGTTCTCGTCCTCGTAGGTTACCCAGCAGCCGAAACTGACTGAGGTGGGATTGAGCGGCGGGTAAACGACCTTCAGCACCTTGAGCCGGTCTCCCAGATGCTTCAATTCCCGGTCGATCTCGCGAAGCCTCTTCTTCGAATAGATATATTCCGCATTTTCCGAGCGGTCGCCTTCGGCTGCCGCCTCGGCCATGTTCTTGACCATGCGCGGTCTCTCGGTTTCCCAAAGGAGGTCGTAGCGCTCCTGCAGCCGCCTGCGGCCTTCGGCGCTTATCATGTTGGTCATCTTTACACTTCCTTTAGTTGCCTTCAGTTGCCTTTAGTTGCGAATTAATGCTGAGGAGAAGTGGATGGGTGGGTGGCAATTCAGATCGGCCGGGATCCCCCTTCTCCCTAACCCTCTCCCACCAGGGGCACTGCCATTAAGGTAAGGTTCTGCTGTTGTCTCCCCCTCCCTTGATGGGAGGGGCCGGGGGGCACT
>DNRQ01000052.1:25995-36156 GCA_003499925.1 Geobacter sp.
CGCAGTGTGCGGAAGATTAGCACTGGTAATGCCCACCAGGGGAGAGGGACTCTTCCGCGGGGGAACAGGAACTGTCCCGCCCAGGGGGTGCCGGTCGTCACTGTATCGACGGCGGCTCTGCTTGTGCCGGGTCCTCAGCTGCCGCCGATTCCAGCGGCAAAGTGACTGCGATCGGCGCGGCGGGCAACGGCTCGTCGGTCTCGGGGAGGTCGGCGCTCTCTTCCTTGACGCAGATCTCATCCTGCACCAGTTCCAGCACCGACTCGGGCGGTACCGGCTCAAACATCGAATCAGGGCCGTCGGAAACGCTCTTGTTGAGTTCCCTTCTGTTCTTGTCGAACATGATGGTGCCGCGGATCCTATAGCTTGAGAAGGCGCAGTCCAGCTCGTAGTTTGTCAGTATGTAGGAAAGGTTGTTCAGGTTGTACTCTGCCTTGAAATAATTCTTGTCCTTGGCAACGGACTTCACCCAGAAGATATAGACGCTGTTGGGGAGCGGGACGATCGACTTCTGATCGAGGTAGTACTTTAAATCGCCGTCCTCGGCAAAGTTGCTCCACCTATCCTCCTTGCCATGAGAGATGCCGCTACACATGAGAAGAGCCAGCAGTACAAAGGTCATTCTGACTGTCATTTTCCCTCCTTGACTGACATGGAGATCGGTTCGGCGAGCCGCCATGATAGACCAGTTTCCCCGCCAAGGCAACTGCTGACCGGCCAACCGGCGACAGCGTCAATGATCGGTGCTGCAGGGCGGCTCATCTGTGGCCGTATCCAGAGTCGCCCTCCTTCATTGCCCTTGGTGACGGTACTGCCTGATCGACTTTTCATAGATTCTCTGTATCTCGCCTGATGGACCCGCCTGCCGGTACTCAATGAAATACCTGGCGAGATAGTAGGCCATGATCAGGAAGAGGAGCATCCACAGAGCCTTTAGCACGACCTGCTGCCACATCGCCGTTTCGCCTGCCGGCGGCTGCTGCTCAGGGGGATCGCGCCGGTCGGCCATCAGGCGCAGGTGGTCTATCTGCGTCACCGATATGTGCCGAAAGAGCAGATCCCGGTCCCGCTCGTCCAGGAAGGCAAACTGCATACCTGCCGGGAACAAGGCGCCCCCTCCCGGTTGCACCCTCGGCTTCATCACGTGAATGACCTGCGCCACGGCCTGGATCTGCCGCGCAGGAGTAAGCGGCAGGTGGATCTCGAGGTTCAAAAGCTGTTCCGGCTGCACGGGTTCCGGCAGGTTGATGCAGATCCCGCCTCCCCCGAGATTTACCTCGGCCCAGAGCATCTCGTACCAGTCGAGCTTTATGGAGGGACGGTAGCGGGCGCCCTGCGCGGCTATCACAAAGTCGTCATAACCCTGGAACTTCATGTGCTCCACGTCCCTGCGGCGCTCCCAGTCCTTCTCGACGTCGGTCCTGTTGCCGTCGTGTATCAGCGCGTACTTCATCCGCAGGTTGAGTCTGATCCGGAAAAACTGGCGTCGCTCCCGCAAGGTGAAGCTGCCGAAGAGCCGGATCCGCAGCACTCTCCCGCCTTGCTTGTCGGTCACGATGCCGCTGCAGGTGTAGACTTCCTTGTTGATCCAGACGCTCACGTCAAGGATGGAGCCGACATCGATCCGCACGTTGGCAGGGAGCACGTCCCGGGAAATCTGCACCAGCAGTTCGTCCCCACCGGACTCGCTGATGATGGCCCAGTCCCGAAAGATGCCGCCTCCGGAGAGCGGAATCCCTATCTCTATCCGCATCCCCTCCCGGAGATACTCCCTGTATGCGGCGTAATAATCATCCTGCATGCGCTTCCATCCATGGCGAACTTTATTAAGGGGCAGCTGCTGCTATCACATTAAACTGCAACCGGGCAAAATTGCAAGGATTGGCGCAGCTATAAGGGTGCTTTGGGCCCGGGCCGGGGTTCGGAGCTCCCTTGACATTCAACCAGGCTGTGCTATCAGATACAGACTTCATTAGAAATATCGGCAGGAAAAGGAGAATTATGAAAAAACTGGCAACGGCGGCAGCTCTTATCGTAGTGCTGGCAGCGGCGCAGGCCATGGCGGTCTCCGCCGGCAAGAGCGTGGAGTGGAACACCTCGATGGGCAAGGTCACCTTCAAGGGAGACGACCACGCCGGCAAGGGGCTCAAATGCAACGAGTGCCATTCCAAGATCTTCAAGATGAAAAAAGGGTCCACGGTGATGAAGATGGCGGACATCAACGCCGGCAAATTCTGCGGCGCATGCCACGACGGCAAGAGGGCCTTCAAGTCGGCCGGCAACTGCGCGAAGTGTCACAAGAAGTAGCCGCCAACTGCGCGCCCCCGTCTCAGGAATTAGCCGGCAACCGCGCGCGAACTCTCTCTACAAGTGCCGGCTTCAGCTGAAATGCAGCAGCAGGCCTACGACGGCGGCTCCCAGGATCACGGCCATAGGCGCTATGGCCGTGAACTGGAGCAGCGCGAAGCCCGCGCCCAGCAGGATGAAATCACGGGCGCTGGTAAGGGAGGTCCGACCGAGGTTGAAGGCCGCTGCGAAGACCAGCCCCACCACTGCGGGAAGGATGCCGTCCAGAAAGTGGTTCACCGCCTCGATCCTGCGAAACCTCTCGTAACGGCTTGAGATGAAAAGCATCAGGGCCGTGCCGGGGAGAAATATGCAGACCGTTGCGACCAGCGCCCCCAGAAGCCCCGCCCCCTTGTAGCCTGCGAAGGTGGCGAGCATGGCGAGCGGACCGGGGGTGAGCTGGGAGAGCGCCACGCCGTCCAGGAACTCCTTCAGGGTAAGCCACTGCATCTGGTCCACCAGGATGCGGTGCAGAAGCGGTATCAGCACGTAACCGCCCCCGAAGAAGATCACCCCGATCTTGAGAAAGACCCAAGCCAGCTTGAGCATCCCTACCATCAGCCGAGCCTCCCCGTACGCCACCCTTTCCAGAGTCCCCAGCAGCCGGCGATCACCAGCACCGTGAGTGCGCTCGTCCCGAACAGCGTAGAGGCGGCGAAGGCGATGACCGCAACTGTGGCAGCTTCCAGCCGGGCAGCCTTTCTTCTCGCCATGCCGATGCCGGCCACCACGATCAGGGCGATCACCACCGGGTTTGAGCCCAATAGCGCCGATTTCAGTTCCGGGAGCTCGTGAAAGCGGAAGTAGAGCAGGCTCAGCGCGGAAACCATCAGGAAGGAAGGTGCGATGAACGAGGCGGCAGCCACCAGCCCGCCTGGCGTGCCGCGCAGATAGTATCCGACGAAGGTGCTGGTGTTGAGGGAAAAAGGTCCCAGGATCTGGCCGAAGGCGAGGCCGTGCATGAACTCGTTTTGCCCGAGCCACCCCTTGTCATGCACGCAGCGCCGCTCGATGAGCGCGACGATCGCCATGCCGCCGCCAAAGCCGGTGGCCCCGATCATGAAGAAGGTCGCCGCGATCTCGCGCAGCCTTACCGTTTTGATCTCCTTTTCCATGCCGGGTTTATAGCAGGATCGGTGCCAATAGAAAAGGAAAATGGCGACGGGGAGACAGGTGGGGTGCCTCCGCCCAGCTTTTGGCGAAGCGGAGCTTCGCGTACTCCTTACGTTCCCAAGCTGGAGCTTGGGAACGAGGCAAAAGCTGGAGCTTGGGAACGAGGCAAAAGCTGGAGCTTGGGAACGAGGCAAAACTTACCCCTGATTAGCGCTGATCTTCCGCNNAGATTGACGCTAATCGGGTAACCTAATGGCAGTGCCCCTGGTGGGAGAGGGGCAGGGAGAGGGGGGAATCGGCAGCATCCAGATTTGTATTGCTCAAACTGCATAAAACACATACAAAAGGAGCTTGATTAAGAGGCAAGAAACCCTCCCTCCGGAGAGTGAAGGAGATATAGCGATGAGCACCGTTACCAAGAGATCCGTCTGCCCGTTCGACTGTCCCGACACCTGCGGCATGCTGGTGCAGGTGGATCAGGGGAAGGCGATCGGGGTGCAGGGGGATCCGCAGCATCCCTTCTCCCGCGGCACCCTCTGCCCGAAGATGCTGCACTACGAAAAAAGCGTCCACTCCCCTCTCAGGCTCAGCACGCCCCTGCTCAGAACCGGTCCCAAGGGGGCCGGCGAGTTCGCCCCCATCTCCTGGGATCAGGCGATCGCCACCATCGCCGAGCGCTGGCGCGAGATCATCGCGAAATACGGGGCGCAGGCGATCCTCCCCTATTCCTACGCCGGCACCATGGGTGTGATCCAGAGAAACGCCGGGCACCCGTTCTTCCACCGGCTGGGCGCCTCCCGGCTGGACCGCACCATCTGCTCGCCGGCAAAAGGCGCCGGTTGGCAGGCGGTCATGGGGCAGACCGCGACGCCGCACCCGGACAGCGCCGGCAAAAGCGACCTCCTGATCCTCTGGGGCATCAACGCGGCCGCGACCAGCATCCATTTCCTCAACGCCGTGAAGGAGGTCAAACGAAAGGGGGGCGAGGTCTGGCTCATCGACACCTACCGGACACCTACCGCGGGGGCCGCGGACCGGACCTTCCTGGTCCGCCCCGGCAGCGACGGAGCCCTGGCGCTCGGCCTGATGCACATCCTGGCGCGCGACGGCCTCACCGACGCCCCCTTCATCGCGGCGCAGGTGCAGGGTTTTCCCGAGTTGCAGCGGGAGGTGCTGCCGGATTACACCCCGCTTGAGACCTCGCGCCTCACCGGGCTTCCGGTCGAGACCATCGAGCTGATGGCCAAGGCCTACGGCGCCGCCCGGGCACCCTTCATACGCCTGGGGAGCGCACTGTCGCGCTACGGCAACGGCGCCATGACGGTCAGGTGCATCTGCTGCCTCCCGGCACTGGTCGGTGCCTACGGCAAGGAGGGAGGCGGCTTGTTCCCGGACACCTCCACCGGCGCGGCCTTCGCCACGGGAATGCTGCTTCGGGAGGACCTGATGCAGGGCCCGACCCGCCTGATCAACATGAACCGGCTGGGGCACGCCCTGAACGGGCTTGCCGATCCGCCCGTCATGGGACTCTACGTCTACCACTCGAACCCGGCGGCGGTCACCCCGGACCAGAACGCCGTGCTGAAGGGTCTCGCGCGGGAGGATCTCTTCACCGTGGTGCACGAGCGCTTCCTGACCGATACCGCGCGCTACGCGGACCTGGTGCTCCCCGCCACCTCGTCGCTTGAGCACAGCGACATCTACCGCTCCTACGGCACCTACTGCATCCAGCGCGCCCAGGCCGCCATCGAGCCGGTGGGGGAGAGCAGGTCGAACTGGCAGCTCTTCGCACTTTTGGCAGCGGCGCTCGGGTTCCAGGAGGAGATCTTCACCCTGAGCGCCGATCAGATGATAGACCGGCTCCTGGCCGTCCCCTCCCCGATGCGGCAGGGGATCGATCTGGCCGCTTTCCGGAGCGGGCGGGCCGTCGAGCTCAACATCGACCGGGAAGGCTACCATACCCCTTCGGGAAAGATCGAGATCCTCAACGAAAGGCTCGCCATCCCCCTGCCTCGCTATCTTCCCACCCATGAGGAGCACGGCACCCTCCCCTTCAGGCTCATGACGGCGCCAAACCCGTTCGCGCTGAACGCCTCGTTCTACGAGCAGGAGGATCTGCGCCAAAAGCAGGGGGGGATGCGCCTAAAGATGAATCCGGCCGACGCCGGGGAAAGGGGGCTTGGCGACGGCGAGCGTGTGGTCGCCTGGAACGAGCTCGGGGAGGTGACCTTCCTGTTGAGCGTGACGGAAAAGGTCCCAGGCGGCGTGGTGGTTGCCGAAGGTGTCTGGTGGCTCGCCTTTGCCCCCGGGAGCCGCTCCGTCAACGCGCTCACCTCGCAGCGCCTCACCGACCTGGGCGGCGGAAGCACCTTCTACGACAACCGGGTCGACGTCCGGCGCGACTCCGCAGGATAAGATTCCACCTTTCGCTACAACAACCTCCTTCCACTCAACCTCCCTCCCCTTCAAGGGGAGGGTCGGGGTGGGGATGGGGGAAGAAGCAGATTTGCCTCATGCTTTTGTCATGATTGCCGATGTAAATACAATTGGTCGGCAAAAACAGCACGGGGGGGTGTATGGAACCGAAGAAAAAAATCCTTTTGGAAAGCGGCACCAACGAACTCGAGATCGTGGAATTCAGGATTGACGAGTGCGACGGCAAGGGTAACATTGTTCCCTGCTATTTCGGCGTCAACGTGGCCAAGGTCAGGGAGATCATCCGGCTCCCCAACCTGCGCAAGGTGATCAACTCGCATCCCGCCGTAAGCGGCATGATCAAGCTGCGGGACCAGGTGATCACGCTGATCGACCTGTCCCAGTCGCTCAACAAGAACACCGACGGTATCGCCGCGGACCGCGTCATCGTCCTCGAATTCAACAGGATCGTGGTCGGCATCCTGGTCCACTCCGTCTCCCGCATCTACCGCATATCGTGGGAAAACGTGGAACCGCCGGTCAAGGCGATACACGACGCCAATATAACCGGGGTCGTGAAGATGGAGGACCGCATCATACTGATCCTCGACTTCGAAAAGATCATAGCGGAGCTCTGCTCGGCCGAGGCGCTTTCCACCCCGAGCGACGAGCTGATGGCGGCACACTCGACGCTGAACCGCAGCGAGAAGACCATCCTGGTCGCCGACGATTCCAAATTCATCCGCAACACCATCTGCGGATCGCTGCGCCTGGCCGGATACAACGTGCTGGAGGCGGAAAACGGCGAGGAGGCGTGGGACCAGGTGAATGCCATCCGCGAGCGATGCGCCGACGGCAGCGCCGCCCTCTCCGACCTGCTGAACCTGATCATCACCGACATCGAGATGCCGCGCATGGACGGGCTGCACCTCACCTCGCTGATCAGGAAGGAGGGGGCGCTGGACCAGATCCCGGTGGTGATCTTCTCCTCGCTGGCCAGCGACGACAACAAGTCGAAGTGGAAAAGCCTCGGCGCGAGCGACATCCTGACCAAGCCGGACCTGCCGAACCTGGTGCAAAAGGCGGACAGCCTTGTCCTTTGAGCAGCGCCCCGAACTCTCGGTCATCGTGCCGGTTATCAACGAGGAGACCAACATAGCCCCCTTCCTGGGCGCCCTGGCGCTGCAGCGGGAAGTCCGGATGGAGCTGATCATCTCGGACGGAGGCTCGGACGACGACAGCGTCGCTCAAGCAACCAGGATTTCGGCGGGGCTTCCCTTCCCGGTCCGGGTGATCGAGGGGGCCAGAGGAAGGGGGGGGCAGATGAACCTCGCCGCAGGCGTTGCCCGCGCGGAAAAGCTCCTCTTCCTGCATATCGATTCAAGCTTCCCCGACCCGCTCTCGTTTCGAAAGGGGCTGGACGCGCTGGCGGCCGGGGCCCGGGGAGGAAATGCCAGGGTTGCCGGACACTTCGCCCTTGAGTTCCACTTCGAAACGGAGCCCCCCCTCCCCTACCGCTTCTACGGCGCCAAGGCGAGACTGGACCGCCCGGGTTGCACCCACGGCGACCAGGGCTTCCTGATCGGCGCCGATTTTTTCGCCGAGATCGGCCCCTTCGACACCACGCTCCCGCTCATGGAGGACACCTTCCTGGCCGAGCGGATCCGGCAGAGCGGAACATGGCTGCTGCTCCCCTCACGCATCAAGACCTCGCCCCGCCGTTTCCTGGGCGAGGGGCTCCTCCCCAGACAGACCCTGAACGCCATCCTGATGGACCTCGCCGCCATCGGCCACCTGGGGCTGCTCCAGTCGCTCAGGGAGAGCTACCGGAGCCAGCACGCCGCCAGGAGGCTGAGGCTCGGACCGTTTCTGGTTCCGCTGAGAGAGGGGATCGCCGCGCTGCCGCGCGCGGAAAGGAGGCGGCTTTGGTACCAGACCGGGGCCTACGTCCGATCAAACGCCTGGCAGATACCTTTTTTCCTGGATCTCTATTTCGGGAAAGGGGAAGCAGGGGGGGGGATATTTCTGGCGCTCCACGACCGTTTCCTGGCGCGGCTCATCGACAACCGGGTGGGGAACTGGGTCACGGCGGGGCTGGTCTGGGCCTGGTTTCGACTGACGCTGATTCTATCCGATTAAGATTAAGATTAAGATTAAGATTAAGATTAAGATTAAGATTAAGATTAAGATTAAGATTAAGATTAAGATTAAGATTAAGATTAAGATCAAGATTAAGATTAAGATCAAGATTAAGATTAAGATTAAGGTAGACGCAAGAGCCACGCGCGGTTGAAGCAGTAGCTCTAGAATCGTGCGCCGTGGCCGGAGCGGATCAGAGCCTCTGCGTCGAGAAACGATTTCAGCAGCGCAACTTCGTGCTCCTCCATGCTCTGGAACTCCACGCCGAATCCGGGAGGAAGGCTGGAGTTGAGCCGATTCCCCTCCTCGTTGACCCAGGCGACCCTGCCGGACACCTCCATCAGAACCGGTTTCAGCGCCGGAAGGTAGAGCGCCAGCTTGATCGCCCTATCTTCCTGCACCTGCTCCAAGCTGGCGAGGAAGAGGCCGCCGTCGCTTATATCGAGGGCATGGGCCGAGACCGGGCTTCTGCCAAGCAGGAAGAGCACCGGGATCAGGCAGGGGATCCGCAGCTCCCGCCGGTCCACATCCTCGGTATACTTGCGTGCCATCTCCAGGAACTCGCGGCGGTCGATCGGCTTGGTGAGGAAGTCGTCGCACCCGGCCTTGGCGGCGCGCTCCCGGTCTCCGTCCCTCCCCGCCGTGGTCAGCATGACCACCGGTATGCCGCACAGGAAAGGATCCGCCTTCAGCTGCGTGCAGCAGGCGATGCCGTCCAGAACCGGCATGTGCATGTCCATGAAGATGAGGTCGGGGGGATCCTTGCGGATCGACTCCAGCGCCTCGGCGCCGTTGTTTGCGGTGAGCACATCCACGTGGGAGAGCTTCAGAAAGCTCCTCTCCAGTTCCAGCACGAGCCTGGTATCGTCCACCAGCAGAATCTTGGCTTTTGTCATGGCGCCCCCCTTGCATTAACGATCCTGTCTTCCTGTGGCAAACGGCCTGCGTGCGCTTTAGCATGGGCGGCCGTACAGGCTGTTTTTGCACATTAATCCGATACTATCAGCGCTTTGTCAAGGGCTAAAGAGGGGAAGAGGGGGGGGGACCGTCGTCAAACGATCAGGCGCACGAAGTCGGGGATCGACCTGAGGCGCAGCGGTCCGTCGCCGAAATAATCACCATCGAGCTGGACCGCCTTGGTCCCGGATACCAGCAGCTCGCTCGCACCGAACCTGGCGACGGACCGGCTGCAGGCCGCGCGCCCCAAGGCCAGCAGCAGGGCGAGCTTCAGGTAGGTGAGACGCCCCCCATTGATGCAGAGCACCTGGAATCCGGGGCTGAACAGGTCGGCCTCCGGCGCCAGCGAGAAATCGCCGCCGTATTTGGCCGCGTTGCAGACGATGACGCTGTGACAGGAAAGGGTCTTCCCTGCACCGGCCACCTGCAGCCGGTTGCGGTCCCAGGCGAAGAGCAGGCGCATTGCGGAAAGCAGATAGGCCCCCTTGCCGATCCTCCTCTTTTCGCTAAGCCGCACGCCCCGGACCACGGCGCCGTCGACACCGATCCCCGCCATGAGCAGAAAGCGCTTCTTCTGCCCGGCGCAGAAAAGCTCGCCCACCGATGCCGTGCGCGTTTTGCCGCCGGCCAGGCGCCCCAGGGCGTCGTCGACGCTGCAGATCTTCAGCTCCCGCGCCAGCACGTTCGAGGTCCCGAGCGGGATCACGGCGAGTGTGGCGACGCCCGGCTCCAGGCCGTTCAGCACTCCGTTCACGGTCCCGTCGCCCCCCGCCACCACGATGAGCGGATCCGGCTCGCCGGCGCAGATGCGTGAAGCGAAAAGCATCGGGTCCAGAGGACTCCCGGTCTTGAGGAGGACCGGCTCCATCCCGCTTTGGCTGAGGGATACCATGATCCGGTCGATCTTGCTCTGGGAAAAGGTTCCGGAGGTAGGGTTTACCATCAAAAAGCAGCGTTTTGCCAAGGAAGTCTCACCTCATGTGGTGCGGCCCGATCCGGCCGGCCGGCTCCCCCCCTCGCAAGGGAGAAAGAGCGGCGGGAGGTCGGTTGAATTGCGGTTCGGCAGTTGCCCCTTCGCCCGTTGTGGGGAAGCGGGGGTCACGCCCCCTCACCCTCCGGGGCAGCCGGTTTCTGGGGGATCTGGTCGTTTTTTTCCTGCGGCATGGCGAAGCGGCGCATGCTCTCCACCAT
>DNRQ01000059.1 GCA_003499925.1 Geobacter sp.
CATCGCTACCCCTTGACCCTGGTGGAGTACTCGCCGGTGCGGGTGTCGATGGTGATCAGCTCTCCCTCCTCGATGAAGGGGGGGACGCGGAGCACGTAGCCCGTCTCGAGCGTGGCCGGCTTGGAATCGGAGCCGGAGGTGTCCCCCTTAACCCAGGGGTCGGTCTGCACGACGCGCAGGTTGACGAAGTTGGGGACGTCCACGCCGATCGCCTTCTCCCTGAAGATCAGCACGTCCACGGCAAGGTTGTCGATCAGGTAGTTCTTGGCGTCGCCCATGGCAGCTTCATTGATGTGGATCTGCTCGAAGGTGTCGTTGTCCATGAAGCAGTAGTGGTCGTCCTCTTTGTAGAGGTACTGCATCTTCCGATCTTCCAGGTTCGCCGGCTCGAAGGTCTCCCCGGAACGGTAGGTCCGGTCCAGGGTGGAGCCCGTTATCATGTTCTTGAGCTTGGTGCGGTACAGTGCCTGACCCTTGCCCGGCTTGGCAAAGTCGAAGGCGGTGATGATGTAGGGCTCGTTGTCGATGGCGATCTTCAGTCCTTTTCTCAGATCGGCTGCAGTATACATAGGCTGTTCCTTCTCGTGACGGTTGAATTGTTAGGGATTTTAAATATTTGACGCAATTCTCAGGCCGCACGCAACTGCGCCTGTCTGGTCCATGGGATCCATTTTGAGTGCTGGTACGCGGATCGAAGGAGGGCTGGATTTACGCCGGTGACTTCGTGGGGGCTACTTGGCGCGATAGGTGATGCGGCCGCGGCTCAGGTCATAGGGGGAGAGCTCGACGGTGACCTTGTCTCCGGGCAGTATCTTTATGAAGAACTTCCTCATCTTGCCGGAGATGTGTGCCAGCACCATGTGGTCGTTTTCCAGCTTGACCTTGAACATCGCATTCGGAAGCGGTTCGATAACCGTTCCCTCTACTTCGATTGCTTCTTCCTTGCTCATTTTAACTCCTGGCCGGTTCGGCGGCTTCTTTTCATAACAATCTGTGACTTTACAAATATTTCGTGAAAAAAGCAAGCTGGTTTTACGCGCAGGCCACCCATTTCCACTCCTGTATCATCCCTATTTACACAATTGCCAGATAATGCTAGAAATAGCGTGTATTTCCAGAGGAGTAACGCAATTTATGAAAAACCTAGTCAGGGAGATCCCGCTTTCCAACGGACTCACCGTTCGATTCTACGATGCCACCCGCCGCTATTTCGGCGACTATCACCAGGTACGGGTCAAGATAAGCTTTGAAGTGCCGCTCAGCGCGGATCTGTTCGACGATGCCAGCTCCTATGAATCGGCTCTGAAATTTTTGGGTGCCGCGGTGCACTACCTTAAAGAGATCGAACATCAGGGGGTTCCGACCCTTGAGACCTCCAATGCCGTGGAAAAGGTGATCCGGCAGTTCGTCGATCACTCGCTCAGCTACTTCGAGAGCGAGGCGTTTCCCAAGAGGTTCGTGCAGTCGGAATTGAACCGGGTCCTCGGCAAGGCGAAAGCCTACGTGCCGTTGCGCTCCAATGGGTGAGGCTTCAGTCACCATAGAGAAGATGTGCAACGGAGGGGCCGGTTTGGGCCGGGTGCAGGGGAAGGCGTGTTTCGTGCCATATACCGCTCCGGGGGACCAGGCGCGCATCCGGGTCGTCAAGGAGAAGCGCTCCTATATGGAAGGGGAACTGCTGGAACTGGAGAGCCCTTCGCCGCTTCGTGTCGTCCCGCCCTGCCCATTTTTCGGGGTCTGCGGAGGGTGCAACTGGCAGCATCTCCCCTACCAGGAGCAGTTGAAGCAGAAGGGTGAGATCTTCGCAGACACCCTAAGCCGTATCGGGCGTCTGCAGGCCGACCATCTTTTGCCGGTGGCAGGCTCCGTGAAACAGTACGGCTACCGCTCCAGGATTCAGCTGAAACTTGGAAGGACAAAGGGTGCCCCGGCATTTGGCTTCTTCAGGACCGGTTCTCACGACGTGATCGATATCGGCGGGGTCGGATGCGCCATCGCCGATCCGCTTCTGAACCGGATCAGCGAGGAATTTCGCGCCCTGCTGGGGCGGCTTCCCGACCTGGAGTCGATCCCCCAGATCGATCTCGCCATAGGCGACGATGCCCAGGGCATCGCCATCGTGCACTTTACCGGCAAAAGCCCGGCGAAGCTCACGGAGCGTCTCCTGGCGGCTCGCTCCGGGCTCCCCTCGGTCAGCGGGCTTTTCCTGAGAAGCGGCGCCAAGGCGCGCATCGAGCGGATCTTCGGGGTCGATTCCCTAAGCTACCGCATCCCGGCGGGGCTGTTCGCGGGCCCCCATCCCCACCCTGTCCCTCCCCTTGAAGGGGAGGGGACGCTGGGGCACCTTTCCCTTCAAGGGGAAAGGACGCCGGGGCACCTTTCCCTTGAAGGGGAGGGGACGCCGGGGCACCTCCCCCTTGAGCCTTCGCCGGGGCTGCGGCTGACGAGCCAGGGGGGAGGCCGGGAGGGGGATGGGGTGACGGGCTCCCGAGAGATGACGCTTCGTTTCGGCAGGGGGGGCTTTTCCCAGGTGAACTACCTGCAAAACCTCGAGCTGATCCGGACCGTCTGGCAGTGGGGCGGTTTTACCGGGGCTGAGCGGGTGCTCGATCTGTACTGCGGTAACGGCAACATCTCGGTGCCGATCGCCCCTTATGTCGCGGAACTGATCGGGGTGGAGGGTTATGCCCCCTCGATCGAGGACGCCGTGGCAAACGCGGCTGCCAACGGCGTCTCCAACGCCTTCTTCCAGGTGAGCGACGCCTCGCTTGCGGTCAGACGCTTCGCGCAGCAGGGGGAGCGCTTCGACCTGGTGATCCTCGACCCTCCCCGGGGCGGCGCCGAGGCGGCCGGCGAAATCGCGCAGCTTGAGGCGGAAAAGATCATCTACGTATCCTGCGACTCGGCGACCCTTTCCCGCGACCTTGCCCTCCTCTGCGACAGGGGCTACCGGGTGACACGCTCGCAGCCGGTCGACATGTTTCCCCAGACCTACCATCTGGAGAGCGTAACGGAATTGATACGCCGTTAACTCCCTCCCTCCCCTTCAAGGGGAGGGAGGGGTGGGGATGGGGGAATGCCGCCCGCGATCTGCAACCCCATCCCCCTCCTGACCTCCCCCTTGAAGGGGGAGGGACTTTGAATCCTGACTCCCTTGAAGGGGGAGGGACTTTGAATCCTGACTCCCTTCAAGGTGGAGGGACTTTGAATCCTGACTCCCTTGAAGGGGGAGGGACTTTGAATCCTGCCCCCTGGGGGAGGGGAATTTACAGCGAAGATGTTATTTCACCTTTCACTCTTCACCTTTCACGTCTCTAGGAGAGTCGCATGTTCTTCGGCAAATTGTTCAAGAAGGATCACCGTCATTACCTGACCCAGGGCGGCAAACACCTGGCAGCCGAGCGCTATGCGGACGCGCGCATCGATTTCCAGGAGGCGCTCAAACGCTGCCCGGCGGAGGCCGCTGCCGACCAGGGCGAGATCCAGGCCGGGCTGGACCGGGCCGGAAACCGGCTCGGCGAGCTGAACCTGCAGGAGGGTGAGAGTTCGCTGCGTGCCGGTGAGCTTGCCAAAGCCCGCGACCACTTCATTCTGGCCGGCGAGCTTGCCGTCGACGAGACCATCAGGATCATGGCAGGGGAGGGGCTTAAAAAACTCTCGCAGCACGCCCCCTCCTCGCCCGCACCCCCGGCTGTGGCAAAGGCGGCGCACGGCGGGAGTTCCTGCGGCTCCTGCAAGGACGCGGGGAGCCATCATCCGGCACCCCAGGAGATCACCGAGTCTAACCTCTCCGAGGAGGACCGTTTTTTCCTCATGATACAGCCGCTTCCCGGCGATCTCCCCGGCCGCTACGCGGCATTGGGGCATGAATTTGCCCGGGCCTACCTCCTGATCCACGACGGGAATGATAATGAGGCTCTTCCCATTCTGCAAAAAATGCTCGTATCCTCTGAAAATGACATTGTAATTTACGAGCTGGCACTTATAATGTTCAGAACGGGCAACATTCATGAGTGCGAGAGCCACCTGAAGCGGGCGCTTTCGATAAACCCCGCCAGCCAGACCTGCTACCTCGCACTGGTTCACCTGCTGGCCGGAGGCAACCGGTTTGCCGAGGCGGTGGCCACGGTCAAGCACATGATGGAGCAGGGGATCATGGCCGATCAGGCGCAGTTCATCCTGGGAGAACTGCACGAGGCGGCAGGGAACCAGAGTGCCGCTTTCGAGGCCTGGACCAGGGCGCTCGAACTGCCGAGCGTGGCGCGCTCCGCGGCGGAGCGGCTGGTACCGCTCCTGAATGAGCAGGGACGCAGCGAAGAGGCGAAATATCTTACCAAGCGATACTTAAAAGGATGCTGCTAGGCACCCCAAAGGATTCCGGAGGATAGCAAGATGAACAAATCTGAACTGATAGAATCTCTGGCTGCGAAGAAGACCCTCTCTTTCAAAAAAGCGGAAGAGGTGGTCAATGCCGTCTTCGCCTCGATGACCGACGCCCTTCTCTCCGGCGACCGGATTGAAATCAGGGGCTTCGGGAGTTTTGTCGTCAAGGAGTACGAGGCCTACACCGGGAGAAACCCCAAGACCGGGGAGTCGATCTCGGTCAAGGCGAAGAAGCTCCCCTTCTTCAAGGTCGGCAAGGAGCTGAAAGAGAAGGTGTCTGGGTAGCAGGTTAAGATTAAGATTAAGATTAAGGGAAAATCTTGGCTTGTTGCCTCCGTTTGGACAGATTAAGGTTAAGGCGCGTCTTTCGTGACCCGCGGGGGGCGCCCGCTGCTTTATCTGCAGGAGGCGCCAAACTCTTAATCTCCACCTTGATCTCAACCTTAATCTCAATCTGGTTCATCTATGCTTCCCACCTCCTGGTCCTACATCACTGAGGCGCTAGGCGGTCTAGCGCTTTTCATACTCGGCATGCGCACCATGTCCGAGGGGCTGCAGAAGGTCACCGGCCAGCGTCTCAGGCGGCTCCTGGAAAGGGGCGCCGGAAATCGGCTGACGGCCCCTCTGATCGGCAGCTGCCTCGCCTCGCTTCTGCAGTCCGGAAGTGCCGCCTCGGTGCTCGTGGTCGGCTTTGTCAACGCCGGGCTGCTCTCCCTGTACCAGGCCCTGGGAGTCCTGCTCGGCACCGGCATCGGCACGAGCCTCGCCATCCAGTTCATCGCCTTCAGGGTTTCCGCCCTGGCGCTTCCCGCTATCACCATCGGCGTCTTCCTGAGCCTCTTTTCCCGCAGCAGAAAGCTCTCCGACCTGGGGGGGCTGCTGCTCGGGGTGGGGCTCGTCTTCTTCGGGCTCTCGATCCTGGAGGGAGCCTCCCTCCCGCTGGGGCAGAGCGCGTTCTTCGCCGGTCTGCACGAAAATCTCCTCTCCATGCGGCTGATGGCGGTCCTTATGGGGGCGCTGCTGACCTTCGTGGTGCAGTCGGGGAGCGCCACCATCGGCATCGTCATAGCACTCGCCTCGGGGGGGGTGCTCCCCTATGACGCCGCCATCGCCATGGTGATCGGCGAGGTGGCGGGCGCCGCCCTGATCCCGCTGATCGCCTCGATAGGCGGCAGCCAGGCCGCCAAAAGGGCGGTCGTCATCTATCTCGGCATAAGCGGGGTCGCCATCACCTTGGCGCTCGCCTTCTTCCCGCTCTTTCTGCGGGGGGTGAGCTTTTTTTCGCCGGGGGACCTGGCCGCACTGCACGAGGCCGGAACTCCGGAACTGGCGACCCGGGCAATTCGCCCCTATATCGCCCGGCACCTTGCCAACGCCCATACCATCTTCACCGTGGCGAGCGCTCTGCTCTTCCTCCCGCTGATCGGCTTTCTGGCCCGCTCCGCAGAAACCTATCTCCCCACCCGGCGCTCCGAGAGCGAGGCGAGGCCCAGGTTCATCGACGTGAGGGTGATCAAGACTCCGACCATCGCGCTGGCGCAGGCCTGGGGCGAGCTGGGGCGGATGGGGAGCATCGCCTGCTCGATGTACGGCGACCTGGTGTCGCAGTTCGAAGGCTATAACGCCAAGCTTGCCGGCGCCATCAGGAAGAAGGAGGTGGTGCTCGACGTGCTGCACCGCGACATGTCCCAGTTCCTGATCGCCCTCTCCAGGGAGACGCTTTCCCTGGAGCGCGCGGTCGAGATACCGACCATGCTGCAGCTTGTGAACGACATCGAGCTGATCGGGGATCAAACCGAGGCGGTCCTGAACTACCTGCTGCGCAAGAAAGAGGAGCGTCTCCGTTTCTCCAGCTCGGCCATGGACGAGTTGAAGCGTTTCGCCGTCAAGGTCGGAGAGGCGATCGCGCTCTGCGAGCGGGTGCTCCAGGGAGGGGAGCCCGCGGGGCTCGCCGAGCTGAAGCGGGAGCTCGCAGAGCTTGAGGACGAACTGCAAAGGACCCACCTGCGGCGGCTGAAAAGCGGCAAGTGCAACATAGTGGCCGGCCTTCTCTACGGCGACATGATCGCCTGTTTCTCCAAGATCGCCCAGCTAAGCTACTCCATCATCGCGCACAGGGAAGGGATCGCCCATGACTGACATAGTTGCCGCCATCGACCTGGGGACCAACACGGCAAGGCTTTTGATCGCCCATCAAAAACCATACCGCCAGATCCTGCTCACCCGGAGCATCACCCGGCTGGGGGGCGGTTTCACCCGTGAGCGGGGACTCTCCGAGGAGGCGCAGCAGCGCTCCCTCTCGGCGCTCGGTCAGTTCGCCGCCGAGATCTCCCGCCACGGGGCGTCGCGGGTCAGGGCGGTCGCCACCTCCGCCGTGCGCGATGCGCGCAACGGTGACAGCTTCTGCCGGCGGGTCCAGGCCGAAACCGGCATCAGGCTGGAGGTGATAGATGGCACCGAAGAGGCTATGCTCACCCTCAGGGGGGTCGCTTCGATCCTGGACCAGAAGGGGGGTGACCTGGCGGTTTTCGACGTCGGGGGAGGGAGCACCGAGTACACCCTGGCCGCGGATCTCCAGCCTCTCTTCTCGCGCAGCCTGCCGATCGGCGTGGTGAGGCTCACCGAGGGGAAGGTCGGCGTTGCCGAGATGGAGGACAAGGTCCGCCGAGAGCTGGAGATTTTCCAGGGGGAGCTGGAGCAGGAGGGTCTTGGCCGGCGCTTCAGCCAGGCGACGCTGATCGGTACCGCCGGCACCGCCACCACCCTGGCCGCGATCCAGATCGGTATGGAGAGCTACGACTACCGGCGCGTCAACAACCACACCATGCCGCTCTCCGAGGTGCAGCGGATCTTCGAACTGCTGGCGCCGCTCACCCCGAAGCAGCGGCTCGAGGTGCCCGGGCTTGAGCCGGGGCGCGAGGACCTGATCATCGCCGGCACCCTGGTGGTTCTCCTGACCATGCGGGTATTCGGCTTCCAGAGGTTCAAGGTGAGCGATTCCGGGCTTCTGGAGGGGCTGATCCTGGGGGTGTGAACGGCTCAGCGCTATCTGGGTCGGGGAGGCAAAGGTGGACGGCAAACAGGCGAAGATTCTGGTTACCGGGGGGACCGGGTTCATCGGCAGGCGGCTGGTGGCGGCGCTACTGGGAGCAGGGATCCCGGTTCGCTGCCTGACGCGCCGAGCGGATGCAGCGATCCCTGCCGGGGCCGAGGCGGTGATCGGCGACCTGCTCGACATCTCCACGCTGGACCGGGCTTTTAGCGGCATAGAGACCGCCTATTACCTGGTGCACGCCATGTCCGGAGGCCGAACGGGGTTCGAGAAGCGCGATCGGCAGGCCGCTGAAAACTTCGTCTTCTTCGCCGAGAAGCATGCGGTGACACGGGTCATCTACCTCGGAGGACTGGGGGAGGAGGGAGACCAGCTTTCCGAGCACCTGGCAAGCCGGCTCGAAGTGGCAAAGATCCTCCAGGGGGGTGCCTTCCAGACCACCTACCTGCGGGCCGCGGTAATAATCGGCGCGGGGGGCGCGTCCTTCGAGATGATCCGGTCGCTGGTGGAATGGCTCCCGGTGATGATCACCCCCCGCTGGGTCTCGACCCGTTGCCAGCCCATAGCCGTCGGCGATGTCATCGGCTATCTGGTCGGCTGCCTCAGGGAGCCGGGAACAGCGGGGAAGAGCTACGACATCGGTGGCCCCGAGATGCTGTCCTACCGGGAGATGATGGAGCGTTTCGCCAGGATCAGCAAAAAGTTCGTCAAGATCTTTCCCGTCCCGTTTCTGACCCCGAGGCTTTCCTCCTACTGGGTCGGACTGATAACCCCGGTGAAGCCGTCGATCTCCATGCCGCTCATCGAAGGTCTCGGCAACGAGGTGATCTGTCACGACAACGAAATCCGCAAGATCCTCCCGATTAGCCTCACCACCTATGATGAAGCCGTGAAAATCGCCCTCGCCGAGGCAGCGCCCCCATCCCCACCCCAACCCTCCCCTTGAAGGGGAGGGAGTTGCCGACCCGCCCAAGCACGCCAACCCGAATCGCCCCCCCTTTCCTGCCACGAAATTCCCTGATAGGTCAAATTTGATCAAAGAGAGTGCCTTGCTCCCAAATAAAGCTTGAACAAATCTTCTGTTTGTTTAATATTCGTTCGCTTAAGAAGCTGTTGCAGTATCGTTTCCTCGGAGATCCAACATGAGATAAAAAGCCGGGATGGGAATTCCTGCTGCCGGACCTGCTAAACCAGCCAACTCCGCCTCGAAGGTTCCCCCCGGCTCCTCACCAGCCGCCTTGGAAGCCGATTTTCCCATCGTCGGCGCTTCCTCAGAAGCCGTTCGACATGCGATCTCTGAACGAGAATGTCAGGGAGGCGCTGGTGTGACAGGCCTTTATCCCCTTTGACATCGGCCCGGCTGCGGTTTATACTCCTAATGAGCCTACTCGCGGTAGTGATTCATTGGGAGACGCCGGCCCTGGAGCGCCAACCGCCGCAACGCCTGTAATTTTCCCGCGTCAAAGCTGGCGCAGACGCAACTCAGCCAGGCCGTGGGTCAGCTGCGAGGGAGCACCTGATCAAGGAGCGTTTGCCATGGTTCACAACCTGGAAACCTATCGCAAGATCATCGATACCCTCCCTGACGGGCTCTACATCGTGGACCAGCGCAGGAACATCGTGTACTGGAACCACGCGGCCGAGCGGATCTCCGGGTTCAGCCAGGAAGAGGTGATCGGCAGTAGTTGCTCCGACAACCTCCTGTGCCACCTGGACAGCGCCGGCCTCAACATCTGCCAAGCCAGCTGCCCGCTCGCCGACACCATGGCACATGGGTCCGCCCGCGCCGCCGAAATCTACCTGCATCACAAGAACGGGCATCGGGTGCCGATCTCCGCACACATCACGCCGCTGACAGACGATGCGGGCGAGGTGATCGGCGGCGTGATGGCCTTCTCCGACCTAAGCGGCAGGAACGACAACGAACTGAGGCTCAAGGAGCTGGAAAAACTCGCGCTTTTGGACCGGTTGACCCAGCTCGCCAACCGCCACTACCTGGAGCGCGAACTCGAGGCTCGCCTGGAGGAGAGGCTCCGCTACGGCGTCCCGTTCGGTGTGATGTTCATGGACATCGACGACTTCAAGCGGGTCAACGATCGTTACGGTCACGACACCGGCGACCGCGTGCTGCAGTACGTCGCAGGCACCTTCAGCGCCAACTCGCGTCCTTTCGACCTGTACGGTCGCTGGGGAGGGGAGGAGTTCGTAGGGATTGCACGCAACGTCACCGGTACCGATCTGAAGCAGATGGGACAGCGGTTGCGCAGGCTGGCGGAAAAATCGTTTCTGCTGATAGACCGGAACAAATTGCAGGTCACCATCTCTCTCGGAGCGACGCTCGCTACCGATGGCGATTCGATCACCACGCTGATACAGCGCGCCGACGCCCTGATGTACCAGAGCAAGTCCGCCGGGAAAAACCGGCTCACCTTCGGATAGAGTTGTCTGCAGCTTCCCGGATCCTCCTTAAGTACAGGAATGCACGATGCGCCTAGCCTCGCTCGGAAAGACGATGTGCGCCAGTGGTGCGGCCATGATCGCCGTATGGACGCTCTTCATCGTCCTTCTTGCCGCATTGACCCTGCACCTGCAGCATCTGGGCACCATCAGGTCGGCTCAGAGCGAGGCCCGCGATTACTTCAGTCTGAACCGCTCCTACCGGGCCTGGGCCGCCGGCATGGGTGGTCTCTATGTCCCCGCGGACAAGGTGGCACCAAATCCCTATCTCGACTCCCGCCGGCGCACCCTGACCACCAGAGAGGGGAAGGAACTCACCCTGGTCAACCCGGCCTACATGACCCGAATCGTGTTCGAATCGCTCAAGGCATCCTCCCCCAATCCCGTCGTCAGCAAGATCACCAGTCTAAAACCGCTGAATCCGTCCAACGCACCCGACCCCTGGGAGCGGGAGGCGCTCGCCGCTTTCGAGCGGGGGGAGGGGGCGGAGCGCACCGAGGTCACCACACTGTACGGCAAACCGTACCTGCGCTTCATGTCGCGTTTCATGACGGAGCAGGACTGCCTCGACTGCCACGGCCAGCAGGGGTACCGGCTGGGCGACGTGCGGGGCGGCATCGCGATCTCCATTCCGCTGGCGGGCTACTACGCCACGGAGAGCCGAAACAGGAACAACCAGCTGGCAGGCTATCTCCTGCTCTGGGGGGTAGGGAGCACCGGGATCGCCCTTTCCTCGCGGCGTCGCTCGGCCTACCAGGACAAGCTGCGCGAGAGCGAGGAGAAATTTCGCACCATCTGCGACTGGACCCAGGACTGGGAGTACTGGATCGACCAGCACGGGGCCATGAAGTACGTCTCCCCTTCCTGCCTGGAGCATACCGGCTATCGCCCGGAAGAGTTCCTGGAGGATCCGGATCTGGTATCGAGTCTGGTGCACCCGGAGGACCTTCACCTCTTTCATGAGCACCTGGTGCAGGGGAGTGCCGCAGAGCAGCCGCCGTCCCAGTCGATCGAGTACCGCATCGTGACCAGGGACGGCCTGGTGCGCTGGATGCACCACGCCTGCCGTCCCGTTTTCTCCCGGGGCCAGTACCTGGGGCACCGGGTCTCGAGCCGGGACGTCACGGAGCGGAAGCTGGCTCAGCAGGAACTGGCGGTCCGGGCCGAGCTTCTGAACTGGGTGAGCGATTCGGTGCTGGTGATCGACCGCAGCGGCAGGATCGTCGATGCCAACGAGACCTCCTGGCGCACGCGCGGCTTCACCAGGGTGGAGCTCCTCTCCATGAGCTTCGCCGACCTGAGCAGCGCCGAGCATGCTGCGCGGGTCGGCCAGCGCCTGGAGTCGATCTTCGAGAAGGGGGCCGCTTTCCTGGAATCGGAGCATCGCCTGAAGGACGGCGGCACCATCCATGTCGAGGTCAACACCAGGGTCATCGATTACCGGGGCGAGCCGGCGATACTGAGCAGCATCCGCGACATCACCGAGCGCAGGCGTGCCGAGCAGAGCCTGCGCCAGGCCGAGGCCGCGCTCAGGGAGAACGAAAGCAAGCTGCGGGTGATTTTCGACGTGATGCAGGCTGGGATCATCCAGATGGACCCGGCGGGTGTGGTGAGCTTCGCCAACCAGCGCATGGCCGAGATGCTGGGGCTCCCCATGGCAGAGCTGCTGGGGTCGGCCTACTGCTCCCACATCCCTGCGGAGCAGAGACAAGCCGCGCAGCTTCACCTGCAGCAACTGCTGGACCGGGAGACGGAGAGTTTCCATTACGAGCGGCGCTACCAGCGCAAGGACGGCAGCGAATTCTGGGGCTATATCACCGGGCGCAGGCTCACCGCTCCCGACGGCAGAAGCTACTCCCTGGTGGCAACCATCGCCGACATGACCGAGCTGAAGTCGGCCGAGGAAAAGCGTCATAAAAGCGAGCAGCAGATGCTTCACGTGCAGAAGCTGGAGAGCCTCGGTGTGTTGGCCGGCGGCATCGCGCACGACTTCAACAACATCCTGCTGGCCATCATGGGAAACGTAAGCCTCGCGCTGTACCGCGTCTCCCCGGGCTCGGCTGTCGAGCCTCATCTGCAGCAGATTGAACGGGCCGCCGAAAAGGCCGCCGACCTCGCCCGCCAGATGCTGGCCTACTCGGGGAAGGGGCGCTTCGTGCTCGAATCGCTCGACCTGAACCAGCTGGTGCAGGAGATGACGGCCATGCTGGAGGTCTCCATCTCGAAAAAGGCGGCGCTCCGCTGCCACCTGGGGCAGAAACTCCCTTGCATCGTGGCGGACCCCACCCAAATGCGCCAGATCGTCATGAACCTCGCCATCAACGCGTCCGAGGCGATCGGGGAACGCAGCGGCGTCATTTCCATCGCGACCGGGAGCAGGTTTTGCGACCGGGGCTACCTCTGCGAGACCTGGCTAAACGACGAGCTCCCCGAAGGGGATTACGTATTCCTGGAGGTTGCCGACACCGGGTGCGGCATGGACCAGGAGACGATAGGCCGGATCTTCGAGCCCTTCTTCACCACGAAGTTCACCGGCCGCGGGCTCGGCATGGCCGCCATCCTGGGCATAGTCCGGGGGCACAAAGGGGCCATCAAGGTGTACTCGGAGCCGGGCCGAGGGAGCAGCTTTCGGGTCTATTTCCCCTCCAGCGGCGAGCCCGTGCTACCGATCGGTCGGGCGCCCGGTTGCGAACAATGGCGAGGGGAGGGGACGGTGCTTCTGGTCGACGACGAGGAGACGATCCGTGCCATCGGCTCCGAGATGCTGAGCGAGTTGGGCTTTGACGTCCTGAACGCTGCGGACGGCAGGGAGGCGCTGCAACTGTACCGGCTCAAGGGGGACCAGATAACCCTCGTGTTGATGGACCTCAACATGCCGCAGCTAAGCGGCGAGGAGACCTTCCACGAGCTGCGCAGTATCGACCCCCTGGTGCGTGTGGTTCTCTCCAGCGGCTTCAGCGAGCAGGAGGTGACCCGAAAGTTCCTCGGCAAGGGGCTGGCGGGATTCGTGCAGAAGCCGTACACGCTGGGCACCCTCAGAGACACCCTGAGCCGGCTGCTCTAGCTCGATGGCAGCAACTTCCATCCTCCAGGCCATCTCCGTACTCTCCGTACTCTCCGTACTCTCCGTACTCTCCGTACTCTCCGTACTCTCCGTACTCTCCGTACTCTCCGTAGGTTAGCAGCGTCATCGCGTAACCCAACGATGCAACGCCAGGTTCACGACGCAGCTCCCTATCCCAGCCCATTGCCGACCGATTACTGATAGCGGTTCGTCCCCGAACGGTTCAGCGGGTTGACAGCATGCTCCCATGTTCTAGACTGACGCTATCGGCAAGCATCGGTCACCGTCACCACCGCGGGTCCAAATTCCAAGCAGAGGGGGTAGCGACATGCAGATGAATTTTGCGAGGAGATGCACCATCCTGGCCATCGTGGCGGCCACGGCAATCTGGTCCGGATGCACCCAGAAGAAGGTGGAGCAGATGAAGGCGTCCCAAATTCCCGACGGTGCCATCGATCCCGCCGACTGGGGCAAGGTATATCCGCTACATTACAAGCAGTGGAAACTGACCAGCGAGCCGACCCCGGCCGGGAAAAGCAAGTACAAGCGGGGATTCGACGTCGGCGAGGAGCGTCGCGACAAGCTGGACGAGTACCCGTTCCTGGCGCTGCTCTACAACGGCTGGGGCTTCGGCTATGAATACAAGGAACCGCGCGGGCACTACTTCATGGTGCAGGACCAACTGGAGGTCGATCCGGGGCGCATCAAGGCCGGCGGCTCCTGCCTTACCTGCAAAACCCCTTACGCCCCGATGCTGCAGGAACAGATGGGGCCGGCCTATTTCTACACGCCCTACAAGGAAGTGCTGGGGAGGCTCCCGGGCGACCAGCAGCACCTGGGGGTCGCCTGTGTCGATTGCCACGACAACAGAACCATGGAGCTGAGAATCGCGCGCCAGTTCACGCTGGGCAAGGCTCTGAAGGAGATCGGCGTCGACCAGTCCAAGCTCACTGCAAAGGAGAAACAGACCGTGGTCTGCGCCCAGTGCCACGTGACCTACATCATTCCGAAGGACAAGGAGATGCGCTCCACAGACGTGCTCTTTCCCTGGTCCGGCAGCAAGCAGGGGAACATCAGCGTCGAGAACATCATCAAGCAGATCAAGAGTTCCCCGGCAAACCTGGAGTGGACCCAGAGCGTTACCGGCTTCAAGATGGGGTTCATCCGGCACCCCGAATACGAGCTTTTTTCCAACAACAGCCCGCACTGGGCCGCCGAGGTCACCTGCGCCGATTGCCACATGCCGACCATCAAGGCACAGGGGGAGGAGCTCTCGGACCACCGGATCATGAGTCCGCTGAAGAGCGACCTCTCGGCCTGCGCCGCCTGCCATACCGAGAGCCCCGATGCGCTGCGGGCCAAGGTATATTCCATTCAGGACAACACCATCGTCTTGTACCTGAAGACCGGATACGCGACCGCCGCGGTAGCGAAGCTGTTCGAGATGGCGAACAAGGTGGAGGCGTCCGGCAGGAAGATCGACAGGAACCTGTATGCGCAGGCCAAAGAGGGGTACGAGCAGGGATTCTACCGCCTCGTCTTCATCGGGGCCGAGAACTCCACCGGCTTCCACAACCCCGACGAAGCCACCCGCGTCCTGAACGACGCCTCAAGATACATAGCTTCGGCCGACGCCCAGTTGCGCCGGATGCTGACGCAGGCAGGGGAGCGCGTGCCGGAGAAAATAGACCTGGAACTGCCGAAGTACACCGAGGGGCGCGGGGCGAAGAAGCTGAGGTTCAGACCGGAGCATGAGATAAAGTCGCCCGTCATCAAGTAGGAGTGAGCATCATAGCGGAAGGCAGGATTTCGGGAGGGCGGAGCAGAATCCGCCCTCTTTTTACGCTCTCGCTCGCCCCCTCTCCCTTGTTAGGTGAAGGGAGGGAGCAGCAGGTAGACGCTTGACTTAATCTGATTAGCGTCAATCTTCCGTTGTAAAACTCCCTCCCCTTCAAGGTGCCAAAACACCCCCATCCCCCTCCTGACCTCCCCCTTGAAGGGGGAGGGACCTGAATGAAGGGGGAGGGACCTGAACAGTTGCATCCGATCTCTCCTTCGATTACTATAACTCCCCGAAACCGGTGTGGTTGTGCCAGTATCTGCTTGACTAGTTGCTGCTGGAAGGTAGACTTGGCTCGGTCTTTTTTCTCATATTCAATTAAATGTGCGAATCAAAGGAGGACAGCTTGGAAAAACGAACCTGGACCCCGCCTCAACTTCTGGAACTGGCCGGCGGCTACTGGAGCACCTGTGCCCTGCACGCCGGCGTCAAGCTCGACCTCTTCACTCCGCTATCGGCCGGACCGCTGTCGGCGCAGGAACTCGCCAGCCGGATCAACTGCGACAGCCGAGGGCTTGCCATGCTCCTCGATGCACTGGCGGCGATGGATCTTCTGGACAAGACGGGGGAACGGTATGCCGCGACGCCGTTTGCCGGAAGGTTTCTGAGCCGGACCTCGCCCGACTACCTGGGGCACATCATCATGCACCACCACCATCTGATGTCAAGCTGGACCAAGCTGGACCAGGCGGTGCAAAGCGGCGAGCCGGTCCGGGAGCGCGTCTCCCACGAGGATGTCGAGGCCTCCCGGGAAAGTTTCCTGATGGGGATGTTCAACCTCGCCATGCAGATAGCGCCTATGATCGTGCCGCAGATCGATCTGTCGGGGCGCCGTCGACTGCTTGACCTGGGAGGCGGTCCCGGCACCTATGCCGTCCATTTCTGCCGGAAAAACCCGGATTTGACTGCAGTCGTCTGCGATCTCCCCACCACGCGCAGCTTCGCCGAGCAGACCGTGGAGCGCTTTGGGCTTTCCGACCGGATCAGCTTCGAGGCGCGCGACTTCGAGAGCGAGGAGCTACCCACCGGGTTCGATGTCGCCTGGCTCTCGCACGTGCTGCACGGCATCGGGCCCAAGAGCTGCGCCACCGTTCTGAAGAAGGCCGTCTCCGCGCTGGAGCCTGGGGGCCTGATACTGGTGCAGGAATTCATCCTTGAAGACAGCAAGGATGCCCCGCTCTTCCCGGCACTTTTTTCGTTGAACATGCTCCTTGGCACCCCGGAGGGGCAGTCCTACAGCCAGGGCGAGCTTTTCGGCCTGCTGGCTGCTGCGGGAGCGACCGATATGCGGCGCATAGCGTTGCAACTTCCAAACGGCGCCGGCGTGATAGCGGCAACGGTGCCGGGGTAGGTGAGGGTAAGTGAGTTGTACACTATCCACATCTTGAGTTAAACTCTCCCTCTCCCTCCGGGAGAGGGTCGGGGTGAGGGCGCTTCGGCTCTCTCATGCCAAGGCCTGCGTGCCGAAGATTTACTCGCCTTTGCCATTAAGATAATCAGCGCAGACGGCAGCGCCCTCACCCCTGCCCCTCTCCCGGAGGGCGAGGGGATATCGGATTTGCGCTGCCTTGGGGGTACTTATGCAACGTGGCACCCGGCCGTTCACTGGCACCGGACTTATGCTCCCGCTGTTCGCTGCAGCATGCGCCCTCGTCTCGGTATTGTTGCTCCTGTCGTCGGGTTTCGGCACCAGGCTGAACCTTTGGCAGTTTCGCACCGGTTTTTCCATCCTAAAGGTTGCCGCCTACAGCGGGCTGGGGTGCGCACTGCTCGCCCTCGTTTCCGGTGTGCTGGCCGTGCGGAAGCGGCACCTTGCTGCGGTGATCCTGTCGCTGGTTGCCCTTCTGTTGGCGATTTTTGCTTTCGGCGTGCCGTATTCCTGGAAGCAGAAGGCACAGAGCCATCCCCGCATTCACGATATCAGCACCGACCTGGACAACCCGCCCAATTTCGTCGACATCGCCCCCTTAAGGCAGGGGAGGGTCGAGCACGGCGGGGCGATGATTGCGGCCTTGCAGCTAAAGGCATATCCGGACATCAAGACCCTGGTGCTCCCGGTCTCGAAGGATCAAGCCTTCGCGTCGGCACTGGCAACCGCGCGCGAGATGGGTTGGGAGATCGTCGCTGCAGTCCCTGCCGAAGGGAGGATCGAGGCTACCGATACCACCTTCTGGTTCGGCTTCAAGGATGACATCGTGATCCGCATCTTCCCGGCCGGTGAGCGTTCGCTGCTCGATATCCGCTCGGTATCCCGCGTCGGCATCAGCGACGTCGGCACCAATGCCGAGAGAATCCGCACTTTCCTGGCCAAGATTTCCCATCAGGCTAAGTAACCTAATGCTGTATCAACAGGAGTCATCATGAAGAAGATTAGCGGCAGGGATTACCTGTTGCTTGCGGCTGTTGCCGTGCTGATCGGGGTCTTGTCGCTTGGCTCCGGGAGAGGGAAGGGGAAGAACATCCCTCTCGACGACCGGCACCGGACGGTCTACGATGCCATCAAGGAGGGAAGGAGCAGGGCCGAGAGCGAGCTTATCTGTGCCACCTGTCACAGCAAGAGCTCGATTCCCCTGCCAAAGGAGCACCCGCCCAAGGAAGAGTGCCTGATCTGCCATCTGCTGGCGAATGCACCCTCCCCCAGCCCCTCCCATAAAGGGAGGGGGGCTTAAAGGTTGCAGCCCCTCCCATAAAGGGAGGGGGGCTTAAATTCAAGCTCAGACGTGTAGGGTGGGCCCCGCCCACCAAACCTCAACCGACGGTGGGCTAGGCCCACCCTACGTGATCTGCGTGGCGCCACCTGTTAACTTAATGGCAGTGAGGCCAGGGAGAGGGGGGAATCATCACTTTGCTGCTAATTTAAGCGCCTCCCTGCCTCGCTGCCAGCCAAACCTGCATCACCTGTCTTACACCGACCCCCCTAAAACCTACTCTCACCACTCATCCGATCCCCGTTTTAACTCCCTGCAGCGCCGCTACTACTGCATTTGTTCAGGTTTCCATATCTTTCCATGAGAAATATGCCGGCGCTGGCATAGCTCCTGCTATTCCCTTCTCGACTGTGACTGCAACAACGGTGCAATGATGCCCCGGCAGCTTTCAGCCGGATCTTTCGGTTCGGGGAGGCAAAATGAGCGATTTATCCAAGACAGCGGTATTCATCGGCGACACGACGTTGCGGGACGGCGAGCAGACTGCTGGGGTCGTTTTCAGCGCGAAGGAAAAGATTTCCATCGCCAGGCATCTGGACGCCATGGGCGTTCATGAGCTTGAGTGCGGCATCCCCGCCATGGGCAGGGAGGAGCGGAGCTCGATCCGGGCGCTGGTCGACCTGGGGCTGTCGGCGCGGCTGATCACCTGGAACAGAGCGCTGATCCCGGACATCGAGGCGAGCATATCCTGCGGCATTACCGCTGTGGACATCTCGCTCAGCGTCTCGGACATCATGATCGAGAACAAGATCAACAAGAGCAGGGACTGGGTGCGGGAACAGTTGAAGCGCGCGCTCGGCTTTGCCAAGGAGCACGGCCTCTACGTCTGCGTGGGGGGCGAGGATGCCAGCCGTGCCGATTCGGAGTTCCTGATCGACCTGATGCGCATCGCCCGGGAAAACGGCGCGGACCGCTTCCGCTTCTGCGATACGCTCGGCATCCTCGACCCCTTCACCATGTTCGAGAAGGTGGGGGCGCTGACGGCGGCGGTGCCGGAGCTGGATATCGAGGTGCATACCCATAACGATCTCGGGCTTGCCACCGCGAACGCGCTCGCCGGAGTGAAGGGGGGGGCGCGCTACATCAGCACCACGGTGAACGGTCTTGGCGAGCGGGCCGGCAACGCGGCACTCGAGGAGGTGGTGATGGCGCTCAAGGTCGCCTGCGGCATAGATGTCGGCATCGATACCCGTCGCCTCGCCGCGGTCTCCCGGCTGGTGGGCCAGGCATCGAACAGAACGGTGCCGGCATGGAAAGCGGTGGTTGGCGAGAAGGTCTTCTCCCACGAGTCCGGGCTGCATACCGACGGCGTGCTGAAGAACCCGTCAAATTACGAGGGCTTTCCGCCCGAGGAGGTCGGCCTTACCCGGCATATCGTGGCGGGAAAGCACTCGGGTACCAACGGTATCGTCGAGAGTTACCGCCAGATCGGGATTCCCGTCTCCAGGGAAGAGGCGCAGCAGCTGATCTCCAAGGTGAGGAGCACTGCCCAGAGGCTGAAGGGACCGCTCGGTCCCAAGGAGCTCATGAGCCTGCATCAGCGGATGACGCTGTCATTGGCTGCCGCCTGAGTTCAGAAAACTATCCGAAATCACTGTGATGAATTGTGGGGGGAACCGCCTGGGGGGTTTCCCCCAATTTTTTTTCTGATCAGCGTCAATCTTCCGCTGTTCAGGTTCCTCCCCCTTCAAGGGGGAGGTCAGGAGGGGGATGGGGGTGCTTTTGCGCCGGAACTACCCCATCCCCACCCCCTCCCTCCCCTTGAAGGGGAGGGAGTTTTAGCAGCGGAAGATCATCGCTGGTCAGGATTTTTTTCCACAGGGCCACACCTCGCTTTACCTCGCTTTACTGCGCTCTCCTCCCCTGGAAGTAGCGTAGGTCGATTGGCGCATTGCAACCTGACGCCCCCCACCTTGGTGCAACTGGCGCTGCTGGTCGGGATACGCCCTCCGGGCTAATCCGACCTGCGGGATTCGCTGCGAACGTTCCGTCGGCAGGACGGGCTTTGATGATCGAATCATGTGCTTAAAAGTTGTGCAGTTGCCCGGGTATACGCATTCATTAAAGCAGTTCGAACCTTAAACTGTGCTCAATTCAGTGACTTACGAGTTGGCACGGTAGCTGCTATATGAATGACAACAATCGAATAGGAATACAATGAAGTATTCCAGCACAGCATTTCGGCAAAGGCGCCCACCGTGAGAAGTAACGGAGCGCCTTTTTTATTTCGGGCCTCGAAAACCAAACAGCCGCTGGTTCAAAAGGATCGGGCGGCAAAAAAAGGAGAGGGAAAATGAGACAGATCGCGATTTACGGCAAGGGCGGCATCGGCAAATCCACAACAACCCAGAACACCGTGGCGGGACTCGCCTACATGGGCAAGAAAGTCATGATCGTCGGCTGTGACCCCAAGGCCGACTCCACCCGCCTCATCCTGCACGCCAAGGCGCAGAACACGGTCATGGACCTGGTACGCGAGCTCGGCACCGTGGAGGACCTGGAACTCGAAGACGTCATGAAGGTCGGCTACGGCGACGTCAAGTGCGTAGAGTCCGGCGGTCCGGAGCCGGGCGTCGGCTGCGCAGGCCGCGGCGTCATCACCGCCATCAACTTCCTGGAGGAAAACGGCGCCTACACCCCCGACCTCGACTTCGTCTTCTACGACGTCCTGGGCGACGTGGTCTGCGGCGGGTTCGCCATGCCGATCCGCGAAGGGAAGGCGGAGGAGATCTACATCGTCTGCTCCGGC
>DNRQ01000002.1 GCA_003499925.1 Geobacter sp.
GCTTAACTTAATGGCAGTGCCCTCGGGGAGAGGGTGCCCGTAGGGCGGGTGAGGGACTTTCCAGGGAGCGGCGGCAGTTTCTGTCATGGCAGCGCCCTCACCCTGACCCTCTCCCGGAGGGAGAGGGAACTCCCGGATGCCGTCAGTGATGTTTGGCTTCGGGTTGAAAAAGGAAAGGGGGCGATTGACATCGCCCCCTTTCCCCGCAATCGGCTGCGGTAAAATTAATGCTCTCCGTACTCTAGGCGAGGCGCCCGGCGTAAAGCGGGAAGCGCTTCATGAGGGTGTTGACCTGGCTCTTCACCGCGGCAATCTTCGCCTCGTCCCCGACGTTGGCAAGGACGTCCGAGATCAGCCCGGCAACGACTTCCATCTCCGCCTCTTTCAGGCCGTGCGTGGTCGCGGCCGGGGTCCCGATCCGGATCCCGGAGGTGATGAAGGGCGAGCGGGTGTCGAAGGGAATGCCGTTCTTGTTCACGGTGATCCCGGCCCGGTCCAGCGCCTCCTCGGCAACCTTGCCGGTCAGCTCGGTCTGGGAAAGGTCGACCAGCATCAGGTGGTTGTCGGTCCCCCCGGAGGTGAGCTTGAAGCCGCGCTTCATGAGTCCTGCGGCCAGCGCCTGGGCGTTCTTCACGATCTGCCCCTGGTACTCCCTGAACTCGGGGGTGAGCGCTTCCTTGAAAGCGACCGCCTTGGCGGCTATCACGTGCATGAGCGGGCCGCCCTGGATGCCGGGGAAGATGTTGGAGTTGAGGGTCTTGGCGTAATCCTCGCGGCACAGGATCATGCCGCCGCGCGGCCCGCGCAGGGTCTTGTGCGTGGTGGTGGTGACGAACTCGGCGTGCGGCACCGGGTTCGGGTGCAGACCGGCCGCGACCAGTCCCGCGATGTGGGCCATGTCGACCATGACCACGGCGCCGACCTGGTCGGCGATGCGGCGGAAGGCCTCGAAATCGATGATGCGCGGGTAGGCGCTGGCACCGACCACGATCATCTTCGGCTTGTGCTCGTGGGCCAGGCGCTCGGCCTCCTCGTAATCGATGGTCTGATTTTCCTTGGTGACCCCGTAGGGGACGATGTTGAACAGCTTGCCGGAGAAGTTCACCGGGCTGCCGTGGGTCAGGTGCCCGCCGTGGGCCAGGTTCATGCCGAGCACGGTGTCGCCGGGCTTCAGCACCGAGAAGTAGACCGCCATGTTGGCCTGGGAGCCCGAGTGCGGCTGCACGTTGGCGTGATCGGCGCCGAAGAGCTCCTTGGCGCGGTCGATGGCGAGGGTCTCGGCCTGGTCGACGTAGTGGCACCCTCCGTAGTAACGCTTGCCGGGATACCCTTCGGCGTACTTGTTGGTCAGGACGGAGCCCTGTGCCTCGAGGACTGCCGGGGAGACGAAGTTCTCCGAGGCGATCAGCTCGAGGTTATATTCCTGGCGCTCGGTCTCATGCCGAATGATCTCCGCCACTGCCGGGTCGAATGTTTCCAGTACTGACATGTCGTTCTCCTAAAATTAACGAAATGGAAAAGAAAACGGGACTGTGCGAGTCCCGTTGATGCCGATAAGCGTTTCCTGCAGCAGCGGCATCGTGCGCGATGGCCGCGTAAATGCCGCTGCTGCAGGATATAGGTGAGTCAGCTGCCCTGGAGCTTCAGTTCCCTCTCCAGTGCCGCAATCTTGTCGAGGCGCGACTGGTGCCGCCCCCCGGCGAATTCCGTTTCCAGCCAGGCCGCCACCATCTCGCGCGCCTTGGCGCTCTCCAGGACGCGCCCGCCCAGGACCAGGATGTTGGCGTTGTTGTGCTCCTTTGCCATGGTCGCCATGAAGACGTCGGTGGCCAGTGCCGCACGCACGCCGGGAAACTTGTTGGCCACGATCGACATGCCGATCCCGGTGCCGCAGATCAGGATCCCCCGCTCGGCGCCGCCTGCGGAAACCCGGCGCGCCACCAGCTGCCCGAAGTCCGGGTAGTCCACCGAGTCGCCGCTGCAGGTCCCCAGATCCTGGCAGGCGATCCCCCTCTCGAGAAGCAGCCCCTTGATCTCTTCCTTCAGTTCCAGACCGCCGTGGTCGCTTGCAATCACTATCATGCTACACCTTCTTGAAGAGCAGCGACGCGTTGGTGCCGCCGAAGCCGAACGAGTTGCTCATGGCGTATTCCACCTTGGCGTCGCGCGCCGTGTTGGGGACGTAGTCCAGGTCGCATTCCGGATCGGGGTCGTTGTAGTTGATGGTCGGCGGTACCACGGAGTTCTGCATCGCCATCAGCGCGAAGACCGCCTCGATCCCGCCGGCGGCACCCAGTAGGTGTCCGGTCATCGACTTGGTGGAGGAGACCATCAGCTTGTCGGCGTGCGGGCCGAAGACCGAGCGGATCGCCATGGTCTCGTACAGGTCGTTGAACGAGGTCGAGGTGCCGTGGGCGTTGATGTAATCGATCTGCTCCGGGTTGACCTTGGCCGTGCTGAGCGCCATCTTGATGCAGCGCGCGGCACCCTCGCCGCCGGGGGCGGGAGTGGTCAGGTGATAGGCGTCGCCGGACAGGCCGTAGCCTACCACCTCGCCGTAGATCTTGGCGCCGCGGGCCTTGGCCGCCTCGTATTCCTCGAGCACCACGATGCCGGCACCCTCGGCCAGCACGAAGCCGTCCCTCCCCTTGTCGAAGGGCCTGGAGGCGCCGGAGGGGTCGTCGTTGTTGGTGGAAAGCGCCTTCATCACCGCGAAGCCGCCGATCCCGAGGGGGGTCACGGTCGATTCGGTGCCGCCGGCGATCATGGCGTCGGCATCGCCGCGCTTGATCATGTGGTAGGCGTCGCCGATCGAGTGGGTGCCGGTGGCGCAGGCGGAAACGGAGGAGAGGTTGGGACCCTTGGCCCCGTACTTGATGGAGATGTGCCCGGGCGCCAGGTTGATGATCAGCATCGGGATGAAGAACGGGGAGACCTTCTTGTACCCCCCGTCGAGCAGCGCCGTGTGGTAGCGCTCGATGGCGGGAAGCCCGCCCAGTCCGGCGCCGACCAGCACACCCACCCGCTCCGCGTTCTCCTCGTTGATCACCAGACCCGAGTCCTGCATGGCGAACTCGGCCGCTGCAAGCGCGTACTGGATGAAGAGATCCATCTTCTTGATCTCTTTCTTGTCGATGAAATCCTCGGCGACAAAATCCTTCACCTCGCCGGCGATCTTGACCGGCAGGTCGGAGGCATCGAAGCGGGTGATCGGGGCGATGCCCGATTTTCCCGCCACCAGGGCATCCCAGTTCTTGCCGTTTCCGGTCCCAAGCGGGGAAACTACACCGACCCCCGTGACAACAACTCTTCTCATACTCTAAACTCCTTCGGAATCTGATGCTTCATGGCTGGCCGAAGCCAGCATGAAAAAGGGGAAGTAAACTCCCCCTTTGATACTAGGTGTGATCGGTGATGTAGTCAATAGCGTCCTGCACCGACTGAATTTTCTCTGCATCCTCATCGGAGATCTCGATTTCGAATTCTTCCTCAAGGGCCATGACCAGTTCGACTGTGTCAAGCGAATCCGCACCGAGGTCATCCATGAAGGAGGACTCATTGGTCACCTGCGCCTCGTCCACACCGAGCTGCTCTGCCACTATCTCTTTAATGCGTTTTTCGATCGAAGCCATCTATACCACCTCCATTTGATTTACTGCGCCAGACGATTTTGATTGGATCAAGCTAGCTAGTTTCATAGCATGAAAAAGGGAATTTGCAAAAGGTATTTTTGGCGCCAAAAATAAAAAGGACGCGAATCACACATCACATGTACATACCGCCGTTCACGGAAAGGACGTGCCCCGTGATGTAGGCAGCCCCGCCGGAAACCAGGAATAGCACCGCGCTGGCCACGTCGTCGCCCGATCCGAGCCTCCCCATCGGGATCTGCTCCTGGAGCGTCTCCTTGGCCTTCTCGGAGAGTTCCTGGGTCATGTCGGTCTCGATGAATCCGGGCGCCACCGCGTTCACCGTCACGTTCCTGCGGGCGAGCTCCTTCGCCACGGACTTGGTGAGGCCGATCATCCCCGCCTTGGAGGCGCAGTAGTTGGCCTGCCCCGGGTTCCCCATCTCCCCCACCACGGAGGAGACGTTGACGATCCTGCCGTAGCGCGCCTTGGACATCACCTTGGCGGCCTCGCGGGTGCAGTTGAAGGCCCCCTTCAGGTTCACGTCGACCACGGCGTCCCAGTCGGCTTCCTTCATCCTTAACAGGAGCCCGTCCTTGGTGATGCCGGCGTTGTTCACCAGTATGTCGAGGCGGCCGAAACTGGCCACAGCCTCCTTGATGAGCGCCTCCACCTCGGCTGCGACCGAGACGTCGACCTTGAGCCCCAGCGCCTTCCCTCCCGCAGCCGTGATCTCGTCCGCGGTCCGCTTTGCCCCCTCCACCGTGGTGGCGGTGACGACCACGGCGGCGCCCGCCGCCGAGAGCTTCAGGGCGATGGCCCGGCCGATGCCGCGCGATGCCCCGGTAATTACCGCCACCTGTCCGTCCAAGCTCATATCGCCTCCCCTGCCATGGCCTTCACCCCGGCCGCATCCTGCACGTTGAAGGTCGCGGCCTGTTTCTCGATCCTCTTCACCAGGCCCGCCAGCACCTTGCCGGGGCCGATCTCCACGAAATTGTCGACACCGGCGGCCACCATCTGCTGCACGGAGGCATCCCAGAGCACCGGCGAGCAGACCTGCTCCACGAGGAGCTGCTTGACGCGCCCCGCGTCGGCGTTCGGCTTAGCCTCCACGTTGCTCACCACGGGGACCGTCAGCGGATGGAGCTGCACCCCGTCCAGGGTGTCCGAGAGCCGCTCGGCGGCCTTTTGCATCAGGGCGCAGTGAAAGGGTGCGCTGACCGGCAGTAGCATCGCCTTCCTGAAGCCGCGCGCCTTGGCGATCTCGATGGCGCGGTTCACCGCAGCGGCATGCCCGGCGATCACGATCTGCCCCGGCGAGTTGAAGTTGGCCGGAGAGACCACCTCACCCCGGGCCGCCTCGGCGCAGATCTCCTGGAGCAGTTCCGGATCGACCCCTAGGATCGCCGCCATGGCGCCCACCCCGACCGGCACCGCGTCCTGCATGAAACTGCCGCGCGCCCGCACGGTCCTGAGCGCGTCTGCGAAGCTGAGCGCCCCCGCGGCGACCAGCGCCGAGTACTCGCCCAGGGAGTGCCCGGCCACGAAGGCGGGGGCTACCGGCGATTCTTCCCTCAGCACCCGCAGCGCCGCAACGCTCGCGGCGAGTATGGCCGGCTGGGTGTTCGCGGTGAGCTTCAGATCCTCCTCGGGACCCTCGAAGCAAAGCCGCGACAGCGAGAAGCCGAGCGCGTCGTCCGCCTCCTCGAAACTCCGGAGGGCGGTCTTGAAATTTTCCGACAGTTCGCGTCCCATCCCGGCGTGCTGCGAACCCTGGCCGGGAAAGATGAATGCATAGGTTGACATGGCATACCTCATTTCAAATGAAAGTCCCCCTTTGAAAAGGGGGATTTAGGGGGATTCCCCGGGACTCGCTCCGCCTGTCCGGCAACCCGGCTCGAAATCCCCCCCGCCCCCCTTTTTCCAAGGGGGGAGAGTCGGCTCAAGGGGGGAGCTATTGTGCCCGCTACCAGCGCAGCGCGGCGGCACCCCAGGTGAGACCGCCGCCGAAGGCTGAGAGAAGGACGATGTCCCCTTCCTTGATGCGCCCGGCGCGGCGCGCCTCGTCCAGAGCGATCGGAATGGAGGCGGCGGAGGTGTTGCCGTAGCGGTCCAGGTTGACGTAGACCCGGTCCGCTCCCAGCGAGAGCCTCTTGCCGACCGAATCGACAATCCTCTGGTTGGCCTGGTGCGGGATGAAGAGCGAGACGTCATCGGTGGTCAGCCCGTTTGCCGCGAGCGCCTCCAGGGCCACCTCGCCCATGGCGCGCACCGCGTACTTGAACACCTCGTTTCCCTGCATGGTCAGGTAGATCAGACGGTCGTCCAGGTTCTGCTGAGACGCGGGGTGGCGGCTGCCGCACCCTTTCTGGTACAAAAGATCCCAGTAGTTGCCGTCGCTGTGCAGGTGGGTGGAGAGGACGCCGTTTTCCCCCTCGACCGCCTCCAGCACGACCGCACCGGCACCGTCTCCGAAGAGCAGGCAGGTGTTGCGGTCGCTCCAGTCCACGATGCGGGAGAGCACCTCGGCGCCGATCACCAGCGCCTTCTTGGCGGCGCCGCTCAGGATGAACTTCTCCGCGGTGGCGAGGGCATAGATGAAGCCGGAACAGGCGGCGGAGAGGTCGAAGCAGGTCGCGTTGGGCGCCTTGATGGCCTGCTGCACGATGCATGCGGTGGCGGGAAAGGGGTAGTCCGGGGTGAGGGTTCCCACCACGATCAGGTCGATCTCCTCCGCGGCAACGCCTGCCGCCTCCAGCGCCTTCAGGGCCGCGGCGCTGGCGAAGGTGGAGGTGTACTCCCCCTCCGAGGCGATGCGGCGCTCACGGATGCCGGTTCTGGTTACGATCCACTCGTCGCTCGTGTCGACCATCCGCTCCAGGTCCAAGTTGGTCAGCACCTTTTCGGGAAGTGACGAGCCGGTACCGGTAATCTTTGCTCGGATCATGAAGCCACCCTCTCCTTTCCGGCGTCGGGCGGTTCGGCGCCCGGACGCTCGGTTACGGTTCCGGGGAAACTCTCGTGCAGCTTTTCGGCCATATGCGAGTTGACACCCTTCAGCGCGTAGTCGTAGGCAAAGCGGATCGCGTTCTTGATCGCCTTGGGATTGGAACCGCCGTGGCAGATCATCCCCACGCCGTTGATCCCAAGTAGAGGCGCTCCGCCATACTCGGCATAGTCTACGGTTTTTTTAAAATTATTGAAAGCCTTACGGCTTAGGAGATAACCGATCTGGGACAGGAAGCTGCTTTTGATTTCGGCCTTGAGCATCTTGCCGACGGCCTCGGCAAGCCCTTCGGAGGTTTTCAGCACCACATTGCCGACGAAGCCGTCGCATACCACGACGTCGACCTTGCCGTTGAAGATGTCACGCCCCTCGACGTATCCTATGTAGTTGATCGGCTTTTCCGCCAACAGGGCACTGGTCTCGCGGGTGAGTTCGTTCCCCTTGCTCGCCTCCTCCCCGTTGGAGAGGAGCCCGATCCGGGGCGAGGAGATCCCCATCACGAACCTGGCGTACACCTCGCCCATCACGGCGAACTGCACCAGGTGGATCGGCTTGCAGTCGACGTTGCCGCCGACGTCCAGGACCAGGGTCTTGCCGACCGGGGTGGGGAGGAGCTGGGCGATCGCGGCGCGATCGATCCCCTTCATCCTTTTCAGCACGAACATCCCCGCCGCCATGGTGGCGCCCGAGTTCCCCGCGCTGACCACGGCAGCCGCCTCGCCCCCCTTGACCAGCTCGAAGGCGACCCTGATGGAGGAGTTCTTCTTCTTGCGCACGGCATCCGAGGCGGAATCGTGCATGCCGACGACTTCGCTGGCATGCCACACCGCGATATCGAGTCCCTTGCAGTCGTGGCGAGCCAGTTCCGCCTGCACCTTGTCAACATCTCCGACCAGAGTGACCGGCACGCCGAACTCTCTTGCCGCAGCTACTGCACCTTCTACTTCAACATGAGGGGCGTTGTCGCCCCCCATTACATCGACAGCAACTCTCATATAACCCCTATGGAGCGGATTCCGTACAGTCACGACAGCAGCTAAGCCTGAAGCCTACAGCTCTTCAGCCTTCAGCACCTGACGTCCCTTGTAGGTACCGCAGGAAGGGCAGACGCAATGCGGGAGCTTGGGGGCTTTGCACTGGGGGCAGGTCGAAACAGTGGGAGGAGTCAGGAAGTCGTGTGCACGCCTCATGTTCTTGCGCGACTTGGAGGTCTTTTTCTTAGGTACAGCCATGGTAATTCTCCTTTTTACTTTTCTATCTTGATCTTCTTCAGGGCGGCCATCTTCANNCGACTCGCTGCACAAAGGCTTGTACGGGACCTCCAGCATCACCTGCTCGGCGATCTCCGAGTCCATGTTGATCTCTTCCCCCGTGTAGGAGGCGGAGATCAGCTCCACGTCGCTCAGTTCCACCTCCTCGTCNNACGTGGTCGTACTCCCAGACCGCGGCAACCTGCGCGCGGACCGGCTCGGTAAAGCTGCATTCCCCCGCTTTTTCCATCGCCTCCAGGTTCGGGTAGTGCGACGCCGGCTCCTCTTCGCTGAGGTCGACCTGCGTCCTTTTCACNNNCCTGATTAGTGCTAATCTTCAGCCACTGCCCAAAACCCCCTCCCCTTCAAGGGGAGGGCCGGGGTGGGGATGGGTTTTTCGGCATCAAAGCACCCCATCCCCCTCCTAACCTCCCCCTTGAAGGGGGAGGGACAAACAACTGGCTGAAGATTGTACCTAATCAGGAACAATTATGCGGAGTTGCAGCTACCCCCCACTCCCTGCCCCTAGCCCCTGCCTTTGCAGTTAGCCCCTAGCCCCCAGTCCCTAGCCCCTGCCTTTCCCCCTGTTTCACCAGCCGCCCATCCGGTAGTCGAGGCTCATCCCTTTGTCAGCCCCGGAGAGCGCCCCCAGATGCTCCGCCGTTCCCTGCACCAGCAGGTCGAGCACCGGGGTTTTCTTTTTTGGGGGACGGATCAGCTCAGGCTCCCCCTTGATGCCGCCCAGGCGTCCCGCCTCCTCTACTGCATCCTGCATGGTCCCGATCCGGTCAATGAGCTTGAAGGAGAGGGCCTGTTCTCCGGAGAAGATCCTGCCGTCGGCAATGCGCCTCACCTGATCGACCGGAAGCCTCCTCCCCTCGGCCACGGCCCGGATGAACTGGGCATGGGTGCTGTCGATCACCCCCTGCAGCATCTGCCTCTCCTCCGGCGACATGCTCCGCACCGGCGAACCGACGTCCTTGAACTTCCCGGTTTTCAGGGTGAAGGCCTTCATGCCGACCTTGCCCATCAGCCCCTCTATGTTGGAGAACTTCATCAGGACGCCGATGCTCCCGGTGATGGTCCCGGGGTTGGCGAAAATCAGCGTGGCGGGTGCGGAGACGTAATACCCCCCGGAGGCTGCCACGCTCCCCATGGAGACCACCACCTTCTTCACCCTGGCAAGCCCCTTCACCTCCGCGGAGATCTCCTGCGAGGGGCCCACCACGCCACCGGGCGACTCCACCCTCAGAACCACCGCCTTCACCCGCTTGTCCTTCTTCAGCTCGCGCAGCTGCCTGACCGTCTCCTGGCCGTCGACGATGATCCCCTTGATCTCGACCAGGCCTACCCCCTCGCCGCCGACCAGCCTGTCCCGGTCGCCAAACAGGGCCGTGGCGATGACGATGCAGACCAGGAACAACAGCAGCATTGCGCCTACGGAAACCGCGCTCCACAGCACCCACCTGTTTTTCATGCACCCTCCGGAGCTGCCCCCCCTTTGGGAAAGGGGGAGCGGAACTTATTAATGAAAGGCATCAGCACCTTCTCTGACGATTTTTCTTGTCATTAGGGCTGCCGATGTCATAGATTGTCGGAAATTTTCCGTCGCTGCCAGTAATTTGAGCCTGACACAAAGACAAGCGACACTCTACAGCATAACAGGCCTGTGCAAAAACAAAAACTGCCGCAGCGAAACGGGCTCCGGTCCAGGCAGTGCCAACACCCCGGTTTCGCAAGGTCGAGGAGACATGAAGCTACTGGTAATTTCAGACAGCCACGGCAATTATCCGCATGCCTTCAAGGCGCACCAGCTGGCTAGCCCGGTGGATCACATCATTCATTTGGGAGACGGAGCTGACGATGCCAGCCTGATGGAGCAGGTGCTGGAGGTGCCGGTGCACCGGGTGGCGGGAAACTGCGACTTGGGCAGCGAACTGCCGCACGATCTGATCCTCGATTTCGGTGAGTGCCGCGTCTTTCTGACCCACGGCAACAGGCACCTGGTCAAGAGCGGGCTGAAGCAGCTGATCGGCAAGGGGACAGAGGTGGGCGCGACGGTTGTCCTTTACGGACATACCCACCTGCCGGCCGTGGCATCGGCCGAAGGGATGCTGCTGGTAAACCCGGGCGCTCTCAACAAAGGGGTCCCGGGAAGCTACGCCATCCTGACCCTGGACGGTTCAGAAGCCCGCGCCGAGATTTTCTCGCTGTAAAAGCAGGGGCTAGGGACTGGTAAAGCAGGGGCTAGGGGCTAGGGGCGAGTAAAGTCGATTACCTACCAGCCTCCAGCCTCCAGCCCCCAGCCCCTGGCCCCTGGCCCCTGGTTTCAACAGCCGCAGCCGCAGTTGTGGCAGACCTTGCGGTTCTCGTCATCGGGGGGAACCGTCTCCGGCGCGAAGGCGATACGGTTAACGGCGCGCCTGATATCCTCCTGGGGATCGAGATGCGGGCTCTTTCCAATCACGTGCCCGACGCAGACGTTGCTGATCCCGTCGGACGGCGACGCTATTCTCACCGCATTGAGCAGGTCCGCGTAGCTTTTCACCTCGATCACCTGGCTGACGTCTTGCGCGCGCTCCAGGACGATGCCAAAGCGTGCCAGTTCCTGGGCCAGTTCCGCGAAGAACAGGTCGAAGGAGACCCCGGACAGCGCGTTTTCCCACTCCGGCCTGCTGTGCTTTTGCCCGTAGCAGGTCAACCGCATTGCTTTTCCCATCTATTACCTCTTAACCCTTTCCTTCAGCCTCTTCAGCCTGCATTTAACTAATTCGCCGCCGCCTTGCGCTGCATCGAGCTGAAGATCATGTCCAGGACCGCCTTCTGCTTGGCTTCGTACTTGTTCAATACCGCCAGACAGGTCCCCATCGGGAACTGCTCGTGCAGATAATCGGCCTCGCGCCCGGAGAGGATCACGATCCTGTTCTTGTCCATGCCGACCGAGACCGCAAAGTTGAAGATCTTGGTGCCGTCAAGCAGCGGCATCTCCAGGTCCACAATCAAGAGGTCCACTTTTTCCCGCTTCAACACGGCAAGCGCCTGGAACGGGTCGGTACACGCCTCCACCTCAAGCAGCGGATAGAGCGACTGTATCTTCTCCCTGAGCGCCTGGAGAAACGGTGCGTCATCGTCTACGATCAGAATCTTTCTCATCAATACCTCAACCGTATCACTTGAGAACCCGGGTGGCCGCGGAGAGCACCGGGAACGGTACGTGTAGTTCGAGCGTCTTTGCCATCTTCAGGTTGACGATCAGATCGACCCGTTTCGGGGTGACCACCGGAAGCTGGGAGGCCCGCTTTCCTGCCAGGATGCGCGCGGCGTAGTCGGCGGCGACCTGCCCCTGCTCTGCCGGGTCCGCCTCCAGGGAGATCACGGCACCCTTCTGGGCCGCCCCCGGCATCTGCGATATCACCGGTATCTTAAGCTCGGCTGCCCGGTGCACGATCTTCTCGAAACCGCGGCTGCCGGCGCTGCATTCGGAGATGTAGATGCAGTCGACCCGCGCGGCGAAAAGCGAGGCGAGCGCCGCGTCCATCCCGCTGACACTCCCCAGGTTCACCTCGACCAGGGAAAGCCCCGACTGCGCCGCGATCCGGCGCGCCTCCTTGAGCTGCACCAGCGACCCCTCCTCCCGGGTGCTGTAGATCACCCCGAGCGCCCGCATCGGCTTAAGCTCCATCGCCGTCTTGATCAGGGTGACCAGCGGTATCTTGGAACTGATCCCCGCCGTGTTGCGCCCGGAGGAGAGCATGCTCTTCGCTACGCCGGTCTCCACCGGCCCGTAGACGTCGGCAAAGACCACCGGGATGTCGTTGGCCTCGTGCAGCGCCGCGAGTGTCGCGGAGGCTCCGTAGGCGATGATGACATCGGCCCCGATCGCGTTGAACTTCCGTATGCTGTTGGCCCAGGAGATAGGGTCCGGATTCGGCACCTGGGTGATCACCTCGACGTTGCTCTGGTCGTACCCCTTCAGCACGAGAGCCTTCATGAAGGCCTTGTGCGCGTCCCGGTAACGGGGGAGGTCGCAGGTCAGAAGTGCCGCGACCAGTTTTTCGGCGCCACGGCACTCCGACGCAGGGGCAACTGCGCATAGCACGAGCAACAGCAGTATAATACGGATCAGTATCAGGATCTACCCCTTAGTCCCACTTGGTCCCACTTCATCACCACTTCGCCGCCACGCTGGCGACGATGGTGTGAACGGTGCCGTTCCCCTCGCTGTAGGCGGGATTTTTCTCGTTGTAATTACGCACGCTGTAATCCATCAAGCCGGAAACCTCCCCGGTGAAGCGGTACTCTCCCCGGGCAGACATGGCGCTGATCAGCGAGCGCTGCCTGGTGATCTCCCGGATCCCTTGGGTGTCGCTTGTTGCGGAAAATACCGTGTCGCGCGGCTCGAAGGCCGAATCGGCGAAGACATGCTGCAGCATAAGCGAGAGGTCAAGCTTCTCGTGCGCCTGGTAGGTGGCGTTCAGGCCGAAGACATGGGACCGGCTGGAAAATCTGGCCGCGGCCTCGGAGCCGGGGGCGAACACGGTGAAGAGGACCGCCTGGTCCGCCCGGCTTTGCAGGTAGGCGTAGTTGCCAGCCAGCGTCAATTTGGCCAGCGGAGCAAACCAGACCCCGAGGCTGGAATTCTCGGTGCGCCTTTCCCGTGAGAGCAGCGGATAGCGTACGAAGACCAGCGGTTCCAGTGGGAAGTCGATCAGGAAATGCTCGACCTCGTCGTTCCACTCGCGCCGGATCACCGCGCTGGCCGTTGCCCCCCAGCTGTTGCGCGTGTAGGTCACCAGGAGCTTCCCCTCGTGCCTTTCCTGGAACGATGCCCCGTAAGAGGGGTGATTGGTCGTGGCATAGCTGTAGTTGGCGCTGCTGCGAAGCCCCTTCACCGGACGATAGTAGAGCGACAGCGACCCGGTGTGGGTATCCGAGTTATCGGGGAGGGCCCAGGTGGTCAGGGCCGGAAGCTCGGAGACGTTGTTTCGCTTCAGGAACTCGCCGCGGTACTCGCCGGTAAGGGAGAGGTCGTGGCGCGGCCGGTAAGATAGCGTGGTGATGATCAGGTCCTTGGTGCTGTCGATCGGAGGCTTCACCGGCTGCAGCGGAACCAGGAAGTTGTTGCTTGCAACGGGGCCGCGGTTTCTGTGATCGAGCTCCTGGCGCCGGTACTTGAGGGCCAGGGAGTACTCCTTGCTGGGGGTGTAGACCAGATCGCCCGCCGCGTTCTGCAGCTTCACCCTGGCGTGCTTGACACCGGTCGTGTCGGAGAGCCTGGAGAGGTTCTCGCGCTCCTCCATGCTGTAGGAGCCGCTGCCGACGAGCCCGCCGGAGAGCGAGGTATGCAGCTTGACGGCATGGGAGATGAAACGGCTGTCCGGATCCTCGCTGTGCTGTTGCAACCCTTCGACCCGGACCGGGTTGCCGTCGAGGTCGTTTCGCGCCACGAAATTGGCCACCGGAATGGGCTTGCGATCGTCAAAGACCCTGATTCTGAAATCGTAGCTCAGGTCCACCGGGCCCAGATGGGCGTCCAGACCGAGGCGCCCCTCGTGGGTCCGGCGGTCGATGGCCCGCGGCACGGCGTAGACGGTATTGGGTGTCCCCTCGAAGGAGGCGTCGGCGAAGCGCTGCTGTACGGTCCCCTCCTTCACGAGCCTCCAGTAGCCGAGATTGAGGTGCAGGGGGTAGTTGTGCAGCCGGTAGCGGAAATCGGCCCGGTCCCGGGTCACGCTGACGCCGTAGTCGCCGGAGCCGTCCTGCTGGCTGGAGAGATAGTCCGCCAGCAGGGGCGCAGGCGCAGGGAGAGGCGGAGGCGGGGGCGCAGGCTGGTCGGCCCGAAAGAGCTGGAAAGCCGGCGTGAAGAGGAGCTCGCGGTCGAGGTTGTGAAACAGCGATTCGGTCCTGAGGTGCAGCCGGTAGTCGCCGCCGTAGACGACCAGAAGGTCGCCGTGGTAGTCATCCTGGTTCAGGAAGTAACCCTCCAGTTCCAGGTTGCTGTCCTTTTCCAGGTTCCTGTAGAAGAGCCCGCCGCTTCGGCTTGAGCGGAGCAGTCCGTATTCGTGGGCACGTCCGCCGTGGCCGTCGCGAATCACGAAGCTGTAGCCCAGCGAGCCCCCCTTCTGCTCCAGGGCCTCCACCTGGCGCTCGTCCTCGGAACGTACGGCGATATCCGCGGCCGACACCGGGGGGTCCGGCTCCTGGGCCGCCTCCCAGAGCTCCTGCTCTGCCGCGGCCACTCCCACCGCTGTCAGCAGCAGGAAGATGAGCGGTGAGATTATGGTCGAGGCAAGATGCAGCGATCTTTTCACCTTCCGGCTCCTTTAGCGGGTCATTGGCGCAGCGTCCCCCGGCCCGTGACCGCCGGGGAGGGGGTGTCGGTGCCGTGGATCTGTGAATGGCAGTCCGTGCAACGGTTGGTGAAAAGCTGCTTCACCCCGGGGGTGTTATCCGCCAGGTGCCCCGTGTGGCACTGCAGGCAGAGAAACGGCATCGAGGCGTTCAGCAGGTTGTTGTTCACCGAGCCGTGCGGGGTGTGGCAGTTCATGCAGTTCTCGGTCAGGTCGCCGTGCTCGAAGGCGAACGGTCCCTGTTTCTCCATGTGGCACCTGGTGCAGGTCTCCTTCGCGCTCTCCTTGAGGAGCTTATCCTGGACCGAGCCGTGCACCTCATGGCAATCCACGCAGACCATCTTCTTCTCCCGAATCGGGTGATGGGAAAACATGGCGTTCTCCGCCCTCACCTGGGGATGGCAGCCGTAGCACATCTCCGCCATCTCCTCGTAGCTCACCTTCTGCTGGGGCCCCTTGTGCAGCTTGTGGCAGTCGAAGCAGCTCACGTCGTTGACCGCGTGGCTGCTTGCGTTCCAGTGGGCCAGGGCGGGTATCGAGGCTGCCGAGTGGCATTTGAGGCAGATCAGGGACTGGGCCTGGGACGGGATGTGCATGATGTCCAGAAAGGTCGAGGTGTCGCACTTCTTCTTGAGAAGCGTGTTGGCCTCCGTGTCGTCATCGAGCTGCGCGATGGCGAGGCTTCCGGGGCCGTGGCACGATTCGCAGTTCACCAGCGGGAGGCCGGTCTCCGGCTTGATCTGCTCGCCGTGCACGCTGTGGCTGAAGTCGTCGGTGATCTTGTCGTGGCTGTGGCACTTGGAGACGCAGTTGTTGGTGCCGACGTAGTCGGCGTCCAGGCGCCCCACGATCATCTTCTCGTACTCGCGCATCGGCAGAAGCGGCTTGCTCTGCTTGAGTTCCGCGCATGACAGGCAGATGAACGGGAGCACCGCCATGAGGATGATCCTGACTTCGATGCGGCTAAGGGCGCGTGCCAGTGCCATCTACTCTCCCCTTATTCCCTTGGTTGTCGTATAGATGAAGCCGCGCACGATCGGATTTTCGCTCCGCTTGATCTCGCGCGGGGTCCCTATCTCGACGATGCTCCCGCCGTGCATCATGGCGATGCGGTCCGAGATGTAGAGTGCGAAATTGAGGTCGTGGGTGACGATGACCGTGGTGTTCTTGGTGCTTTCCTTGAGCTTCAGGATGGTGTTGGCCAACTCGTCCGTGGTGACCGGGTCGAGCTCGGCGGTCGGCTCGTCGTAGAGGATCAGGTCCGGATTCATGGCGAGCGACCGGGCGATCGCGACCCGTTTCTTCATACCTCCGGAAAGCTCCGAGGTGCGCAACAGCTCCTTGCCGGTGAGCCCCACCATCTCGAGCTTTTCCCTGATGATCTCCCTGATCCGCTGCTCCTTGCAGACCCGCTTCTCCCTGAGCCAGAGACCGACGTTCTCGCCGACGGTGAGCGAATTGAAGAGCGCCGAGGACTGGAACACCATGGAGTAGCGGTAGTCGCGGGGCGAGCCCCCCTGGTTCTGGGCGAAGATCGGGATGTCATCTACGTAGATCTCGCCGCTGTCCGGGGTCTCCAGCTTGACGATATGCTTCAGGAGCACGCTCTTGCCGGTTCCCGAGGGGCCGATGATGCAGAAGGTCTCCCCGGCATAGATCTCCAGGTTGATCTCCTTCAGCACATGATTGGCGCCGAAGTACTTGTTGAGCCCCTCCACACGGATCCCGACACCGCGCGTGTCATGGAGATCCACCGGGCGATTGCCGTTGTCCGGGTGAAAGAAAGAGCCCGCCAGGCCATGCTTTATCTTTTCAAACACGCTTTTTTCCTTGAGGGGGGAAGTAGTATCCACAAAGGCCCCGGTGCTTCGTCATGGATGCGCGGCCGCAGTGACAGGGGCGCAGCATCTTCTCATTGAAGAAACGGCGCCATAGTAACAGACAAGGGAGCCACCTGGCAAGCGGAGAATGTTTGCGACCCTTAACAATGGTCGATTGAAGCAAAGGATGGCTCAATTTTACCGGCGGGGAGCACGGGACTGGATCTTTCGGCGGGCGGGTGATGAAACGATGGATCTAAAAAAGGTAGGGGGAGCTGTTATTGAAGTGGCGCCTGTTACCAAAGACATAGACGCTCAGCAATATAAGGAGTAACGCGGCCCCGATGGTGCTGAAGCGCAGTTCCGCCTCGGGAATCGGGGTTCCCGCCAGCTGCGCATAAGCGCCGACCGGAATGAGTGCGAGATTGACGCATGCGTTGCAGATGTCGAGAAGGTTGTAGCCTATCAGCAGCCAGACGGTGAGGCGTTGCCGCTTCAGGATGCCAAGAAAAAGATAGAGGCAGATGATGCTGTCGCCAAAGACCAGCCGCTCGCCGGCTCCTCCCTGGCAGAACCTTCCCATGAACGGAAAGGGGTGACCGTAGTTGGAGACGGCAAGCAGCAGCGAGAAGAGGTAGATTGCGGCGATTATCACCAGCGCGAAAGGGCGGCGCGGAGCCTCATCCGACATGACACCGCTCCTTGCCGCCGCGCCAAGGAGCTGCCGGGACTCCCTCCCCTTCACCCTTCGCCGGGGCTGCGGCTGACAAGTCAAGGGGCGGGTCGGGGTGGGGATGGGGGAAAGTCCCCGACCATGCCTCCGGTTTCCACATCAACGGGAGAGCCTGCTGTGCTCCTTCAGGATGCAGCGGTCCATCACCACGTCGAGCCCGGCAGCTTCCGCCTTCGCCGCGGCAGCCTCGTTGACCACCCCTTCCTGCATCCAGAGCACCTTGGCTCCCTTGGCGATCGCCTCCTCCGCGATTTCCGGCAGGAACTCGGAGCGGCGAAACACGTCGACTATATCCACCTCCCCCGGGATCTCGGCGAGGCTCGGGTAGCAGCGCTCGCCCAGGATCTCCTGCCGGCAGGCCGGGTTGACCGGGATGATGCGGAAACCGGACCGCTTCAGGTAGGCCGCCACGCCGTGGCTTGGTTTTGCCGGGTCGGGCGACAGCCCTACCACGGCGATGTTCCTGTACTTGGTGAGCATTTCCTTGATGTCCGGGTTTCCCATGAGACCTCCGTGAACCAGTGATGTGCGATTCTATGACCCACCCGCTGTCACCTCTTCATGCCGCTTACGGCCACGCAGAAGAAGATGATAGCCATCACCCCCGCGATGAAGATCCAATCCGCCGTACTGAATGCGGCCATATATTCCCCCTATTGTTCTAGTTTTTCCAGTGCGGCTTTCGCCTCGGCAAAATCCGGATTCATCCTGAGTGCCTGGCGCAGATAACTGCGCGCGTCGGCCGCTCCACCCATGTCGATGCAGCAAAGGGCGAGCAGGTACGGGATCTCCGGCATCGGGAAATCGCGGGCGAAATAGGCGTCCGCCATGATGTCGGTCAGGATGGCGGCGGCCTCCGGATAGGCTCCCTCGTCCCGCAGTGAGAGCGCACAGGCGATAGCCTCGAGGTAGTCGACCGCAGGGACCCGCGGCAGTTCCCCCTGCTCGATTCTCTCCAGCCGCGCCTTAAGCTCCGCTGCCACCGGTGCGGAAACGGCCGGCAGCAACCGGCGCCAGAGGGAGGCGGCCTTGTCGTACTTGCCGAGCAGGAACGAGACCTCGGCAAGGGTCGACAGCGCCCTCGGCTCGTCGGGGGCCAGCTGCAGCGCCCGGTCCAGGTAGCTCTCCCCCTTGAACAGCGTCACGGTGGAGAGCTGCAGCGCCGAAAAGCGGCATCCCTTGTCCAGGAGCGTGGCGCCGATCTCCAGCGGAAAATGGGGATCCTCCGGCTCCATGAGCGCGAAGATCCTGAGCAGGTTCACCCGCCGGTCCAGGTAGGGGACCTCGACGTCCTTCTCCCCGAGCATGAGGATGTGGCTGGCAAGCTCCGAGACGTAGTGCGGATATCCTTCCTTGAGGAGCGCCGCGTAGCGTTCGCAGTGCAGACAGCCCGGATCGGTGCGCAGCGCCTGGTAGATGCCGCGGCCCACCGCGTCGTAGCCCGGCGGTTCCCGCTCAAGCGCCTGGAAATCCTGTTCCAGAAGCGGCAGCGGTTCGGGACCCAGCGCAAGCTCCACCTTGCCGTCCAGTCCGGTTACCACGCCCCCCCCGGGCGGGGTATAGTATATGATCCCTGCAATGGGAGTCGGTTCGATCTGAGTAATGGCTCTCTCCTCCTTCTTGATTGGCGTTAACCTGCTTGCGAACTGCAGCTACTTCCATGAGAGGGGGTGCTTGCGCAGCACGCGGAAGATTGGCGCCTTCCAAGCAAGTTCACCCTTTATGCTCCACGTCCCCTCCCCTTCAAGGGGAGGGTCAGGGTGGGGATGGGGACAGTACGGCAATCTTATTCAGGGACAAAACGCCGCCTCAGGCGGGGTTTGTTGCTAACCAGGTTAAGTTAAGCTCCTGGCGATGACAGCGCTGACCCGAGCGCCTCTCAACGCTCCCGCCCGGGGAAGGTGTCGACGCCTGCGTGGACGCCGACCGTCTTGTAGATGCGCACCCCGTCCCACGGCTCATCCATGATCCCGTCATGGATCGCCCAGCTGCGGCCGAGGACGCTTTGCTCCAGCCCGGGACGCCTGAAGGGGGTGGAGCCGTCCAGCCGCCGGAAAAGCACCCCCCCGGGGGCGAATCCCCGGTCGATATCCTGCATCAGCCGTTTTCCCACCACGTAATCGAAGCCGTACCTCTCGTAGCGGATCGCGTTGTCGTAGCTGAGCGGCTCGGCCACGATCAGCTCCATGCCGAGGCTGTCGGTGAAGCGCTCCAGAAGCGGCAGGAACTCGCCGAACATCCTCATGCCGCGCCGGGTCTGGTTCGGGAACAGCCCCGCCGCCATCGCCCTTTGCTCCTCGGCCAGGTTTCGCCCCAGGGTGGCGAACAGGTTGTCGCGCCCCTGCGGGTCCAGGTCGACGTCGAAACGGGGCGCGGCAGGGTCGGCGATCCGGCAGAAGGAGAGCTCCATCTGGCCGTGCTGGGTGTCGCAGAGCTCCAGGAAAAAGAGCGGGTCCCGGTCGCCGGGGGAAAGGCGCGCCTCCAGGCGCAAAAGACGCAGCCCCTCGGGGGCGATGATCTCGACCCTCCCGGCGCAGCGCTCCACAAGCTCGCGCAGGCGCCCGGGCAGGAGCGTGCGGTAGATCGCCTGCTTCTCCCGGGGCTCCAGCCGGTTGATGTCGTAGAGGGAGTAGAGCTCCCCCCCCCGGCCGTCCCTCAAAACCTCATTTGCGGAGAGTTTTGCCATGGTCACCGATCAGAACCGGGAAGACGTTGGCGCGCAGATAGGAAATGCGCCTTTGCACCGCGTCCAGCGCCGCGTTGCGCTCGTCCTCCTGGGCCCAGTGCATGGCGTCCAGGAGCATGCGGTGCGGAAAGCCAAGCTGCGCGATCAGCTTGATGAAGGGCGCCGGGAGCCGGGGGGGGAGTTCACGGTCGTTCATCACCGCCCAGGCGATGGTCCAGGCCCGGGCCACATTCATCATGTCGTAACCGCCCCCCCCCACGGCAACCCAGGGGATCTGCAGGGCGCGCAGCTTCCTCATGATATAGGCATAACCGTGGGTGGTCACCTCGAGGCGGCTGAGCGGGTCGGTCCTGAAGGTGTCGGCACCGAGCTGGGTGAACAGCACGTCGGGATCGAAGGCAGCTATCAGCGGAAAGGCGATCTCGTCGAAGGCCTTCATGAACAGCGCGTCGTCCGTGTGGGCCAGAAGCGGCAGGTTCACGCAGTACCCCTGCCCCGCCCCCGCGCCGGTTTCCGTCTCGGAGCCGGTCCCGGGGAAGAAGTAGACGCCGCTTTCGTGCAGCGAGATGGTGAGGACCCGGTCGGTGCGGTAGAAGGCGCTCTGCACGGCGTCGCCGTGGTGGGCGTCCAGGTCCAGGTAGACCACCCGCTTCCCCTTGGCCAGCAGGTGGTTGATCGCCACCGCCGCGTCGTTCAGATAGGAGAAGCCCGAGGCCCGGCTTGGCTGGGCGTGGTGCCATCCCCCAAGCGGATTGAAGGCGGCGGCAAAACCCTCCTCGCTGACCAGCCGCGCCGCTTCCAGGGTACCGGAGACCCCGAGACAGGCCCAGTCGTAGACCCCCGGAAAGACGGGGTTGTCCAGGTCGCCAAGCCCGTAGCGGAAGTCGGCCCTCGCCTCGCTTGCGGCGCTGAACTCGCGCAGCCTGTCCAGGTAGTCGAGGGAGTGGGCGCTCAACAGCTCCTCCCCGGTCACCCCCCTCGGCCGGCGCAGCTCCATTGCCGGCAGATCCAGCAGCCCGTAGGCCGCCATCAGGTCGCCGGCCAGCCGGTAGCGCTGCACCTTGAACGGGTGCTGCTCTCCGTAGCAATAGCCGCCCAGGTCGGCGCAGGCGATGAGTGCGGTCTTGCGAGACAAGAGATACCCCCCGGCCGGTTTTCCGATCAAATCTACCTTGTGGCGCCCGACAGGTCAACCAATAAATCCTGCACATTCATTGGGCAGCGGCGCACAAATAACGGGCAGCGGCGGGCGCTATTCTCATGAGCCGGGCAGGCGCGTTCCTGTCATTCCGGCAAGATAGCGATTTGGCAGAGAGTTTGCTAGGTCTGAGCGGCCTCCCAAAGACGGTGGGCCCATTACCAACGGAGGTAGTTTCATGAACGAAGTGTCAACGGCGACAACACTCGCCAACAGCGGCGATGTGCTTTTTCTCATGCTCGGGGCGGTCATGGTATTCGCCATGCACGCAGGGTTTGCCTTTCTCGAGGTCGGCACGGTTCGCAAGAAAAACCAGGTGAACGCCTTCGTCAAGATCCTTACCGACTGGTCGGTATCCACCGTGGTCTACTTCCTGATCGGCTTCCCGATCGCCTACGGCATCAGCTTCCTGAAGCCGGTCAAGGAACTGCTGGGTAACAACCAGGGGTACGACATCACCCACTTCTTCTTCCTGCTCTGCTTCGCGGCCTGCATCCCGGCCATCATCTCCGGCGGCATCGCCGAACGCGCCAAGTTCTGGCCGCAGGTGACGGCCGGCGCGCTCTTCGCCGCCTTCAGCTACCCGATCTTCGAGTCGCTCATCTGGGGCAAGAACGCCTCGCTGCTGCAGGATATCTTCAAGCAGGTGGGGGGGGCCGAGTTCCACGACTATGCGGGGTCGGTGGTGGTGCACTCCATCGGCGGCTGGCTGGCGCTTCCGGCGGTCCTCATCCTCGGCCCGCGCATGGGGCGCTACCTGGGCAAAAAGTCGCACCCGATCCCGGTCAGCAACATCCCCTTTCTCGCCCTGGGCTCCTGGATCCTGGCCATCGGCTGGTTCGGCTTCAACGTGATGAGCGCGGGGCACCTGGAGAAGATCTCCGGGCTGGTCGCGGTCAACTCCCTGCTCGCCATGGTCGGTGGCGTGCTGGCGGCGCTGGTCGCCAGCAAGAACGACCCCGGCTTCGTGCACAACGGCGCCCTGGCAGGTCTGATCGCGGTCTGCGCCGGCTCCGACATCATGCACCCGCTGGCCGCCTTCGCCACCGGCGCCATCGCCTCCCTGATCTTCGTCTACGGCTTCCACATCGAGCAGGAGAAGCTGAAGATCGACGACGTGCTCGGCGTCTGGCCGCTGCACGGCGTGATCGGTTCCTGGGGGGGGGTCGCCGCCGGCATCTTCGGACAGGAGGCGCTGGGCGGCTTGGGGGGGGTCACCTTCCTCTCGCAGCTCATGGGGACTGCGGCAGCCATCGTCTTCGCCCTGGTGAACGGCTTCCTGGTCTACGGGATCCTGGCCAAAACGGTCGGCATCAGGCTCGATCCCGAGGCCGAATTCGCCGGTGCCGACATCTCCATCCACAACATCGGCGCCTACCCCGAGGACCACATCCGCTGACCCTCCCCCCTTGAAACGCCGAAAGATTCAGAAAGGCCCGGAAACGGGCCTTTTTTTATTTTGATATTTTTGCGGAAGCCGGTATTATCTGTGAGATAGTGAGGATAAATTCATTACCACAAAAGGTCGATCCCATCATGAAAACGCCTTTAGGAGAACTGCTGGTTGAATCCGGCATCATCACGGTAAAGACGTTGGAGCGCGCCCTGACCAGACAGCAGGGGAGCGGCAAGCGGCTGGGAATCGTTCTCGACGAGATGGGGGTGATCACCCAGGAAGAGCTGATCGATGCGCTGGCTCAACAGTTCGGCTTCGAGACGGTGAAGGGAATAGCTTCCCTCGATTTCCCGGCCCGCCTGCTGGAGCTGATACCGGAGGAGATTGCCGTGCGCAAGCTCGTCTTTCCGCTCAGGCGGGAGGATGGGGTGCTGGCACTTGCCGTCACCGACCCCTTCGACACCGATACCATCGAGTTCCTGGAGAAGCAGAATGCCACCACCATCGTTCCGGTACTCGCCACCAGGGAGGACATACTGGACGCCGTGAACCTCCACTACCCGGGGAGCGAGGCGGCCGGCAACCGGACGGTGAAGGTTCTGGTGGTGGACGGCTCCAGTGAGCTCACTGCCGAGATCGAGGGTGCGCTCAGGAGGGAGGGGTACCAGGTGCTGACGGCAAACGACGGCGTGGAGGGGTTGCGGATCGCCTTTTCCGAGCAGCCGGAGCTGATCCTTTGCGACGCCGCCCTGCCGCGGATGGACGGCTACGCGCTGATGCGCGCCATCAAGGCGAACCCGACCACCGCCGGGACCCCGATGATCCTGATAACCTCGAAAACCTCCCAGGAGGAAGAGCACCGTGCCCTGAAATCCGGTTTCCACGACTTCATCGCCAAACCGATGATGACCGTCCGCGTGGTATCCCGGGTCAAGCGGGCGCTCGAGATGACCCAGCAGGCCAAACAGCGCCAGACGGCTCCACCGCTTTGAGGAGCCCGACCCGGGGTCGGGCTCGCCCCCTCCCCCGCTAAACCCGTAGCGACCCCGCAGCACCCGTAGCACCGGCTGCAGCCAGAGAACCGATGCTGAGCCGGGAGGGGATATTTCCAGTCAAGGAAGTTTAACGATTGACAACTCAGGAGAGCTCGGCCAAAGTCGTGGCGAAGATGTCGAGCGCCTCCTCCATCTCTCCGGGCGTCACGTTCAACGGGGGTATGAAACGGGCCACATTCCGCTTCAAGCCGCAGCCGATCATGATCAGCCCCTTGTCCTGGCACTCCTGGATCAGGTTGGCGCAGAGGCGGCTGTCCGGAGCGCCGGCTGCATCCACGAACTCGACGCCGATCATGCAGCCCAGCCCCCTCACGTCGCCGATGCTGGCATTTTTCAGGGCCAGCCCCTGCAGACAGGTTAACGCGCGTGACCCCGCTTCCTGGCAGGCATCGAGGAGACCATCCTTGATCACCTGCAGCGTGGCCCGGGCCGCCGCGCAGGATACCGAATTGCCCCCGAAGGTGCTGCCGTGGGCGCTCGGGTCCCACCTCTGCATCAGCTCCCGGGAGGCGACCACCGCTCCCAGCGGAAAACCGGACGCCAGAGCCTTGGCCACCGTCATTATGTCGGGAACCACTCCTGAATGCTCGCTGCAGAACCACTTCCCGGTTCTTCCGATACCGGATTGCACCTCGTCGAAGATGAGCAGGATGCCGTACTGGTCGCAGATGCTGCGCAGACCGCGCAGGTAGTTCTTGGGAGCCGGGCAATACCCCCCCTCGCCGAGAAACGGCTCCAGGATGATCGCGCATACCTCTTCAGGGGGAATCTGGTGTTCGAAGAGCCTGCTGATCTCCTCCAGGCATTTGGTGCCGCAGGAGTCCAGGGTGAGTCCGGACGGGCAGCCGAAACAGGTGGGGTAGCTCACCTGGTAGACGGAGGGAAGCAGGGGATGATAACGCCTGCGGTACGCCGAGGAGGAGCTGGTCACCGAGACGGCGCCGAGGGTCCTGCCGTGAAAGGCGCCGCTGCAACAGATGATCCCCTGCCTGCCGCTCGTGTAGCGGGCGAGCTTGAGCGCCGCCTCCACCGCCTCTGCACCGGAATTGCCGAAGAAGAGCATGTCGAGGCCAGGGGGGGTGACGGAGAGGAGTTCCTCGGCCGCAGCGACAGTCGTCTCGCTGTAGTAGACACCACCGGTATGTACGAAGCGGTCCAGTTGCTCCCGTACCGCGTCTATCACCCGCGGGTGGCTGTGCCCGAGGTTCAGTACCGCAAGCCCCGAGGAGAAGTCGAGGTAGCGCCGGCCGTCCATCGAGGTGACGGTGGTCCCCTCGCCCTTGGCGATGGCGATCGGGTAATAATGGTGCGAGGCCGGCGCCAAAACAGCTAATGCCCTTTGAACCACCATGTCGTCCTGATTCATCGTCACACCTCTCTTTCGGGCTTACATGAGAAAAAAAGATGATAACATACTGCAGTGTCGGCGCAACCTTGCCCCAGGTCCCTTTTCCTGCAGGGATGTTTCGTCTCATACTTGCATTTCGAAAAGATTAGACTAGACTAACATTTGTGAAAATTAGAAGCCGCCGGGGAAACGCCATCAAACGCTACGAGGGAGGGGCCGATGTACAAGGAGAAAAGAAACTTCGCTAGGCTGGCCTTACATGCAAAAGCGAATATACATCAAAATGGCCATACCATAGAGGGCGAGGTGGAGAACCTCAGCATGAAGGGTGTTTTTGTCATGGCGCCACGGAGGCTGGAAATTAACGATACAGTGGCAGTCACCATCTATCATACCCTGACTCCGCAGGTGCTTTGCGACCTGAAGGCGAAGGTGGTCCGGGTTACCGATAAGGGAATGGGGCTGCAGTTTGAAAAGACCCTGCTCGATTGAGAAGGGTACTCATTAAAACAGCAAAGCCGAACCTCTCGGGAATGCTGACCGAGGAGATTGCCTCAGCAGATGCGCGGCAGTTGCTCCCCGGCCAGCATCTCCACCCCCCTCACGCCTCCCACCGAAGTCTCCATCAGCACGCGACCTGAGGAGCTTTCGACAACCTCGCCGATGATAGCCGCACCTCTTCCGTTCGGGTGCCCTTGCATGATCTGCAACGCCTCCCCGGCCCGCTCCGGTGCCACCAGGGCCAGCAGCTTCCCCTCGTTCGCCACATAGAGCGGATCCAGCCCCAGAATTGAGCAGACCCCCCTGACCCCCGCGCTGACCGGCAGACTTTCCTCGTGCAGCATGATGGTGACCCCCGACTGGATGGCGATCTCCTTAAGCGTCGTCGCCACCCCTCCCCGGGTCGGGTCGCGCAGCACATGCAGCCCTCCGCCAAGGGCAAGAAGCTCCCCAACCAGCCCGTTCAGCGCCGCCGAATCGCTCCTGATGCCGCTATCGATCTCCAATCCCTCCCGGGCCGATAGTACCGCGATGCCGTGGTCGCCGATGCTGCCGTTCACGATCACCTTGTCGCCGACGCGACCCGCGGCGCCGTCAATTCTCAGGCCGTGTTCCAGCGCTCCGATGCCCGAGGTGTTGATGAAGATCCGGTCCCCCTTCCCCTTGGGGACCACCTTGGTGTCGCCGGTAACGATGGCGATGCCGGCGGCGTCTGCGGCTCTGCGCATCGAGGCCAGGATGAGGGAGAGGTCGCGCTTGCTGAACCCCTCCTCCAGGATGAAGGCGACGCTCAGGTAGAGTGGCCGGGCCCCCATCATGGCGAGGTCGTTCACCGTGCCGTTGACCGCCAGATCCCCGATGTTTCCGCCGGGAAAGAAAATGGGGTCGACCACGTAGGAGTCCGTGGTAAAGGCGAGCCTGGTGCCGCCGATGTCGAGCAGCGCCGCGTCGTTTTGGCCGGCCACCGGCGCGCCCGACAGCTGCGGTATGATCAGATCGTCCAGCAGCTGGTGCGAGAGCTTTCCGCCGCTGCCGTGGCCGAGGAGTATGAGGTCGTTATCCAAGGTGCTGCTCCTTTAGAAACTGTTCAAAGTTCAAAGTTCAAAGTTCAAGGTTCAAGGTTCAAGTTCAAACCCTTCAGATGGCGTATTTGTAGGCGGCGGCACAGGTCCCCTCGGACGAGACCATGCACGCCCCCACCGGAGATTCCGTGGTGCAGCTCTTGCCGAAGAGCGGACAGTCAAAGGGGGACACCTTCCCCTTCAGGATCTCCCCGCACAGACACCCCTGGTGCTCTTTGAGCTCCTCCACGGTAACGGCAATGGCTCGCTCGGCGTCGAAGGCATGGTAAGAATCGGCAATCCTGAGCCCGCTGCCGGGGAGGGCGCCGATGCCGCGCCAGTCGGCGTCGAATGGGGTGAAGACCTCGGCCAGGATCGCCTGCGCCTTGGCGTTCCCCTCCCATCTCACCACCCTTGAATACTGGATCTCCACCTTGCTTTGCCCTGAGAGCGCCTGGCGGACCAGCATCTCCACCCCCTGCATGACATCGGTCGGTTCAAAGCCGGTCACCACGCAGGGGACCCGGTACTCCCGGCAGAGGAAACGATAGGCGTCAGCCCCGATGATGGCACTGACGTGCGCAGGACAGATGTAGCCGTCGACGGCGAGTTCGGGGTCGGCGGAAAGTATCGCCATAGGCTGCGGCATGGTCTTGTGCGAGGCGAGTACCAAGTAGTTGCCGATACCTTGCGCCTTCGCAGTCAGGATGCTGCCGGCTATGGTCGGCGCGGTGGTCTCGAATCCCACCCCCAGAAATACCACCCTTTTCTGGGGATTGCCGGCCGCGATTCGCACCGCGTCCAAGGGGGAATAAACGACCCTTATATCGGCACCCTTGGCCCTCTCCTCCATGAGCGAAGAGCTGGAGCCGGGAACCCTGAGCATGTCCCCGAAGGTGGTGATGATCAGGTCGGGCAAACGGCTAAGGGCGACGGCACGGTCCAGGTATCCGTTTGGGGTGACGCAGACCGGGCAGCCGGGGCCGGAGATCAGCCTCACCTCCGGCGGCAGCAGCGAGCGCAAGCCGTACTGGTAGATAGCCATGGTGTGCGTGCCGCAGACCTCCATGAAGGTAAGAGGCCTCCCCCTCCCCTTGGTGAGCGACGAGATCCGCTGTGCCAGCCCCTTGACCACCCCTTTATCGCGAAACTGATCCAGGTAGTTCATCCCAAAAGCTCCGGAGTGAAGAGTTCCCGCATCAGAGCCAAGGTCTCCCTGGCGTCCTCCTGGTCCAGTTTCGATATGGCAAAGCCGGCATGGATGATGACAAAATCGCCGACCTTGACATCCTGGTCCAGCAGCATGAGACTCGCCTCACGCTTCACCCCGTCGACCTCGGTCATCGCCTGATCGCCTTCGATACTTATCACCTGCATGGGAACCCCGACGCACATAAATGCTCCTTTCGCTCCGCTTCAGTCGTAGGTAAAGGTAAAGGTAAAGATTAAGATTATGGCAGGAGACCGTCCGCTGCCTTAATCCCAACCTTAACCGTTATCTGTTTCTCAGCCGTCCTGCCTTAATCTTAACCTTAACCTTTACCTGTTTTGCCTTAACCTTTACCTGTTTCACCAGCCTCAATCCGTCTTCCCGCGATAACCGCCTGCCCCAGCGCTATTCCACCGTCATTTGGGGGCACCAGCCGGTGACAGTAGACTTGAAAACCACTGTCGGCCAGAAGCTGGGCGACCTCCTCGGTCAACAGCCGGTTCTGGAAGACGCCTCCGGAAAGGACCACTCTCGCCGTGCCGGTTTGCTCCCTGATCTTTTGGCAGAGCTCGGATACCGCCCCGGCCACCGTCTGGTGAAAGGCGCGCGCGATGTCGGCACTCCCCCTGCCGCAGGCGAGGTCGGCACAGAGCGCCGCGAACATCGGCCCGAAGTCGATGATCTGACAGTCGCCGCCGTGCACGAGGTAAGGGTACGGGATCGATGCTGTGCCGCGCTCGGCCAAGGCCTCCAGCTCAATTGCCGCCTGCCCTTCATAGCTTACGCTGTTTCTGACACCGATCAGCGCGGCTACCGCGTCAAATAGGCGGCCGCAACTGGAGGTTAAAGGCGAGTTGATGCCGCGCTCCAGCATCTTCAAAAAGAGCGGCCTGTCGAGGGCGCTGACTTGTGACAGAAACGGCAGCGGCTGTTCGAAGAGCTCCTTGCCGTAGAGCCCGTACAGTGCCGAGATCGCCATCCGGTACGGCTCCCGCACGGCCGCATCCCCGCCGGGCATGCGCAGGTAGCCGAAGTGGCCGCATCTCTTGAACCCGCCATAGCCGCCAACCAGGAATTCACCTCCCCAGATGGTGCCGTCAGGCCCATAACCCGTCCCGTCCAGGATGACGCCGACCACCGCGCCCTCAAGGCCGTTTTCCGCCATGCAGGAGGCCATGTGGGCATGGTGGTGCTGCACGGCTATACCGGGTAGCTCCAGAGTTTCGGCGTAGTGGGTGGAGAGGTAATCCGGGTGTAGGTCGTGGGCCACCGCCTCGGGCGCAATCTCCAGCAGGCTCCCCAGGTGCCCCACGGTCTGCTCCATGGAGGCGAGGGTGGCGGTATTCTTCAGATCACCGATATGCTGGCTCATGAAGCCCTGCGCCCCCCGGGTGAGGCAGACGGTTCCCTTCAGCTCGGCACCGACCGCCAGCACGCTCGCCTGGCGGGCCGGCAGGTTCACGGCGCGGGGCACGTATCCCCGGGAACGGCGAAGGAACAGGGGCTCGCCCCGGTACAGCCTCAGGATGGAGTCGTCGGTGCGGGTATGGATCTCCCGATCGTGGCTCAGGAATATGTCGGCGATGCCGGAAAGCTTCGCCATGGCCTCGGCGTCCCGGTAGGCGATCGGCTCGTCGGAAAGGTTGCCGCTGGTCATCACCAGTGGGCCGGCGCCCCCCCTGAGCAGCAGATGCTGCAGCGGGTTGCTCGGGAGCATCACCCCGAACCAGCCGTTTTGCGGTGCTACCAGAGCACTGACGGGATTTGCCGCCAGCTTCCGTAAGAGCACGATCGGTCGCTCCACCCCCGAAAGGAGCCGCCCTTCCCGCTCCGAGCAGTGGGCGAAGCGTCTCACCGCAGCAAGATCGGCGGCAAGAAGAGCAAACGGCTTTTCGTCCCGCTTCTTTCTCAGCCTGAGCTTGGCAACCGCCTCCTCGCCCAAGGCATCGGCGGCCAGATGATACCCCCCTACCCCCTTCACCGCGACGATCATTCCCAGCGCCAGCCCCCTGATCGCCTCCGTCAGCGGATCACCGGGCAAAGGCGCACCCGACCGGTTGAGAAGAGCCAGACGCGGGCCGCAGACCGGGCAGGCGTTCGGCTGCGCGTGGAAGCGACGGTTCAGGGGATCGTGGTATTCTGCCAGGCAGTGGTCGCACATGGCGAAGCGTGCCATGGTGGTGGCGGGACGGTCGTAGGGTATGCCGGTGATGATGGAGTAGCGCGGACCGCAGTTGGTGCAGTTAATGAACGGATAGAGATAGCGCCTGTCATGGGGGTTCCAAAGCTCGGCCAGGCAGTCGTCGCAAACATCGCAATCGGGGGGGATCTCGCCCCCCTTGGTCTCGTTGGCGCTTGCCAGGATGGAAAAACCGCTCCCCCCCTTTGGGGTGATCGCCTCGACCCTGAGAGCCGAGATTGCTGCCAGCGGCGGCGCCTCCTCCCTGATCGCCAGGCAGAAGGAGTCAAGGGCGGCCCGGGTCCCTTCCACCTCGACCAGCACGCCGCGTCCCGTGTTGCGCACCCATCCGGAGAGCCCCAGGCGGAGGGCGAGCCGATAGACGAAGGGGCGAAATCCCACCCCCTGCACGATCCCCTCTATCTCAAGATTCGCTCGCTGCGTCTTTGTCATCTGCCGTACCGTAGGCTCAGGAGTTCACCCCTTCGACTTCCCAATCCCGTCGCTTAGCCAGGCGTACCAGGCGTCCATCCCCTCGCCGGTCTTGCTGGACACCTCGAAGATGGTGATCTCCGGCGAGACCCGGCGTGCCATCTCCCTGCACGATTCCAGGTCGAAATCGAGATAGGGGAGCAGGTCGACCTTGTTGAGCAGCATGATGTCGGCCGCATGGAACATCTGTGGATACTTGAGGGGCTTGTCCTCCCCCTCGGTGACGCTCAAAACGACCACCTTGTGGTGCTCGCCGAGGTCGAACGAGGCGGGGCAGACCAGGTTGCCGACGTTCTCGATCAGGAGCAGGTCGAGGTTGTCGAGATCGAAGGTTTCACAGGCGTGCAGCACCATATGGGCGTCGAGATGGCACCCGGCGCCCGTGTTGACCTGCTTCACCGGCACACCGGTCGCAGCGATCCTGACCGCGTCGTTGTTGGTCTGCTGGTCCCCTTCGATGACAGCGGGGCGGCAGGCCCCGGCCATGTCCCTCAGAGTCCGCTCCAAAATAGCGGTCTTTCCGGATCCGGGCGAGCTCACCAGGTTCAGCACGAAAAGCCCCTTCGCCCTGAAGAGAGCGCGGTTACCCTGCGCCATCCGGTTGTTCTTGGCGAGGATGTCGGTCTCGATGACGACTTTCCTGGGAAGCACGCCTGGTTCCTGAGCCTGCTCCTGCTCATGATGCCGATGCTTGCCGTGATGGTGATGATGGCCATTGCCATTGCCATTGCCGTGGCCGTGGCCATTGCCGTGGCCGTGACCGTGACCTTGTCCATGCCCATGGTGGTGACCGTGGCCATGACCATGACCGTGGTGGTGATCGTGCCCTTGCTCCTCACCATCGCTTGGGTGCTCGCCTTCTTCATGGTGGTCATCATCATGACCATGGGTGTGGTGAGCGTGGTGATGGTGATGGTGATGGTCCTGGTGCTGGTGCTGGTCATCTGAGGGGGCGCAGCCGCAGTCGATACACATAGATAAAGAACCTCCAAGCATCTGTTCATGAGCTTAATCGCGTAAACGGCATATTATAACTAATAGAATTAAATACAACTGTAATTATTACTCCGTCCCAAACTCCGGCCGTTCCCCCTCGTTGGGAACGCAATGCGTTGAAGCCGGAGCTTCAGGGGGTTCCGACGTTCCCAAGCTGGAGCTTGGGAACGAGAAGCATGGCGTAAAAAAGTAAACGCTGCGGTGCTAGTTACGCAAAAAAAGCGGCTGCCGTGGGGGGGTCCCGACCGGCGCCGCTTCTCTTTGGTTGCTGCTGTCCCTGATTGCATCATTTCGTCCGCGCCCGCCGCGCGGAGGGTCACTCCAGTTCCAGTTCCTTCACCCGCAACTCCTCGCCGGAGACGATGCTCAGGCCGAAAGCCCCGCAGTCGGGACAGGGGTCGAAGAGGGTCGCCATCGGCGCCTGACGGTCGCAGCAAGGGCAGCTCCCGATGCCGGGGACCATCTCCATCCTGAGCCGCGCCCCCTCCAGCAGCGTCCCTTTGCTGCACGCCTCGAAGCAGAACTCTATGCTGTCAGGGACCACCCCGGAAAGCTCCCCGATCTCCAGGACCACGTCGGTCACCTTGCGCCCTGCCGCGTGCCCTTGGCAGATCTCCACCACGCTCTGGGTTATCGACATTTCATGCATCGTCTCCTCCGCTATCGGGAAATAACCGACCCCGGGGATCGGGTCGGGGTGGGAAATGGCTGAGCACGGTTTTTTGTGGAACCCCATCCCTCTCCTTGCCCCCTATAAGGCGAGGAGTCGAACGGCGCAATCGACGCCGGTCAAGACGGGATGGTAACAGATATCGCCCGGGGGCGAAAGCGCTCTTTTCCCCGGCGTTCGCTGAGCTTGCACTAGGTGATGCAGCTCTGCAGCGTGAAGTAGAAGGTGGCACCCTTGTCGATCTCGCCTTCGGCCCAGATCCGCCCCCCGTGGCGGTTGATGATCCTTTGCACCGTGGTGAGCCCGATACCGTTACCGGGGAAGTCGGTACTGTTGTGCAGGCGCTGGAAGGCCTGGAACATCCTTTCGGCGTTGGACATGTCGAAGCCTATGCCGTTATCCCGCACGAAACACGCCTTGTCGGCAGGGAGCTCCCGGATGCCGAACTCGATATAGGTCGCCTCCCGCATCCGGGTGAACTTCCAGGCGTTTCTCAGCAGGTTCTTGATGGCTATCTCGAGGAGGTTTGCGTCCCCGAAGGTCCGTATATGGGGCTGGATGGCGAACTTCGCCCGGCGCTCCGGCATGCTCTGCCTCAGCTCGTCCGCCGTTTCGCTCACGATCTCCGACAGATCGACCACCTCCCGCTTCAGGCTCAGGTAGGAGAGCTGGGAGAGTTGCAGCAGTGCCTCGATCAGCTCGTTCATGTGCTGCGACGACTTGAAGATACGCTCCAGATAATCGAGCCCCTCCAGGTCCAGCCTGGTCGAATACTGCTCCTGGAGCAGCCGGGTGCAGCCGCAGATCCTTCTCAGCGGTGCGCAGAGGTCGTGGGCCACCGAATGGTTGAACGCCTCCAGGTCACGGTTGATCGACTCAAGCCTCTCGGTCTGCTCGGTAAGCAGCCGCTCCACCTGCTGGGTCAGAAGCCCGATCTGTTCCTGGTCGGGCTTATCCTGCAGCACGCTCCGGATGGTTTGCAGGGAGGTGTGCACGGCGGTTTTAAGATCGACCGCATAGGAGGCGTGCAGCATGGTGGATGCTATTTCCTTCTCCATGTTCAAGTACCTGGCTTCCCCGTTCGTCTTCTTCTCTCTGAACATTTCCGACATCGGGCACCCCCTTGACGAGCATGATTCGAGCCACCCTCGCGAGCGACCGCCCCCACGAACCCAGTTACGGCAGATGCTACCCTTTCCCCCGAGCAGGACTCAAGCAGCGCCCCCTCTGACTACAGTCAGCAGCAACCGTGCCGAACCGGCCTTACCGGACAAAGCCGCATGGTATCGGAAAGTTGCGCAAACAGCAGCGATCGAGCCCGAATACCGGACCGCAACCAAAGTGTACTTTTTCTAACCCGTTTTGCTCAGATCTTGACTGGAGGCGGGGCCGGCGGGGCAATTTTTGTGGCAGGTGCAACGTCCGTTGCATTTTTCAAAGCGTGGCATCCTTCCTTCGCAAGCGGTTGTTCAGGGCCTGCCTGGTCATGCCGAGCAGGTTGGCGGCAACGCCCTGGTTGCCGTTGGCCATCCTCAGCGCCTCGCTGATCAGAAGCGCCTGGGCGTCCTTCATGCTCGGGAACCCCTTGAAAATGACCTGGACGTTCTCCTGCTCCATGACGGCTTCGTCAGCGGAGCTCGGCGACCCTCCGATCTTCTCCTTGAAGCAGGCAAGCGACAGCGGGCCTCTCTCGTGCAGCGCCACCGCGTCATAGACCATCGCCTCCAGCTCGCGGACGTTTCCCGGAAAGCGGTAGCGCTCCAGCATGCGGGGGAGCTCCGAGGGGTAGGTCGGCTTCGGCTTCCCCATCCCCCGGGCCGCCTGGCTCAGAAAATGGTCCAGCAGCAGCAGTAGGTCGCCGGCGCGCTCCCGCAGCGGGGGGACGTGTAAATGGTGACAGCAGAGTCGATAGTAGAGGTCCTCACGCAGCCGCCCCAGCTCCAGAAGCTTCTTGGGATCACAGTTGGTGGCGACCACGATATGGGCGTCGGTCTTGGCCGGCGTGTCCGACCCAAGCGGCATGTATTCATGCTCCTGGATCAGCCTCAGGAGCTTTACCTGTGAGCTTTCCCGCAGGTCCCCGATCTCGTCCAGAAACAGCGTGCCGCCTGCCGCCCTCTTGATCAGCCCGTCCCTGGCCTGGTCTGCGCCGGTGAAGGCCCCCTTTCTATGTCCGAACAGGGTGTCCGAGAAAGCGACGTCGTCCACCCCCGCCACGTTGACCGTCACGAAGGCCCCGGCGCTCCCTCCGCTTTGATGCACCGCCTCGGCAAAAAGCTCCTTGCCGACGCCGGTCTCTCCGGTGATCATTACCGGCTGGCCGGAGCAGGCAACGGAGCGGATCCGCTTCAGGAGCCTCAACATCTGCATGTCCTGGGTCACTATGTCCGGAAAACCTGGGGTCGTCTCCATTTCGCGCTTGTTGGCTCCGGAGAGTTCCAGCGCCCGGTCCAGGGCCGCGACCACCTGCTCGTTCTTGACCGGCTTGATGAGATAGTCGCAGGCGCCGGCACGCATGCAGGCAACCGCCTGGTCCACCGCTGCGTGCGCCGTGATGATGATCACCGGCAGCTGCGGGAATTGATCCACCATGCTGTGCAGAAGTTCCAGCCCCCCCACCGTGGGGAGCGAGAGGTCGAGTATCACGGCAGCGGCATCGCTGCGCCTTAGGAAGGGGAGGAGTTCGCCGCCGTCCTGGAAGGTAACCACGTGCTCGATCCCGTGCCCCAGCAGGAGCATCCGGTAAAGGATGAGCATCTCCCAGTCATCATCCACGACGACCACGGGAAGCGGCGTTGCGGCCACATTGTTCATAGTAGCTACCTTTATCCCGGGGGACTCCCCCCTTCGGAACGCCCTTGGGCGTTCCGTTGCCCGCGGTTATTACACGGTGAAATACAAGGTCCCGCCCTTGCCTGCCTGGTCCGCTGCCCAGATCCTCCCCCGATGCAGGGTTATGATCCTCTGCACGGTGGCCAGTCCGATGCCGCAACAGAGCCGGTCGGCGCTGTCCAGCTTGCGCCGGGGCAGATGCACCCCCGGCTTGCCGGCAGGCCTGGGACCGTTGTCACTGACATAGAAACTGCGCTCCCCCCCCACCTCGGCCGTGCCGAACTGGATCACCGGATGCTGCACCCCGAGGGTATAGTTCCAGGCATTCTCCAAAAGCTGCTCCATGGCGAGGCGCAGCAGCTTGCGGTCGCCGGTCGCCGTAACGCCGTCCTCTATCCGGAAGGTCACCGGCCGCTGGACGCCGGTTCCGCTCAGCTGGGCCGCTATTTCCGATGCCATGGCGCTCAGGTCCACCTCTTCGGGTTGCAGTCCCGATGCCGCAAGCGCGGTGAAGCGCTGCAGCGCCGTGATCCGCCCCACCATCTCAAGCGTCGCGTCGTGGATGCTGCGCAGCATCTCGCGGCACTGCGGCGAGAGGGCCATGCCGTAGAGATCCTGCATCACGGCGCAGTGGCCGCTTATCTTGGAGAGCTGGCCGCTCAGGTCGTGGGAGACCGCATAACCGAAGGACTCCAGCTCGCCGGTCCGCTCGTCCAGCTCGTCGCTCAAGGACCTCAGCTCGTGCTCGGCATGGACCCTCGGGGTCACGTCGACCCCCGTGATCCAGTTGGTCCAGCCGGGGATCGCGACGTAGCGGGACATGTTGGCCCAGGAGACGCTCTTGAGGGAGCCGTCCTTGCACCTGAGGCTCCATTCCCTGCCCCGGTAATCCCCTCCCTGCGGCGGATGGGCTGCGATCACCTCTTCGCGCAGCTCCCCTTCGGCATGGAAGAGCTCAAGCATCGGCTTTCCCATCACCTCTTCCACGCGGAAACCGGTGACCCGCTCGAACTCATGGTTGCAGGCAGCCAGGTGGTCGCCGGTGTCGAAGGCCATCAGGATGGCCGGTATATGCTGCAGGATGGTCTGGAGCCGCCGCTTGTGCTCCAGGAGCGCCTCATCCTTTTCATGGAGCTCCTTTTCGCTGGCACGCAGGGTATCCTCCTCCTGCCAGTTCTCGTAGATCTTGCGCGCCAGCGCCGCGTACGCCTGCTCCAGCTCCTGCCGCAGCCGGTCACGATCGGCAGCGGTCGAGGCCGCCGTCTTTACCGCAGCCAGGAAAAGATCGAGTTCGCTGCCGGCACGGGTTGCCTGGAGATCGCATTCCGGCGGCATGTAGAGCGGATTGCCGCAGGGCCTGCCGTCCAGCACGAGATGCGGATGGATCTTGGCCAGTTCCAGCATGCGCTCGGAAGGGAAGGCCTCCCGCCGGTACAGGCAGAGCAGCGTCGCCTGGTTTTGGGCGGCGAACCGGTTCAAGGCGAGCTCGAACCCGCGCAACAGCTCGATCCGCTTGGCGTCGTGCCCTGCCCACCCCATGTCACAGATGATCCGGGTGGCCTTGAAACCGTCCCCTGCAGCACCGGAACAAAGCACCTTCAGCAAATGCAGCACCCGTGCGGGATCGAAGCTCCCCCCCTTGAGCCAGGTTTCCTGGGCCGGGAGCAGTATGAGCGCTCCCATGTCGTGCTTTTGCCCCAACAGGGCATGCTTCAGTACCCGCTCCAGCGTCTCCTCGCCGGCGTTGAGATAGACACAACGCTCCCCGAGCGCAACGCCCCTCTGAATGAACGGTATCACCGGGGTGAGTATCTCAGCCTCGCCCTGATAAAGCAGGCACAGGTGATCGTGATGACTCACCAGCTCCAGGCCGGGACCCTCGTCGCTGTTCTCTTTGCTCTCTGGCATTACGCCATCTCCTGGCAGAAGGGATAAGCGTTAGAATTTTCTTAACTAATATACTGGAATCTTCGGGCAATGCAACCAAATGGTGCGGTTTTTCAGGCCTCGGCCGTCGCAGCGCCTGCCAAGGAGCGCAACCCGGGGGCGCCTCCGTTCGGAGAAAGGCGGTTTTGTTGATCCAGGTCAAGGCACGGCAGAGGGATCCCCGGTATCTTCCGGCAGCAGCCTATTATAAAAGGGAGGGAATTATATGTGCGATTGCGGATCAGGAAAGCCGGGTGCCGGCCCCTACGCCACGGGAAGGGCGCTGGTGGAGTTTGTCCTTGCAGCCCATGGCGGCGAGGTGGCCGCCTCACCGCTGCCAAACGGTGGTTTGCAAACATCGTGTCAAGGGTGCGGTAACAGCTTCGTGCTGAGGAGTTTCGTGCAGCAGTGCCCCGCCTGCGCCGGAGTCCATGCCGTTTCGCCTCCCCGGGCCAACGACCCGGAGGCGATCCAGTTTGCCGGGGCAGGGTTCACCGTGCAGCAATAGGGGGGGGACCAGCAGCGCCCGGGGTGCAGCCGGAGCCGAGCCGGAGCCAAACTTATGCTGGACATCCTATTTTCATGATGGTATAGAGAACGCTGTTTTATCTTTCATGAGAGGAGGGTTCGTGTCCAAACATATCGTCGTGATAGACGACTGCAAGGTGGTACTGGCTATGGCCAGCGATTATCTGGCCGCCGCCGGGTTCCGTGTTTCCACGGCCGACAACGGCGTCTACTCCAACCACCTCATCTACTCCAACACCCCTCCGGACCTGATTCTTCTCGACCTGGTGATGCCGCTTATGTCCGGGGAGAAGAAGCTGAAGCTCCTCAAGTCGCGCAAGAAGAGCCGGAACATTCCGGTGCTGCTGATCTCTTCGAAAGAGGAGCGCGAACTGCAGGCCATAGGCGCCGCTTGTGGCGCCGACGGCTGCCTGGCCAAACCGTTCACAGCGAGCCAGTTGGTATTGTCGGTGCAAAGCATGCTGGCGGCATGAGTTTGAGGATTCGATGCAGGGGGGAGGTCAGGAGGGGGATGGGGGGTTTCTGGCGCGGAACTACCCCATCCCCGCCCCAACCCTCCCCTTGAAGGGGAGGGCGTTTTTACAGCGGAAGACCAGCGCTAATCAGGATGCTCTTAAGGGTGCGGAACTACCCGCTAGGCGCGGGAGGCGCGCTTCGGGCGGGCGGCGTCGCGGCGCTGCTGTATCCGCGCCAGATACACCACATGCCGCAGCCCGCCGCGGCCGGGGCGGTCGCTGAAGACCGAGAACCCCGCAGCGCCCAGGCGCTTGTCGAAGGCCTGGTCGTAATTCTCTCCCCATACGGCAAACACCCCGTCCGGCTTGAGCGCGGCGCGGGTCATCTCGATGGCGGTGCTGCCGTAGAGCGGATCCTCGACCTTGTGCGATTTGGCATGCGGCCCCTTGTACAGGTCGAGCACGATGGCATCGAAACATTTCCGCTCCAGGGCGCTTCTTCTGATCAGATCGGCTACGTCGGCAATCTCAACGGTCACCCGCGGGTCGGTCGCGGCAGAGCCGGTGAGAGACGCCAGCGGGCCGCGGCACCACTCAAGGACCACCGGGTTCAACTCCGCCACCACCACGCTCCCCGAAGCAGGGAGGTGGTCCAGCACGGCCCTGAGGGTGAAGGCCATGCCGAGGCCGCCGACCAGCACCCTAGGCCCCGCCTGCTGCTTCAGGTGACCGCAGGCGAGCTCTCCAAGCGCCACCTCCGAACGGTGCAGCGAACTGTTCATCAGCACCAGGGAATTGACCGTGATCAGGAAGTCGCGCTCGCCGCGCTGTCTCAATTCGAGGATACCCTCGTCGGTCGCTACACTATCCAAAACTTTCCAAGGCTGGGCCATCGGTAAAACCTCTCTGCGGTTGAAGGTATTTTCTAAACAGGCAGGATGAAGGGATGGGAGTTCTGGTGCCGCCGGCTGCCGGAGGCTCTTCGTTACCCCTTTGCCGTGCCTGGAGGGTAGATCGCTGCGAGGCACCCCGCCGTGCTTTCCGGAAGCTGCCGCCTCATTTTTTCCAGCTGCGGCGCTGCGCCGCCTCCTCGATCACTTCGACCTCGCTCAGCAGGGTCTGGTAGGTCTGGTAGCGCTCGGCCGAGATATCTCCCGTACCGACCAGCTCGGCAACGGCACATCCCGGCTCCTGCTGGTGCCGGCAGTTGGAGAAACGGCAGCCATGCGCCTCCAAAGCCTCGAAACCCGGGAAATATGCGGCGATCTGCTGCGAGGAGATGTCGACCAGACCGAAATCCCGGAAACCGGGGGTGTCGACCAGTTCGCCTCCGGAAGGCAAGGCATGCAGCGTGGAGACGGTCGTGGTATGTCTCCCCATCCACTTGTGGTCGCTCACCTCCGCCACCTTGAGATCTATGTCGGGGCAGAGGGCGTTAAGCAGGGAGCTCTTGCCGACGCCGGTCGAGCCGACGAAGGCGCCGCGATGCCCCTCGTGCAGAAAGGCGCGCAGCGGCTCCAGCCCTTCCCCGCTGGCGGCGCTCAAGGCGAAACAGCGGACCACCCCGGCGTAGACCTTGCCCAGTTCCTCGACCATCGATCTGGCCTGGCCCAGATCGCACTTGTTGAAGACGACGAAGGGACTGAGCCCGGCCGCCCGGGCGGCGACGATGGCACGGTCGACGAACCCGGCGGGGGACATGGGAGCCACCACGATGCCAAGGACGTCGAGATTTGCGGCCACCAGGTGGATGCCGCCCCGCACATCCCTGCGGCGCAGTTCCGTCCTTCTCGGCAGCCGCTCCAGCACCTCCCCGGCGACCCGGACGCGGTCGCCGACGACATGTCCCGAATTCCTCTTGACCCGCACCATGCGGCGCTCGCCGCTGCCAAAGAGCACCTCGACCGCCACCCCGTAGTGGGACACGATCAGCCCGTCCGATTCCGAGCCGGATCCGGGATCCCTTACCATCTCTTTGCCTGCTCTCTTCAAACCAGATTCACCCTTTGGAGACCCTTTTCGCTGCGATAGCCTTCGAGAGTACGGCAGGAGCCGGAACTTGTCAACAAATCGGTCTCGGCCGGAGATTTGCATCGAAGCAGAAGGCGGAGGTTCGAGACCCGGTCCGGCAGTTGACACAGAGCCCCTTTTACACCATAGTTCAGATAAGGGACGCCGCCCCCGACGTCGGCCACGTCAGCTGGAACGGGGGAGACGGCAGCAGCGATTTCCTGACCGATTCCCCAGGCCAAAGCGAGACCGGCAAAGCGGCTGGTCCACCACCTTTTCCTATAAATACGAGGTAGTCCGGGCTCCGGCGATCGTCACTCCAAGTGCCCGAAAGGTGTCAGCCATGAAAAAAGAGACGGTGGATGAGGCGATTGATATCTACGTGACGGAACGGATGGTAAAGGGAAAGCAGACGGCGATCACCCATTTCCTCGCCTGCATCTATATGAAACAGCAGAGCTGGGAGTTCGCCGAATCGATGCGCCGGGTACGCGGAATGACGCGTTACTACATCGATTTGGCCAAGGTGATGCAGAACCCGTTGAAGGGGCCCGAGATAGCGTGGTTCGCCTCCATGGTCAATATCGCCATCTACGCGGCGGTGCTGATCTCCATAGAGGAGCAGAGGCTTCTGGGGATCGCCCTTTTGTCCGGCACCCTGGTCAACGCCTGCTATCTGGTACGGAGCGCCGCCAAGAAATGGTGCGACCTGCATGTGATGCTGGCAATCTACGAAGAGATCGTCCAGATCGCCGACCGTGAGCTCCGGGAACTCGCCTGAAAGTACGCCGTCAGGCTAGTGCCAGCGCCAGTTCGGCGAGAGTGCCGACGGCTATGTCGGTTAGTTCGGGCCAGCGAAAGGCGCGCGTGGGATCCACGTGAATGGTGGCAGCCCCGGCAGCGCGCCCCGTTTGCAGGTCGAAGCCGTAATCGCCGACCATGACCAGTGCCGATGCAGGCATGCCCCAGCTGAGCGCCAGCTTGAGGATCCCCTCGGGATCCGGTTTTGCCGGGGCCTCTTCGCGTCCCAGAACGTCACAGTGAGCGATGTAGGGGGAGAGCCCGATGCGTCCCAGTGTCCTCAAGGCATTGCTGCGCGTGTTGCGGGTCAGCACCCCCAGCCGGACGCCACGCCGATGAAGCAGTTGCATAAGCCCCAAAGCCCCGACCGCAGGTTCCGTCCTGCCCGCCAGTTCGTCCTCGATCTCGCCCAGCTTCCGCTTCGCCACCAGCGCCTCGGCTTCGGGTAGCGACTCCAGGTGCCCCAGGATATCCATCCCCTCCGGGACACCGAGCACCGCCCGGATCTGGGCAAAATCGTGGATGGCAACGGTCAGGGTGCCGTCCAGGTCGAAAATCCAGTGCCCTCTGCGCAGTATGTCGCCCCACCCCGGAGATCTATCCATAGCACCGTTGTAGCAGATCTCATGAAAAATGGGAAGAGCGGAGGGCGCTAGCCGGTTAAACCCTCTACCTCCGGGAGAGGGTGCCCGAAGGGCGGGTGAGGGCGGTGCCTCAGCGCTGAGCACCCTCCCAGCGAAAAGCGGGCACCGGCACCTTTGGGCCGGCTCCCTCACCCCGGCCCTCTCCCGGAGGGCGAGGGGGAGCTTACCTGAGTCGGCACTATGCCCAAGCCGGCACCCCCCTGCCGCCCCGCTTCCCGTGTCAGTCCCCGGTTCCCCCCCTCCGATCCGACCAGCCACCCTCCCGACTGATCCGACTGATCCGACTGATCCTCAATATCGGTCGTGCTGTACGAATCAGGGCTCGCCTTGTGCAGCAGCTGAACAGAACTGCGCCCCGGGTCGCGGCAATTCCCCCTCGTAAAACCGGGACTTTGCAGTTGGCACGCTAAACGCAAGAGGTGGCAAACCGCCGCAGGTGTTGCTTCTGCGGACCTGACCGGAGCGGGAAGGAGAAATAGCTGTTGCAGGATAGTATCGGAGCTGTCGTCATGCTTCTTGGCCGTATCGCTGCGGATTCCCCCTGCCCCGGGTGGACGCCGCGGCGATACCTCACACACGGACGCTCCCAGAGCCGTGGCAGGACTCGGGAGCGCACCCAACAACCGGTTGACCGGAGGCAGGGATATCCTTGCCGGGGCCGGCAGGACCGGAAAGGAGGTGGATCTACATGCTGGGCATCATCATCGCCGCGTTGGCCATTACGTCACTCGTCGCTGTCTCCATGCAGGTTGTCGCATTCGTGCGGTCCCATCAAAGGTAGCCCTCGGCTGTCACTTCGGCTTCTGCACCAGCCGTCGGGGGGCTCTCGGGACTCAG
>DNRQ01000048.1 GCA_003499925.1 Geobacter sp.
CTGTCGTCCAAATGCATCCGGCGGCGTCCGCTTCCATTTGCCTGTCTTCCAAACGCATCCGGCGGCGTCCGCTTCCATTTGCCTGTCGTCCAAATGCATCCTGGCTGCGTCCGCTTCCGCTCATGCGGGCCGCACTCGCCCGCCCGTTTGGACCTCCCCGAGGACAACGACCTTTTCACCGACCTGATCGGACCGGAATGCAGCCTCACCGGCAAGCAGCAGATCCAACTGGAACGGAAGCTTGCTGCTTCGTGGGAAAATCCCTCACCCGCCCTCTGGGCACCCTCTCCCGGGCCATCAAGGGGAGGGTTGGGGAGGGGTCGGGGAGAGTCGGTTGCAAAAGAGAGCCCCCTCCCCCTCCTGGCCTCCCCCTTGAAGGGGGGGTGAAATTAATTCTGCTTTGTCACATTGACACCTTGTCCCCATCCCCACCCTAACCCTCCCCTTGAAGGGGAGGGGATTTTAAGGCTCCTTCCCCCTTCAAGGCCTGGGGGTCACAAGGCCTGGGGGTCACAAGGCCTGGGGGTCAAGTCTCAATTCTTGCGATTTTGCTCATTAACAAGCAAGACCCTACTAATCGTGCCGTGATGTAGCCGGAGATGATCCGCGACTTCCTTTTGTGAATAGCCGTGATACTGTACAGCTTCAACAATCACCCGGTTCCGCTGTCTTTTGTCATACCGAGTATGACAGGATAACTCCAGGAGTGCAGGACGGGTTAAAAATCGCTGACTGCGTGGGATCTCCTTGAATTCTTCGGCGCCCTTTGCCACTTCACTCAAGCTATCAATGAAGGCCTCACTTCCCAGGAGAATTTGGCACCTTAAATCCCTTCGTGTAAATTCCCCGCCGCTTGCGGCGTAGCTTGGTTTTTGGTAGTTTGGCTGCATGAGCGATTACATACACAAAAGCCACAACGTGACGGTTTTGTTGTATCACCTGGTGTTTCCAGCCAAATACAGGCGAGTAGTCTTTGACGAAAAGGTTGATGGCGTTCTCAAAGACGTCTGCCTGGATATCGAGCAACGGTACCGGATCAAGTTCCTAGAAATTGGGACCGATGCTGACCGCGTTCATTTTTTGGTGCAATCGGTTCCTACCTACACGGTCACGAAAATAGTGATCACGATCAAGAGCTTGACTGCACGAGAGATCTTAAAACGGTGCCCACAAGTAAAGAAGAAACTTTGGGGCGGTGAATTTTGGACCGACGGATATTTTGCCAGCACTGTTGGTAAGCATGGGAACGAAGATAAGATAGGGGCCTATGTGAAGAGCCAAGGGAAAGCCTACCAAAAGATCCATGCTGATTATGCTGATCGACAGCTCGAGCTGTTCTGAACTCCACCAATACCCCGCTGCTTGCGGCGGGGTCGTTTATTCCTCCCATATCGATCTGGCGTTTATGCCATACACTGCTCCGGCTTCTCATAATGTTGAAAAGCAAGACTTGACCCCCAGGCTTCTCAGTAACCAAAACCGGCTACTATCCTGCCCGCTTCACCGGCGTCCTTGAGCCTGGCGGCATCCTTGTCTTCAACCCGGCTCTAACCACCCTCAAGCCCGCCACGGTCGATCTGTCGGTGCAGACGGATAGCCCCTCTTACCGCAAGGGAGATACCGTAGGGGTCTCCGTCCTCCTCCGCAACAGCGAAACTACCGCATACTCGACATTGCTTCGTGTGAAAATCGCCGACCCTTCCGGCGCCACCATCTTCGAAAGCAGTGCCGCTGTCCCGCTGCCCGAGGACGGCGTAATGGCGCAGGACTTCAGCGCAGCGCTCCCCGTGACGGTTCAGGGAGGGGAGTACGCGATTACCGCCGAGCTTTTCGACGTAAGCGGCAGGAATATCGGCTTTGCCCGCCAGACCTTCGGGGTGGCCACGAGCCGGATCAACGTCACACCGACGCTGCCTGCCGCCTTTGGGGTCGGGGCAAACGACGTGACCTTTAGTCTCGCCAATACCGGCGACCTCCCGGTCGAAAGCGGCGCTCTCGAGGTAACCCTGAAGGACCCGGACGGTGTCGTGATTTCCACCGCTTCGCAAACGTTCGCCCTAGGCCTCGGTCAAAACCATACGATCAACATGACCTTGTCGATCCCGTCCCTTAAGTTCGGCACCTATACGCTCTCCTACACGCAAAGGGATGAGACGGCGAACGGGCTGGCGAAGGAGATCGCGCTGCCCAACGGCGTCGGCATCAGCGCGCTCTACGACAATAACTCGCACAGGGTCAGGAATACCGCCGGGCTCACCGTGGTCGTCACCAATACCGGGCGCTTTAATCTCGACTCCGCAGGTGCGGGACTTCCGGTGTCCGTATCGGTCCCTGCTGCGGGGTACTCGGAAACGAAGATGCTTGTCCCTGCTCCGGCTGTCGGCAATAGCGCAGGAAGCATGCTGCTCTACAGTTTCGTCATTCCGGAAACCGTCACGGCGGCGCAGCACGGCACACGCATAACTGCCTCCTTGCCGTCCGGGTCGGCCAGCGTTCAAACAACGCAGTTGGCCATCACCGAGTCGTCCCTTTCCCTGGCACCGCTTGAACCGGCATGCAATGCGGGGGATGTCATCCGTCCTGTGGTAGCCAACGATGGCGGGGTGGATACCACGGTCCAGTACCGGGTAAGCCTCTACGACGCGAGATCCTCGCTTATCGCGGAGACCGCGAACGGTGCAACCGCCACCGCCGGCTCCACCTTGCCGCTTGAGGTTGCAGTCCCAGCGGGGGCTGTAGACGGCAACTACCGGCTGGAGGTGAATTACAAGGATCTGAAAACCGGGAAGGAGCAGCTGGTTACCAACGCCCTGACCGTAAACGGCGTGAAGGGGTCTCTCCAGGTCCAGACCAACAAAGAGAACTATCTGCTGACCGAGACCATTACCGGGCTTAGCGCAATCACCAACAGCGGGACTGGGCTTGCCGGCGGCAACCTTCATCTGGAGGTTACGACCGGGGCCGGAGTGCAGAAGACCAAGACCTGGACTACCAAGGCCGATTTCCAGACCTCCCCCCGCAGCGGTGTCGACACCTATGGGGTAAATGACTGGATCATCCCTGATGACGACTTCAGTGGCTCGGCAATCGATCCCAACCGCTGGGGATATGGTGGAAATGTCTCCATGCAAAACGGGAAAATCTTCATCGACAGCAGCTCGACCTCGTCTGGGCTATGGAGCAACTGGCTGCTGGAAGGGGACTTCGACATCGAAGTCGAGTTCCATTCCAGCACCAGCGTCGGCAACCAGGGTCCGCAGTTTTCCGTCAGTTCCAGCACTTTGTTCGCAGTGGTGCACAACAACAGCGCGTCGGGTTGGACCGGCGATATCCGCTTTGGTGGAGGGCAGATTTACAAGGCTGTCGGGGGATACGCGACTTCAGGGCGTTACAGGATGGTCAGGACGGGAACGACGAACCCCGCTGGAGCGACCATTCTGCTTCAATACTGGAACGGCTCTTCCTGGAGCGAGATAGCAAGCGGTTCAAGCACGTTGGCACAAGAGCCGGTACAGGTCGCTTTGTACCCGTGGAGGAGCGGCATCGGTACCGGTCCCAGCGCTGCCTATGACAATTTCAAGGTGAATTCGGGGCGGGTAAAGTCGCAAAACCAGAGTGTGGATTCGGTGCGGTTGCTGCCGCTAGACGACAACTTTGATGACGGGGTGTTCAATGAGGACAGGTGGCTGAGCGCCAATGGCCCGAAACCGATCGAATCCTCCGGGGCATTGCGTCTGCAGGGCAGTGCCACAACGCAAACGCATGCCATTCATCTTCGTTCCAGGCTCCCTGGAGATTTCAGTGCCGTTGCTGCCTACAGGAATTTCGCAGCCCAGCCTTCAGGATCGTCCAAGGGTGAGTTCGCTTTGATGGCGGCTATTGATGCAGAAACACCGGAAACTCAGGGAACGGCTTTCTATGTGCTGCGAGGTTCCGATTCCACTTCCAGGGTTGGAGGACAATATGTCGTCGGCCTGTCCAACGTCGGCGCCAGTTACTTTATCGGAAGGAACGTGGAATACCCTTCGCACTCGGGCATGTTACGACTGACAAGGGGCGGGACCACCGGCTACGACGAATACTGGGATGGTAGCGGCTGGACGGCAAATCACGCCAATACGATGATGAACCCGGGACCGGCTCTCATACTGCTTTCCGCCTATACTGAGACCAATTACCCAACGGTTCAGGTCGATATCGATAAATTCTCCACCAACAAAGGGACCTATGCCGCCACCGGGAAGATATTCCCGAAGCATGACAGCGGTATCAGCGGTAACAGATGGGGCAAAGTGCTTTATACGGCGGACCTCCCCGCCGGCACTTCTATCAGCATACGGACCCGGACCGCGGAAACCGAGGCCGGGCTGCCGGGCGCCATCTGGAGCAGTTATACGACTGGAAGCGGCTCCGCCGTGAGCAGCCCGGCGGCACGCTGGATCCAGATCGAAGTTCATCTTACCTCTGCCCACAGCTACATGACCCCGATTCTGCGTGACCTCACTGTCACGTACCAGACCAATCCCGGCGAGGTACTCTGGGAGGCCGACCTTCCCGCGGCACTGCTGCCGGGTGCGGCGACCGAAATACAGAGCACCATCGGTGCGTTGGGCATGATCGGCAATTTTACCCTGAGCGGGATTTTGACCTCCGGCACCGGTCAGACGATTGCGTCGGCGGACTCTTCCTTCCATGTCGAGGCGGGCAACATTCAGGTCGCCCTGGTAACGGATAAAAAGAGCTATCGTCCTGGTGAGACGGTGACGGTTTCCGGTGAGGTACGTAACCTGTCCGGCATTGCCACGAACGGGATTACTACGCGGGTCCTGGGGGCTTTGGGAGTGGTTAACTTCCAGGAAAGCTATGACCTCGCCGCAAACAGCGTACGTCCCTTCACTTTTACCACCACGGCTGGGAACATTGGCAGCTATCAGTTTTCTGCAACCGTCACCCAGAACTCCGCAACGGTGGCGGACGCTGCGGCACAGTACGAAGTCGCCGCCCCGTCACTGACCGCACTCCTGAACCTGCCGGATTCGGTGGGGAGTGCACCGTTTGCCATCTCCTTGTCGCTTACCAACACAGGAAAGGTTGCCGCCTCAACCAGGGCGCTTGTGACCGACGACGGCGGCAACACCGTCGACGACCGGAGCGTGACGCTGGCGGCCGGAGAAAACAGGGTATTGCAGTACACCCGGCAGATAGCAGCTTCCACAACCTACTCCGCGACTCTCGGCGGCGATCTGAACCAGACCTTTACCAGGAAGGTCCTCTACATTGCGCCGGTGACCGACATCGGTGTCAGCGGGAAGATCGCGGTGGACAAGGTGGCGTACAACCCGAACGATCCCGTGACGCTGACGGCGACGGTCAGCGCTGCCTCGGCCATGGAAAACCTCTCCACTCTGGTAGCGGTTGCCAACAGCGCCGGCCAAGGGGTTTACTCCGCCAGGTCGGCCATCACGGCTCTCAACCAGGGGCAGACTGTAACCGGTAGAAGCTACTGGAATACCGGCAGTTACCCGGCGGGGACCTACCTGGTCACCCTGCAAATCCTGGACGCAGCAGGTTCGGTGCTCGGGAAAGCAACCTCTCCGCTTGTCATCAGCAGCACCATGAAACCGAGCGCGCTGTTACGGGGGAGGTTGACCCTGGACAAGCAGAGTCTTCTTGCCGGGGAGACGGTGAATCTCACCTACGAGCTCTCCAATACCGGAAACGTCGATCTGGCCGATGTCGCGCTTGCCATTCGTACATTCGACCTGACGGAAGAGAGGGGCTACGACGCGATCAGTGACCGGACCACCTTGGCTGTCGGGGCTTCCTCAAGCAACAGCGGCAGCATCGACACCCGAAGCTACAGCGCAAAGGACTACCTCGTTGTCCTCTCTGCAACCATTGCCGGGGTGGAGGAGACGCTGGCGGGAAGCTACTTCCGGGTGGAAGGCGCGCCGTCCGTACCGGCTCTTGCGGGACCGGCCATCGGTAGCGATGTGGAAACCCTGACCCCGGCGCTCACGGTAAGTAACGCCGCCGATCCAAACGCGGACAAGCTGGGCTACCAGTTCGAAATCTATGCCGACAGCGGCCTCGCCGCGCCGGTCACCTCGGGTGTCGTATCCGAGATGGCGGGGAGCACCTCATGGGCGGTTCCGGCTCCGCTTACCGAAAACAAAACGTACTGGTGGCGTGTTCGCGCCTTCGACGGTCTGCTTTACGGTCCGTGGATGGCCACTGCCTCCTTCCGGGTCAACGCGGCCAACGATCTCCCGTCGGCGCCCAGCATAGCGAGCCCCATGGATGGGAGCCAGGTCGCCGTATTCACGCCGCTGCTCAGCGTCGGCAACGCCGCGGATCCGGACAGCGCAAACCTTACCTACAACTTCCAGATCGCCACTGATCCCTCCTTCACCCAGTTGGTGGCTTCCGTACAGGGGATCGCCGGCGGCGAGGCGACCACCTCCTGGACCGTTCCCGAAAACCTGCAGGAGAACGGCACCTACTACTGGCGCGCCCAGGCCGATGACTGGCTCATCGAGGGCCCCTGGTCGGCAGCGGCACGTTTCATGGTGAACACGGCCAACGAGGCTCCCGCTATGCCGGTAGTCGTTGCTCCGGCGAGCGGAGCCACCATCACAGCCCTTGCAACGGATGCCGTTGCCGCCAACAGCAGCGACCCCGATTCGTCCGCGCTATCTTACTACTTCGAGGCCGACACGGTGCCGACCTTCGATTTGCCGCACATCCTCCGCTCCGGCAGCGTGACCGAAGGGGGAGGGACCACGTTCTGGCGGTTGAGCGGGCTCAATGACAACACGTGGTACTATCTGCGCGTCAAGGCCGGCGACGGCACGGCTGACAGCCCGTGGTCCGAGTCATCCAGGTTCTTCGTCAATACCGCAAACGACCCGCCGACCACCCCGATTCTGGCCAATCCATCCAGCGGCGGCGCGGTCAATGTGCCGGCTCCCGCCTTGTCGGTCCACAACGCCAGCGACCTCGACGGCGACCTCCTGAGCTATGCGTTCGAGGTCTATGGGGATGAGGCGATGACCAACCTGGTGGCAAGGGGAGACGACCTTGCCGAAACGACCGGGGTAACGGCGTGGCAAATGCCGGTGAACCTCACCGAAAATCAAACCTACTACTGGCGTGCCCGGTCCTTTGACGGTGCGCTCTACGGCGACTGGATGCCGCCCGCTTCGTTCACGGTTAACACCGCTAACGACGCCCCGGACGCCCCCAAGCTTTCTTCACCCGCAGATGGGAGCAGCGTGGTGACGCCCATGCCCACGCTGGCAGTCGTGAACGCCGTCGACCCCGACAGCGACAACCTGACCTACGACTTCGAGATCTTCTCGGGCGGCTCGGTGGTTGCCGGTATTGCCGGCGTGACGGGTGATAGCTCGGGCATTACCACATGGACGCCCGGCACTCCACTTGCCGACAATACGATTTACCAGTGGAGGGCGAGGGCGTACGACGGCGACAGCTACGGTCCCTGGACGGCCATGGCGACCTTCACCGTCCACATACCGATTACCAGCATAAATGCCACGGTGGATTTCGATCCGGACACGCTCAATAAATCAAGCAAGGGGAGTTGGGTGGTGGTTTACCTGGAGCTACCGGACGGCTATAAACCCGTGGATGTCGATATCTCGTCGATCCGGCTCGAAGGGATCATACCGGCCGAGACGCGGCCCTATGGCATCGGTGACCATGACAAGGACGGCATTGCCGACCTCATGGTCAAGTTCAAGCGGAGCGACCTGATCAACCTGCTGCGCGAAGGCGACAGCGTCCCCGTGCAGGTGACGGGCAAGGTGGGTGCCATGTTGTTCGAAGGGGTGGATGTGATCAGGGTGATTAAATAGAAGGAAAAGAGAGTAAGAATTTTCGATGACCAAGAGAGGGCCGGGCGTACACCCGGCCCTCTTCGAAACGGGGGAGGGGGACAAGCTACTTCCCTTCAGGAACGGCTTCCTTCATGTATCGTTGAAGAAGTGATTTGGGATGAGAGCCCAGACAAAGCAGGGAGTTGCGTACTGATCAGAGGCGGGAAAGAAAATTATCGCGATCGGTGTCGTTGTGGAAAATCTTTCACCCGCTCGATACCGCGGCAAATGATGCGGTGGATGGCGCCAGGGGGGGTATGCGCTTGTCGAGGCAGTCAGCTTCATTTGCCTGTCTTCCAAACGCATCCGGCGGCGTCCGCTTCCATTTGCCTGTCGCCCAAATGCATCCGGCTGCGTCGAAATCGGGCACTAACCTCGATTTATTTTCGATGATGAGTGTACCGATTATCCGACACATTAAGATTCGAGCCTACGCGACACCATACGACCCTGCGTTCACAGACTACTTTACCCAACGTGCCAAATCACGCCGGGAAAGCAGACGAAACATGGGGAGTATAACCGCGTGTGCCCGACGTGCTATCTAAACGATGAAGACGGGTCGAATGGCCGGGTCGCACTGGCCTTGGGTTAGGCCTGGAGGGAAGGAGGTTACACATGGTAGCGCGTTGTGAGGAAACATCGGTCGTTCACAGAGGCGAAGAACCGGTGGCCACGAAATTACAACGTATAGCGGAGAATGCCTCACCTCGCCAACGCGAGGATAGAATGGACATGAGCCGTATACGGGGCCCGTACGTACGGTTCTGGGAGAGGGATGAGGCGAACCTGATCAGTTCGCCTCACCCTACTCGATTGCGCAGTTATGAAACAGTTATAGAATCGGATACCCCCCAACATTTTACCGTGGGTGACGTTTAGCCTCCCCAACCCCAGCCTCCCACTTCCCCCCCGAAGGAAATCCACTTTGAATTTCTCGCTGTGACAGTTTGACATCCATGACAGCGCACCTTTCCGATCGCAGGAGTAAAAAACTCAGCACACTATCATCCGTTTCCTGAGCACTCCACAGCGACCTCACCCCCATCGAGACACCCGCTTTTGCCAAGTTGCTGCAAGGAATTCCCGCAATCTTTTGTAGGGTTTTTACTGGCAATGACAAACCGCCAAGGGGTGGAATAATGGTGGCGTATTAAAGAACACACATCCGCATCGAGGGCCACGGGGAGCGGTATGGGCCGATAGGCTACCGTTTCTGAATTAAAACGGTTCGAAATTGAGGTGACAGCATGGCACCGTCCGGAACATTAGCCATAAATGGAGGAACTGCGGTGCGTACCGCACACTTTGCACCCTGGCCTTTTTTCGATCAACGCGAGGTTGCGGCCGCTATGGCTCCTCTGCAATCGGGACGAACCAATTACTGGAGTGGCGAGGAGGGGCGGGAGTTCGAGCGCGAATTTGCAGCCTTCGCCGGTTGCAAGTACGCCATTGTCCTCGCCAACGGCACAGTTGCGCTGGAACTCGCCCTGTACGCCATAGGGGTCGGTCCCGGGGACGATGTGGTGGTGGCCAGCCGCACTTTCATCGCCTCGGCCAGCTCCGTAGTGATGCGTGGTGCAAGGCCGGTGGTGGCCGACGTGGATCCGGTGAGCCAGAACATGTCAGCGGCGACCATCCGGCGTGCATTGACCCCGCGTACCAAGGCGATCGTGGCCGTTCACCTGGCAGGCTGGCCCTGCGACATGGACTCAATCATGGAGTTGGCACGGGAACACGGCCTCAAGGTGATCGAGGACTGTGCGCAGGCCCACGGAGCTTCCTACAAGGGGCGGCCGGTGGGCTCCCTGGGTGACGTGGCGGCCTTTTCCTTCTGCCAGGACAAGATCATAACCACCGGGGGCGAGGGAGGGTTGCTCACCACCAATGATGAGGAGCTATGGCGCAGGGCTTGGGCCTATAAGGACCACGGCAAGAGCTTCGATGCGGTCTACAATCGGCCGCACCCGCCCGGATTCAGGTGGCTGCACGAGAGTTTCGGTACCAACTGGCGCTTAACCGAATCGCAGTCGGCGATTGGCAGGGTGCAGCTCGGGGCACTCCCGGAATGGAGCCGAAAACGGAACCGTAATGCCGCCCTGCTTAGCGAGGGGTTTGCCCGTATTCCCGCCCTGCGGGTGACCATACCTCCCGAGGGGATCCGTCACGCGTACTACAAATACTACGCCTTTGTCCGGCCCGACCGGTTAAGGAGCGGCTGGGACCGGGACCGGATCATGAACGCCATAACGGCCGAGGGGGTCCCCTGTTTCAGCGGCAGCTGCAGTGAAATCTATCTGGAGAGGGCCTTCGAGGGGCTGCGACCTGATAAGCGGTTGCCGGTCGCCAAAGAACTCGGGGAGACAAGCCTCATGTTTCTCGTGCATCCGACCCTCTCAGACGCCGATATGGCCGATACCTGCCGGGCCGTAGCAAAGGTTTTCCTGAAGGCGGATTTGAGAGGCAAACCAGGCGTTGCGCAAGATGCCGTTACCGCGCCGGCAACCCAGCCAGATTTCCCTGCCAGGTTTGGATGACGAATTTGAAAGGCCATGCATTGACGTGATGTCTACTTCGAATCAGGTGGGGTAAATTGTGGATTCTATTTCTGCACAAACAGGCGACGGCAGCGAGTCCGATTCCGTCACTGGCGGCATGGCAAACAGGCTGTTTGCCCCGTCGGCACAGAAGCGTCTGCTGTTCTTCTTCCTATCGGATGCGCTTCTTATCGCGCTCTCCCTCTATCTTGCTTTCAACTTCCATTTTAATCTCTGGCTAGAGTCCCGCTCTCTGCTGCTGATCTCCCAGGCGCTTCCTTTTTTCATATTGGTCAAGCAGGCAACCTTTGCCGTCTTACGCGTCTACCGGATCAACTGGCGCTTCGTCGGCATCAACGAGCTCCACACCATCGGCGTGGCGATTCCGACCGCCCAGATGATTCTTATGGCGCTTTTCCTGCTGCCGACTCCGAGCTTTTTGCCCACCCCCCTTTGCGCCATCTCCTTGCCGAGCAGCGTTTTCTTCCTGGACGGCATGCTGTCGTTTCTCTTCGTCTGCGCCCTGCGCATTTCCCGCCGCGTTTTCTTCGAGATCCTCCTGACCAAGACCGTCAGCTCCAAGGGCAAACGGACCCTGGTGGTGGGCGCCGGCCTGACCGGTGAGCTGGTGCTGCGAGACATGGCGCGGCGCAATTTCGCCGATTTTCTCCCCGTCGGCCTTCTGGACGACGACCCCATGAAGGCGGCCACCTATATACACGGTGTGCAGGTTCTCGGAACGGCGGATCGACTCCCCGAGTTGGTGGCCAAGCATGGTGTGGAGGTGATCGTCATTGCCATCCCCTCGACGCAATTCAAGGCGCTCCGCAAGATCTACCAGATGGCCAAGGCTGCGGGCGTGGAGCAGGTGAAACTGGTGCCCCGGATGTACAAAAACAACAAGCGCCTCGAAGTGGACATGAAAGACATTCAGGATATCGGCATCGAAGACCTGATCGGCAGGCAGTCGGTGGAGGTGGAGTCCGAGTGCATCGAGCAGATGCTGAGCGGCAAGTCGGTCCTCATCTCGGGCGCTTGCGGCTCCATAGGCTCCGAAATCGTGCGCCAGGTCTGCGGCTTTAATCCGACCGGGGTGGCGCTCTTTGAAATTGACGAGACCGAGCTTCACAACATGCAGCTCAGATTGACCAAGGAGTTCCCCGAGATGGCCGGCAGGATTCACTATATCGTCGGCGATGTCAGGGACCAGGTGCGATTGAGGGAGGTGTTGGGCTCCTTAAGGCCGCAGCTCGTGTTCCATTGCGCCGCCTACAAGCACGTGCCGATGATGGAGCACAACGCCTCGGAGGCGGTAAAGGTAAACATCTTCGGTACCTACCATCTGGCCGGGGCAGCGCTGGAGAGCGGTGTGGAGAAGTTCATCATGATCTCGACCGACAAGGCGGTGCGCCCCACCAGCATCATGGGGGCCACCAAGCGGGTTGCGGAGTTCGTCTGCAGCGCCTTCAGCCAAGCCGGTCAAACGGAATTCACCTCGGTCCGCTTCGGCAATGTGCTCGGCAGCCGCGGCAGCGTGCTGCCGCTTTTCATGGAGCAGCTGAAAAACGGCGGTCCGATCACGGTAACAGACAAAGAGATGACGCGTTTTTTCATGACTATTCCCGAGGCGGTATCGCTCGTTCTGCAGGCGGCCGTGATAGGGAAAAACGGTGAGGTGATGGTGCTCGACATGGGGGAGCCGGTGCGGGTCGTGCAGCTGGCCGAGGAGCTTATCCGACTGCACGGTTTGAAGCCGTACGAAGACATTCCGATCCGGTTTATCGGCTTGAGGCCGGGTGAGAAGCTTTTCGAGGAGATTCTCACCGCCGAGGAGGGGACGACGTCCACCAGGCACCAAAAGATATTCGCGGCACGCAGCAGCAACCATACCATGGGGCAATTGGAGGAGATGCTGAGGGATTTCACCGGGTTGCCTGAAACGGTGCCCGGAGACGACTGCCAAAAGCTGGTCAGGGCGGCGCTGGAGAAGCATGTGCAACACTTCCTGGCAAAGGGGCAACCCGCCGACACCGGCCTCGCGAGAGCACCAAAAGAAGTGCCTGCAAAAACAGAGAGTTCAGTGGAAGGCGATCTGCGCCATCTTGTAGAGGACGAGGCTTTTTTTGCCTTCATAGCGAAACTTCGCGAGCTCAATGGACAAGCCTCCAAAGGCGTTTGAACCGGGCGTCATCTGATTGCAGCGCCTTTTTCAGGCTAAACATTTTTTCCAGAAGGGAAACATCATGACCCAAGGCCTCTCCCTGATAACGCTCCTTTTATGGGTCACGGTCTCCGGCTGCGCCAGGTACAGCGACCTTCCGGCCGGAACGCTGCAGCTCATCGGACCCCCGGTGCTGGCGAGGGAGGAGGTCTCCGTGCCCGCGCCCCCTCACGAGCCCCCCCCTGCCAGGGAATACCGGGTCGGATCGGGCGATGTGCTGCTGGTCAGCGTGAGCGGCAGGCCGGAGTTCTCTGTAACCACGCCGGGGGGAGCCGGCAGGGTGCAGGGGAGCCGGGTGGACGGCTCCGGCGCGCTCCACCTCCCGCTGCTGGGGAGCGTTCAGGTCGAGGGGCTGACCCTCTCCGAGATAGAGCAAAAACTGACAGCGGTGCTGAAAAAGTACCTTCAGGAGCCCTGGGTCGTGGTGGAGGTGGCGGAGTACAAGAGCGCGCCGCTCTTTCTCCTGGGGCAGTTCAAGGCCTCCGGCACCTATTATCTGGATCGGCCAATGACCCTCATGCAGGGGGTGGCGCTCGGCAACGGCTTCGATACGGCGGCCAATCTCAAGGGCGCAAGGCTCACCAGAGGCGGCAGGATCATTCCGGTGGATCTGTACGCCCTCCTTTCAAACGGCGATGTCGGCCAGAATATCTGGCTTAAGGGGGGGGACACCGTCTATATCCCGGACAACAGGAATCAGCAGGTTTTCATCTTCGGCGCCGTGAAAAAGCCCGGTGCCGTTGCCATGCCTCCGGGCGGGTTTAATCTCGCCCAGGCCATAGCCAGCGCGGAGTTGAGGGACACGGGTTACGACTTCAGGCATGTGAGGATCATCCGCTCCCTCTCCACCACCCGCGGGGAGCTGATGGTAGTCGACTACGACCGGGTGCTGAGGGGCGAGGCGCTGCCGATGCAGCTGTCGGAAGGGGACATCATCTATGTCCCGAAGAGCGGTTTCGGCACCTGGAACGATGTGATAGCGGAAATCCTCCCCTCCCTGCAGGCGGTGAGCGCGATCCTGCAGCCCTTTGTGCAGATACGCTTTTTGAGCAAATGATCAACCAACCTTTTGTAGAGGTCAGCGCATGAATCAGCAGTTGCAGTTGCCACAGCCGGAGGAGGTTCACCTTCAGGACTACCTGAACGTCATCTGGAGGCGCAGGTATACCTTCCTGGTCTCGTTCCTTGTCGTCTTCATCGCTGTCGCCCTCTATACCTTCCGGGTTGCTCCGATGTACGAGTCCACAGCGACACTATTTGTAAAGGATGACAAGGGAAAGATCGGTCAGATGGGCGATCTGATGCTCAATGCAGCGGCCCCCGTGGACTCCGAGCTGGAGATACTGAAGTCCCGCAGTAACGCGGAGAAGGTCGTGTCGACGCTGCACATCGACTGGCGCATCCACGACCATTCCAAAGGGGTGCAGTGCAAGATCGTGGAATTCACTTCCACTGCCAAAGAGCCGAACTACCTGGTGCAGCTTTCCGGCAGCGATGCCTATGTGGTGAGGGATGGGGACGGGAATCTCGTCGGTCGCGGTGTAAACGGGGCCTTGATGCGCGGCAAAGGTATGACCCTGCTGCTCAAGGACCTCAAGGGCACCAGGGGTGACACTTTCCGGCTCGCGCTTCTCAACTTCAACGGAGCAGTGGAGCGATTGAGAAAGGCGGTCAGGGCCGCTGAAGTTGGCAAGAAGACCAATGTCATTTCGATTTCCTACCGGGACCGGAATCCGCAGCTGGCAAGAGATGTGGTGAATACGCTGGTGCAGGCCTACCTGGACCAGGGGGTGGCGCTCAAGGCCGAGGAGGCGACCCGCACCATCGGCTTCGTGGAGGAGCAGCTTGAGGCAGTCAAGGTGGATCTGGAGGGGGCCGAGAAGAATCTCGAAGCCTACAAGAGCGGTTCCGGAGTGATCCAGCTCGACGCGGAGGCCCAGAGCCTGATTCAGACACTGGCCGATGCGGAGAAGCAAAAAACCAACGTAACGCTGCAGAAAAAACAGGTGGAATTTGCCCTGGCATCTTTCAAGGATGCACGCAGAAGGGGTGCTGTCTATTCCCCTGCGCCGCTGCGCAATGACCCGCTGGTCGAAGGGATGGCCACGAAGCTCGCGGAGCTCGAGGTGCAGAAGAGGGGCCTCATGTCAGAGAGCACCGAGAGCCACCCCGGCGTAAAGGTTGTGCAGGGGCAGATCGACGAGGTGCAGAAGAAGATCCAGGCCACGTATGAATCAACGTTGAGTAGCCTGATCAGACAGGAGGACCAGATCTCCAGGCAGATCGCCAGGTACGACACCGGCTTGAAAAAGCTCCCGGTAGCGGAGAGGGACCTGGCCCGCCTGATGCGGCTTACCAAGGTCAACTCGGACATATACACCTTTTTGCTGCAAAAGCACGAAGAGGCGCGTATCGCCAAGGCGTCTACCATCAGCAACATAAAGGTGGTGGATCAGGCGATAGCTGCGGACAATCCGGTGACGCCGCAGAAAAAGAAGAACCTGTTGCTGGGTTTCCTGGTGGGTGGCATGTGCGGGGTGGGGTTCTGTTTTTTCAGGGAATATCTGGACGACACGCTGAAGAATCCGGACGATGCCAAGAGGACGCTCGCCCTGCCTTTTCTGGCTCTCATTCCCTTTATCTCAGGGAAGGATGGCCCGGAGTCCATGGTGGCGCACTACGCTCCGAGATCGCGGGCTTCGGAGGCTTTCCGCGGCCTGAGGACCGCCCTGCACTTCAGCGCGCTGAACAAGAAGAAGCAGGTACTGCTCATCACGAGCAGCTTTGCCGGGGAAGGGAAGTCCACGGTGGCGCTCAATCTCGCCATCACCCTCACCCAGACCGGTGCCCACGTGCTCTTCGTCGACTGTGACCTGCGCCGCTCCTCCCTGAAAACGAAGGCCGTTTTTACGCGGGAGAACGGGCTCACGGAGGTACTGACTGGCGATATTTTGCCGAGTGCAGCTGTGCAGGCGATAGAGACCGGTGGGCCTTACGTGCTGAAATCGGGGGCGATCCCCCCGAACCCGGCTGAACTGCTAGGTTCCGAGGCGATGGCCCGCTTCATAGAGGAAATGCGCGGTATCTACGATTACATCGTCATAGATACTCCGCCTGTTCTGGCCGTCACCGACGCGCCCGTTCTCACCCCGCTTGCCGACCTGGTGCTCATCGTTCTTGAGGCGGGAAGGGTCCCGGCAAAGGCTGCCCAGAGGACGAAGGAGATGCTTTTAGCCGCTGCTGCGCCGGTGGCGGGTATCGTCGTCTCTGATAAGAAGTCATGTTCAGCCGGCTATGGCTATGGCTATGGTTATGGGTACGGATACGGTGTTGATGCAGAGAAAGAGAAACCATGGTGGAGGTTTGGCAAAGAAAGGCAAAGCTGTTCTTGAGGAGCCAAGGGCAGGGATACGTTTTTGGAGGTTGTAGAAACCGTCTGTCATGCCGTGCAGAACCTACGCTTGACGACAGAGAAAGGGCCAAATCCATGACCAATAATGCATGCAGAAATTTCGCATTAATCGGAGCGGGGGGTTATATCGCCCCAAGGCACATGAGAGCCATTCGAGACACCGGCAACCGGCTTGCCGCCGCAGTCGACAGAAGCGACTCGGTCGGGATCCTCGACGGCTACTCTTATAAGGTTTCCTTCTTCACCGAATTCGAGCGCTTCGACCGTCACGTCGAGAAGTTGCGCCGGTTGGAAGAGGATAAGCGCATCCACTATGTCAGCATCTGCTCTCCCAACTACTTGCACGACGCCCATATGCGCTTCGCCCTGCGCGTCGGCGCCGACGCCATCTGTGAGAAGCCGCTGGTCTTAAACCCCTGGAACCTGGACGCCCTCGCGGAACTAGAACAGGAAACCGGCAAGCGGATCTACAACATTTTGCAGCTTCGGGTCCACCCGGCGATCGTCGCACTGAGGGAAAAAATCCGCAGCGCCCAGAAGGGGAAAAAGTTTGCTATAGACCTGACCTACATCACCTCGCGCGGCAACTGGTATTTCGCCTCATGGAAGGGGGATCACAGCAAATCCGGCGGGGTCGCCACCAACATCGGAGTCCACTTCTTCGACATGCTGATGTGGATTTTCGGAGACGTCAAGCGTCACGAGGTGCACCTGGCAGAACATAGCAAAATGGCCGGTTACCTGGAGTTGGAAAATGCCGACGTGCGTTGGTTCCTATCTGTGGACAATCAGGACCTGCCCGAGGAGGTCAGGTCTGCAGGGAAGACCACCTACCGTTCCTTGCTCTTCAACGGGGAAGAATTCGAATTTTCCGAGGGGTTCACCGACCTGCACACCGTGGTCTACCAGGATATCCTTGCCGGCCGAGGTTTTGGGCTCGCCGATGCCCGTCCGTCGATCAACTTGGTGCACGAACTCCGCAACACGGCACCGGCTCCTGGCAGCTGCATGCACCCGTTTGTGAAGTACCGGAGGCTGGGAGGCGATCCGTGGAGCTTGAATCGTGAAGGATCGGGAAAGGACGCTCCCCTGGCCACGGCTTTCTACGACGAGCAATCGATGCTCTGCATCTTTCCAAGAGAGATCTGAATATGCTCCTTCTGTCATGCCAGAGCCATTCAAACCGGCGTCCGCGGTCTCGTCACCGCTGATTAAATTACTATGGCCACGGTGCCATGAGAGGAACAAGCTATGACAAGCGATCAGGATTTTTTTGTTCATGAATCCTCCTACGTCGATTACGGAGCTACTGTGGGGAAAGGCACCAAGATATGGCATTTTTCCCATGTCTTGTCCGGTGCGTGCATCGGGGAGCGCTGCAGCCTTGGGCAGAATGTGTCGGTGGCCGGTGGCACGAAGATTGGCAGCAACGTGAAGGTGCAGAACAATGTCTCCATCTACGAGGGAACCATCATCGAGGACGATGTATTCCTCGGTCCGTCCTGCGTTCTTACCAATGTCACCAATCCGCGCTCACAGGTGGTGCGCCGTTCCCTTTACGAAATCACCGTCTTGCGGCGAGGTTGCTCCATCGGCGCCAATGCAACGGTCGTGTGCGGCGTCATCATTGGCAGGTATGCGTTCGTCGGTGCCGGGGCGGTGGTAGCCAAGGACGTGCCCGATTACGCCCTGATGGTCGGTGTGCCCGCCCGCCAGAAAGGGTGGATGAGCCGGCACGGCCATATTTTGAAGAATCCTGATGCGCAGGGGATCATGACCTGTCCCGAAAGCGGCCTACGCTATCGATTGCACAATGAACAATCCAATCACGAGCCGCAGTCCGCAAGTGTTCTTCGTTGTCTCGATCTGGACGAGGATGCGTCACTCCCCGAAGAGTTGGCTGTTGGGAAGACCTTTTACGATAACTTAAAAGACCGATGACATGCGCGTCACGAGGTTCATTTAATGGAATTCATTGATCTTAAGGCTCAGCAGGATAGGATTCGCCCCCAGATAGATGCAGCCATCAAGCGGGTGCTCGACCATGGCGGTTACATCATGGGGCCGGAGGTGGCGGAGTTGGAGCGGATGCTGGCGGAATACGTCGGCGTTCGTCATGCCATCGGCTGTGCGAGCGGCACGGATGCCCTGCTATTGCCGCTCCTGGCCTATGGCGTCGGCCCGGGTGATGCCGTCTTCACCACCCCCTTCACCTTTTTCGCCACCTGCGAGATGATCGCACTGACCGGGGCTACGCCGATCTTCGTCGATATCGACCCGGTAACCTTCAATATCGATCCGGTCAAACTGGAAGAAGCGATTCAGCAACTCACTTCACCAAACGCCGCAAATAACGATTCAAAACTCAAAACTCAAAACTCAAAATTGATTCCCAAAGGCATCATCCCTGTTGATCTGTTCGGTCTGCCGGCAGACTACGCGAAGATCATGGCGATTGCCGAAAAGCACGGCCTCTTTGTCCTGGAGGATGCGGCGCAGGCTTTCGGCGCCGAGTACCAGGGGCGTCGAGCTCCGGGGCTGGCCCATGTGGGGGCCACGAGTTTCTTTCCGGCTAAGCCACTCGGCTGCTATGGGGATGGTGGCGCTGTCTTCACCGATGATGACGTGCTGGCCAAGAAGATGCGCTCGCTGCTGATGCATGGCAAGGGGGCAGACAAGTACAACAACGTCCGGATCGGGCTGAATGCGCGTCTTGACACCCTGCAGGCGGCAATCCTCATCGAGAAGCTCAAGATCTATCCGGAAGAGACCGCCCTACGTCAGGAGGTTGCCAAGCGCTATACTGCAGCACTTGCGCAAGGTACCAACGGGGTTATAACTCCGCATCTTCCTGACGGATCTGTTTCGGCATGGGCGCAGTACACGTTACGCTGCAAGGATCGCGATGTCCTCCAGTCGAACCTGAAGCAGGCGGGCATCCCTTCCATGGTCTACTACGTGAAGCCCATGCATCTGCTCGATGCCATGGCGTACTTGGGCTACAAGGAAGGGGATTTTCCGGTTACCGAGTTGGCCGCCCGGACCGTTCTGTCGCTGCCGTTTTTCCCGTATCTCAGTCGGGATGAAGTGGAGAAGGTTGCCCGGACTGTGAACCGATTGGCAGGTAGCCAGGGCGCGCATACTGAGAGTAATTATCGGGGTTAGCGGTCTATCCCCATCAAAGGATGAACAACTAAAGAGCAGGGGACCGTATGAAATTTGCCTCTTTGTTTCTGATTGTTTTTTTGCTGTGTTCCGCTTCCACGACAAACGCCGGCCATATCTATACTGGCCTTTATGGAGTTTGGGCATGGGATGACATGGATGAAGCTTTTAAATTGTTAGCTGACAATAAATTCGAGATCACAGACGATGCCAATAATAGGACGAATCTCGATAAGGCGCACAAAAGAGGTATCAAAGGTATTGTGAATTTTGGACTTACCAGAGAAATCACGGAAGACGAAAAGCGTTGGCAAAGCTATCTTAATGCGGTGGCGAAAGGTGTAACCGCAATGAAAGACCATCCTGCAGTATTTGCTTGGTGTCCTGTAGATGAGCCAGATGGTCAGCTAATTTCTGTTGATAAAATAAAAACTTTGACAAAATTGATAAGGTCAATTGACAAGACAAAACCTATTTTTACTGTTTTTGATAATCCTGAAAAATGGAGCAGTTATATTCCATATTTTGACATAATAGCTGTTGATCCTTATTTGAGACGTAAAGCTTCCGGTGGTTATGAGAGCGTAGATGTTGTAAATACATGGTTGAAGAAAATAAGAACGGATCTTGGCAAATTGAAATTTAGTAAAAAACCTGTTTGGGTGGTATTGGGTGCATTTAGTTTAGAGCCTAAAGAGCCGGGAGCAACTGCAAACTATAAGAAACCTTCTCCTGAAGAGTTTAACCAAATGTTGCAAATGGCCTTAAACAATAAAGTCGATGGAATAATGGTTTATTCAATATCAGTAGGTAAAGGAACTGCGGATTATTATAGATGGGATATGCCTGTAAATGACCCAGCACTTTGGGAAGCTGTAAAAAAAGTCCCCTTGGTCACTGAACCGCTTATAAACAAAGCTAATTGAACCTGGGAGTATTTAGCTAATGGCAAACTCCCGAACCTTTAAGACGATACTTCTCGGTTTTGGAGAAGTTCTAACCGGCATTGTTGGGATTCTGAGTGCGGCAATATTAAGTAGGCTATTGCCGATTTCCGAATACGGATCTTATCGGCAGGTCTTCATTATTTATGGGACAATCGGGCCGTTGCTTTGCCTCGGCCTTCCTCAGGCACTTTACTATTTTCTCCCGCGCAACAGGGAACAGAGCCGATCAATCCTGAGTTCGAATCTTGCGGCACTTATTTTATTAGGAGGGCTGTTTACACTGTTTTTGTGGGCAGGGGGGAGCACTCTTGTTGCGAAATCGTTCAATAACCCCCAACTTGGCAGCTTGCTTTGCTTGTTTGCGCCCTATACGCTCTTTGCCCTCCCAATACTTGCAGTGAGTCCGTACCTGGTGTCTCTGGACCGGGTGCAAGCCTTAGTGCCCTACAGTGTAGGGAGTCGTTTGCTCATGCTGGCTGGGGCTGTTCTGCCGGTCTTATGGTTTCGGACTGTTGAAACAGCGGTAATCGGGGCGGTTTTCTCGACGTTTCTGGCGTCAGCTGTCGGGCTCGTGTTGATGCACCGTGTCTGCCGGCAAGGAGAGTGGCGGCCATCCTGGGCACAGGTGAAGCAGCAGGTCAAATACAGCATTCCTCTGGGTGCCTCCGGCGTTATGGGGATGTTGTCAGTAAATTTTGACAAGCTTCTGGTTTCGATGATGTCTAACCCCGCAAAGCTTGCGGTGTATGCCAATGGCGCCATGGAATTGCCGATGATAGGGGTAGTTGCCAATTCCGCCACATCGGTGCTTCTGCCTGAGTTTTCCGCTCTTTGCCAAAAGAGGGATTACGGCAAGGTGCTGCAACTCTGGCATCGGGCCATGGTGAAGTGCTCCCTGATTCTGCTGCCTGTTATGGTTTTCTGCTTTGCCATGGCTCCGGAAATTATCCGAATACTGTTTTCAGCGAAGTATGCTGACAGCATGATCCCTTTTCGGATTTATCTCCTGATTATTCCACTGCGAATAACTTCATGGTCGCTCGTTCCAATGGCTGCGGGCTTTAACAGGATTGTCCTGGCAGTTGAAGGGGTCAGCTGTTTTACCCAGGTACTTCTCGGGTTTCTTCTGATACGCATTGTCGGCGCAAACGGTGCTGCAATAGCCGCTGTTATCAATACGTATGCAGCAGTCTCCCTGGGGTACCTGTTCTGGATTCGACGCTATACAAAAATCTCGTGGCGGCATCTGCTGCCTTGGCGGGAAATCTCTAAGGTACTCCTGGCCAGTCTGCTTCCCGGAATAGTATTCATTTCCCGCTCCAGGATAATAACCGATGATTACCTGCGGGTTTTGCTTTTGGGTGTCTTCTATGCGGGAGGGTCTGTGTGGCTTTTTTCCCGGTTCAGGCTGATTGAAATGAACGTTATGTTTCAGGGGGTGTGGCAGTGGATTCGTTCTTCTGCGACAAGATAACAAAATAGTTACATACGCGAGTACTAATACTATGCAAAATAAATGCTATGTAGAGCAATTGAATAGCACTAGTGATTTTAGTGAATGGGATGCATTTGTTGACAATTCACCTCAGGGGTCTGTGTTTTGTTATTCTTGGTGGTTGCGGTCAATAACAAACAATAACTTTAATGTCATTGTTGTCAAAAATAGCAATGTGATAGTTGCCGGTATGGCATTGTGTTATGGCTATAATAAAAGGATTATACAGGCAAAAGGTCCATTCCAAGGTGTATTGTTAGCTAGGACAAACAAACTTAAATACTCTGAAGCTCTCTCCGATGAAATGGAGCATTTGAGTCTTGTAGCCAGACATATTCCACCATTCGATTTTTGTGAATTGATGTTTCACCCGAGCTTAACTAATTGGCTACCTTTTTTTTGGAGTGGTTTTAGTCAAAGAATGAATTATACATATGTTATCAATAACTTACATGACGCAGGAAACCTGTGGGATGGTTTGCGATCCGGTGTTAAAACAGATATCAATAAAGCAAAGCGCGCAGGCCTTAAAATCTCTCCCAATTCTAATTTCGAAGTATTATGGGGGCTAATTGTAAAGACCTATCTTAGACAAGGCTATAAGACGCCACCATATAAATACGAAGATCTTTATAGTCGAGTTAAGGCAAGTAAAGAGAATAGTTCAGGGAATATAATTATCGTGGAAACAGACCAAGGAGTACCTGTTGCGGGTTTATTCTATGTATGGAGTCATGGCACTGCATATTTTATTATTAGCGGAGCAGATCCAAGCTTAAGGAATGTTGGAGCAACTTCTTTCCTCTATTGGCAAGGATGCATGGAAGCTGCAGGTGTTGCAGATAGTGTTAACTTTTGTGGATCAATGATTCAAAGTATTGAGCACCTTCTTAGAAGCTTTGGGGGTATTCAAACCCCATACTGTTATATATACAAAGATAATAAATCATTTTACCAAAAAAGTATTAGTGGATTACGTAGCAAAGCTGGTAATTTATTGAGATCTATAAATCTCAGATAAGTTTCTAATCTTTTATGTGTTGTTGTTACCTAATAAACCTTCTTGTGACGCCAAAGAAGATAGCTCTTAAACTGGCTGTCTAACGAGATGGATGTTTTTGAACATGAATAAACCGTTGTTGTCAGGAAAGATTTTCGGAATTATACGCCTTACATGTTCTGAACTTGGGCAACAAAGTGAAAAACAACTCTTGCGATTACGATCTTTTTAGGAAGAGGATCTATGACGAAGTATTATAGACGAGAGGCGGGTAATATCCTGTATGCAGTAGATGAGAAGGATAACATATATTCAGCGATGTTTGTATTTCTCATTATATCTCGGTCTATTATCTCATAAATGCCGTCGATCCGGAGGGTTAGAAGCAGCCATTTTACCTCTTAGCGAAAGAAGCAATGATCTATGTTTCCCAATACACAAGGCAATTTGATTTTGAAGGTTCCATGACTCCTGGAGTTGACTGCGGAATCAATTCGCAGTTATTGAGGGGAATATGCATGAAGATCTGATGGTACGCGGCATTAACAGCCATAATATCAATTGACTAAATGGATAAGAAAATGTCAAAAAAAGCAGATTGTTGTTTCGCTATTAAATCTTATACGTTAAATGATCGTATGAAAGATTACGCCCGTCAGTTGCATACCGCCAAACAGAAAGGCTACGCACTAGGCGGAGTTTCAGACTTTTGGCTGGATCAGAAGGATTCAGGTCCGCTAGTCGTCCTACGTCATGACGTTGACGTGATGAAAATCGGCGTAGAAGAAACTTTGCGAATTGAGCAGAGTCTGGGGGCAAAGGCAACCTATTATTTCCGTTGGAGTTCCGCAGATGATCAAACAGTTTCTTTTGTCAAAAAAGCTGGATTTGAAGTCGGACTTCATTTTGAGACTTTGGCTCTTCTGGCAGAAGAACGGCGCTTGAGCGATCCAATGGATGTGACGGCGGAAATATTGAGCGAAGCAAAAGGGCGACTCAAAGATGAAATTAAGCTTTTTCGCGAGCGCTTCGATGTGCCGTGTCGCACTATTGCTTCACACGGGCACACTGCTAATTACAGAATTCAGATGTCAAATAACCAGTTAATTGGACCTGATGATTATTCCTTCTTCGACATAGATCTAGAAGCCTACGACAGTCGATTATTGAATCTGTTCGACTGCTATATCTCAGATTCGCCGCCACACCATAACGGAGGATGGAGATATGGTATGACATTGACAGAAGCATGTGAAAAGCGGATTAATACCATATGTTTTCTATCACATCCAAATAACTGGTTTTTTTCTACTGAAATAAGACTGCTTTCGCTTGTCCGAATTGCTTTAAAGGGTGTGGTACGTAAAGAAGAGGTATTTCATTCTTGCTTTCCATCTGCTGCGGGTAGGGAGTAAAGCTGTGCCAATTCTAGCGGTTAGAATCGGAAGCCATCTCGACGCTTTTGCTCCAGAGATATCTTATGCAGTCAGCCAACTTTGCGCCTGCGTGGATGTAGCTGTTGATTTCGGTATTCATGACAAACCAGTACCGTCTAACTCAATAGGAACTATCTATTACGGCGTTAATTGTCCCCTTTATGCCAACAATGGCGGACTCAATCTGATTGTGGGGGATAGCGGATTTTTCAAGTCTGGTTTTTTTTTAAGACCTGATTCCGTGCCATCTTCCGTACAACGGATTTCGCAGAATGAAGTTTCTCAGAAGGTAGGCCAATTGCTGCCAGAAGACGATTTCATCTCTCTTTTTAAGGGAATTGAGGAATGCTCAGTGAAAAAGGATGAGCGTCAGATACCTCTTCCCTGGGATATTATCGCCTCTGCTTTTTATCTGCTTACCGGATATGAGGATTACGTTATATCAGAGAGAGACGAGCATGGCCGGCTTCTTCATGACAGTTGCATTGCATCCCGATTTGGATTTGAAGAACGGCCATTGGTGGATGAATACAGATATTTTCTTTCGGCACTTTTGGGCCTGCCCCAGGTCGAAGGGATCGGGCCTGGTTTTATTCTTACCGTCGATGTGGACCATCTCACTATCTTTCGAAACAAGAAACAAATATTGAGGTCTATAGCAGCGGACGTGCTCAAGCGAAAAAACCCCCTGCTAGCTTTACGCCGAATATATTATGAAATGGGAAACAAGGAGGAGCAGGATATAGCCGGAATCTTTGCTTTAGCAACATTCGGAAGAGAGTACAGCATTCCCACGATGTTTAATTTTATGGCCGCAGAACCGGGCTTCCTGGATAGTGGCTACGACATAAATGCCCCGGACGCCAAGGATATAGTGAGTATGCTGAGGGATATGGGGTGTACGATTGGTTTTCACCCAGGGTACGGAGCTGGAGAAAACCGTGATGCCTGGATGCGCGAGTTGAACCGACTCCGGAATGCAGTCGGAGAACCGATTGTCGGGGGCCGACAACACTATCTCCGCTCATCCTATCCAAGTACATGGCGTCTCTACGCAGATTCCGGCCTCGCTTTGGGGTCTAACATGGCTTTCAGTGAATCCGCTGGATTTCGGGCTGGCACTGCAGGAGTATTCCAAACCTGGGATATCCTCCAACGCAAAGAGTTGAACCATGCTGAGCAACCTCTAGTTTTCATGGATGATACTTATCGTCACCGGATTGATGAAGGCTGGCCGGTATTCGAACGACTTTATCGCCGCTCGCAAAAGTACGGGCATCGCATGACGACTCTGTTCCATAATACGTCATTGATAGACCCATTCATGTTAAATAAATATGCTGAGGCGAAACGTGAATGGCTGAACCGAATGAGGGCGTTGTTATGAATACAGGAGCATTATCCTATAGGGTAAGGCCACTATCGGCCGCTATTAGCTGTTTCTTGTTCTCATTTGGGGTTTCGTTGGGCGACAGTCAGCATAGTGTAGGGCTGACAGTGGTGTTGGCTGGTAGTGCTGCAGTGTTGATCTATTGTTACGAATCGTTGGTCGCACTTCAAGTGGTAAGAACTGTTATTGAGATGATCCCCGGATATGGAGCCTTGCTACTTAGGGAACCGGATGTAATGTATATCAAGTGTAGTGTCGTTGCATTTGTTGTATTGGCGGCACTCGAGTTGATTTTCGTGAGAAAAGATGTAAGGTTTGTGACAGCGACAACATTATGGTTTTATGTTTTTATAGGTTTTTTGTTAATACGTACCCTGTCGGGAGTAAATGACTTTTCGCTTAATGGGTCTGATAAATATTGGTTATTGAATGCCTTTCAGTTGGTTAACCGCCCCCTTCTTCTTTTTATTTTGGCGTATATCCTGCCACATATCCATCGTAGGTATGAGAGATTCTTTCTATTTTTATTGATTGGTGCAGTGGTTGCGGGCATAGGGCTTTATTTTCTGAATCATGACGTTATCCGAATGAAGAGTGTTAGCGCCCTGCTCGTCAGTGATGATGAACAGAAAATTACACCCATTGCGATCGGGAGACTTATGGGGGCAGGGGCTCTTGTTGCATTGGTGTATCTCTTACGCTCGGATAAGAAATGGCTCAGGCTATGCCTGGCACTGCTATCCGGGTTTTTAGCGGCAATAATGGTAATGGCAAATGAGAGAGGCCCAGTTCTCAGTTTCATACTAGCGATGTTACTTGCACTATGGCTTTATCGAACAAATATTTCCAGGAAGATATCGTTATGGTTTCTTATCTTGGCAACACTCATGCTCGGGATGATCGGGTACACCACTGTTAATCCGGACGCGAATCGCCTTTCAGCTACTTTTGCCGGAGGGGTTGGTGCGGAGTCACGTTTGGAGATTTATTCTACAGCGCTCGATGTCTTTGCCTCCAACTGCTTGCTCGGCGCAGGTTACGGAGGATTTGGGGCCGCTACAAAAGATTTTAATTATGGCTATCCTCACAACATTTTCTTGGAAGTTATGACTGAATCTGGGACCGTCGGCTTAATAATATTTCTTGTATTTATGCGCTATCTGAAGTCTTCCATAACCAATGTATTGAATACGGATGTCTTTAATGATGCAGCAGTAATTCTTCTGGTGTTTTATCTGCTGAATGCGCAGGTCTCGGGAAGCCTCTGCGGAAACAGCGAGTTCTTTCTTTTTGCCGGCCTTATTGCCGGGACCGATGCAGTAAGGCGGCGGGTTTCTCAGACTGGGAAGGATTTCGGGGAACAGTTACAGTCATGAAGCTGTGTTTCATATCAAATTCCATCTCCCCTTGGAGCGGCGGACATTCCAGGAACTTTTTTCTGCTTGCTCAGGCCCTATCGCGCAGAGGTCATGACATCACCGTGCTTTCTGCCGGAAATCAAGGAGAGGACTACGGCAAACCTTCTATGCGACTTATTTTTCTTAAGCCGAAAAGGGGCCCGGTTTTAACCGGCTTTGCCAGGGCTGTTGATCAGTGGCTGTGCAAGCATGAAAAAGAATACGACCTGATCCATAGCAACGGCTATTACACAATTCCGCACTCGTTTCGCGCCAAGGGCGACAGACCGCCCATAATCAGGCACATGAGAGGAAGTAACTGGACTATTCTTCGGGCGGCCTGTCGCGATGATCTCTTCCAATGGAGCACCGCCCACCTTCGAACAGCCTTCAGCTGTCTCATTGGCCAGTTTTTTGATCGGTTATCCGTAAAGACCAGTGACCATATAGTGGCAAATTGTCAGGAAACCCTTGAGGATACCGTAATCAAGATACCAATGCCACCAGACAAGATATCAGTGCTTTATAACGGAATAGAATTCCCGTCTGTTCGCCCCGAGAAAAACGCATTGTCTGATTTTCGCAGGCGCACCGGGCTCGGGAATCGGTTTCTCATATCATGCTTAGCCAGCATTTCGTCAGGAAAAGGATGGGGGTATCTTTGTGATATTGCGGGTGCCCTCCGAAAAAGGGGGAGTGTTTTCACTTTGCTGGTGATGGGGGATGGTCCCTTGAGGGGGGCGCTCGAGTCGGCTGTCGAACGTAATGGACTTAAAGATTGTACCGTTTTTGCGGGAGCCATCCGGGGAGATGAAGAAAAGCTGCTGTTTCTTTCCGCTTCCGACCTGTTTCTTTATCCGTCAAGCCCGGGGACTACGGTTCTTGAGGCCTTGTTAGCCGGAGTTCCAATTGCTATTGCCCGCCGAACACAGGATTGCAGCGCAGGAATGGACTGGGAACCTTTGGACAAAATAGGCGTCGGAAGAATCTTTCATGACTGCATGCCTGAAGAGATCGCGGCAGCCCTCGAGCCTATTATTGCCACAAGGGATCGACTCGGATGCGAAAAAGGGCTTGAATATTGCCGCGACGAGCTTTCCTGGGAACGTACAGGGGCCCAAGCGGAATCGATCTACAGTCGCGTCATTCACGGGACCAGGGGAAAAACTTAAAATGGCGAAACAGTCATGAAGATAGCGATGGTGTTATGCCGAACACCAGACGAACTACCTTACGATTCCCGGGTGCTGCGGGAGGCGCAGGCGTTGGCGGATGCGGGGCATGTCGTCAGTATTTTTATTGCGGTATCCGGTGACGAACCGCAGGAGTATTTCGTGGGAAAAGGGATCCGGGTCGTTGCCGTTCCAGTCCGTGATATCGACGGACTATCTGAATGCAATATCTTCAGAGGCGAACGCCTGCCCGTAAAAACTCTTTCGGCGAAGATTCGACGTTACCCGGCAAACAGACTTTACCGTCGCCGCTATATCGAAGAAAGTGTGCGAGCCCTTATTCGAGAGGATGTTGAAGCAGTTCACTGCCATGATTTCCACACCCTGGAAATTGGCGTGCGTGCGGTTTCATCCCGAAAAGCGGTTTTGGTCTATGATTCGCACGAAATTTTCACAGAGACAATGGCTTTTATCGGGCTGCAGGGGCTGCTTAAAAAAGCTTTTTATATCAGGCAGGAAAGGCGATTGATAAGGCATGCCGACCGGGTGATAACTGTGGGCGACGGCTGCGGTCACTTCCTGGCAAAACGTTACCAGATTCCGATGCCGGTTATCGTTGAAAATGTCAGCGAATTCACCCCGGAGGATGGCAGGCCGCGGGAGAAGATCCGTGCCGCTTTGGAGGTGAATCCTCAACAAAAACTCCTGATGTACCAAGGACTCCTGGCGCCCGGGCGTGGCGTGGAAACAGTCATGGAAGCTGTCCCTTTGCTTCCGGCCGAGTATGTTCTGGCCATCGTCGGTTTCGGTCCGAGCGAAGAGGTCTTACGGCAACTGGCCGGAAGACTAGGCATCGAGTCACGGGTGCGGTTTGTCGGCAGAGTTCCAAGGGAAAGCCTCCTTTCCTATACCCGGAGTGCCGATGCAGGCGTCATGGCAATTCAAAAGCGCTGTCTCAATTACTACTATGCATTGCCGAACAAGATATTCGAATGTATTGCCGCAGGTGTTCCGTTTGCTGCAAGCGATTTCCCCGACATGCGGCGCCTGGCATTAAATGAGGGCATGGGAGTCGTATTCAATCCCGAAGAACCTGAGAGCATTGCTGCGGCTATAAAATTGTTGTTCAGCAATCCGGAAGATTACCGGCAAAAGCAAGCAGCCATCGGTAGCGCGGCCACTAATAGATATAACTGGCACGTAGTAAAGCAAAAATTGCTTGACATCTACGAACAGGCAGGGATGAACGGCCGTGCATGTTAAGTGCAGTTCCCAACCGCCCTCACGTAATTGTTATCGCAAATAAATCTTGACCTTGCGGGTCTGTTGTCTCGGACAGACGAGCGCCGGGCCTCTTTGGGACGTGCCACAGGACCCTCATCATGAAAGTCGTTCAAATAATCTCACACTATGTCCCAGCCAGCCGCTACGGTGGACCTCAGCATGTGGCTCACGGTTTCGGGAGGGCATTGGCGCGGGCGGGGCACGACGTAACGGTTTGCACAACGAATCTTGAGAATGAACATCACGACCTCGACGTGCCGGTCAACCAGCCGGTTGAGGTGGATGGCGTCCGCGTCTTCTATTGCCCGACGACGGGTGCGCGCTATTGGGGGTTTTCTCCTGCTCTGGCGAGGCGTTCCGCAGCCGAAATTTCCAGATGCGATGTCGTTTTCCTTCACTTCCACTATCAGTTTGCCTCAGTCGCGGGTGCTTTTTATGCCCGAAAGCTCCGCAAACCTTTCATCGTTTTCGCCCATGGCAGCCTTAACAGAGGGGGGATTTCCCACAAGAACGGCTTCGCTAAAAGAGCCTATCTTCGAATGTTCGAAGAGAAGAACTTCCGAGAGGCGCTTTTTGTTGTCTTCAACTCCGATGAGGAGAAAATGAATTCACTGTACAGCAGCCTCGGAAGGGTGATCCCGAGCGGGATCGACACCACGGGGGCGACGGTCGCGGCACCTTGCCCCTCTTTCCGAGATCTCCACCCGGAGCTCCGTGACAGGATCGTTATCCTCTTCCTGGGCCGCCTCGATTTTCAGGGAAAAGGGCTGGACCTTCTTCTGCCCGCCTTTTCCCGCGTTGTAGATGGAGGTCATCCCGTCCATCTGGTGCTTGCCGGTCCTGATCATCAAGGTGGGCTTGACCAAGTCAAAGGATCTTTGTCTCGGCTCGGCATAGAAGAATGCGTGACTGTTACCGGGCTTATTCAGGGCAAAGAGAAGGAGGCGGCTCTCCGCGACTGTGATGCTTTCGTCTTGCCATCGCGGTTCGAGGGATTGAGCATCGCTCTTCTTGAGGCGATGCACGCGGGACTGCCAGTGCTGCTAACGGAGAATATCGGTTTTGCCGGCAAGGTCAAGGAGGTCGGCGCAGGGGTAGTTGCAAGGCCTGAGACCGATGATGTTTACCGTGGACTGCTGCAACTGATAAACCCAGAGACGCGCACCGGGATGAGAGGAAGAGGAAAATCATTCATCGCGTCGTCATGCAACTGGGACTCGATCAGTAACAGGATTCTCGCTGAGATAGCGGAGGCTTCCCGCGAGAGCTGAACTCCTTTTGAGCACGAGCAATGTCTAGATAACCTCGGGGATCGCGCACGGCATGCCTCCCTGGAGAAGTTCAGCGCATGGAAAAATGCGCACGACTCTACAGCGGCGCGATCTCGCATTTCAGCGTCTGAGGACTTGAGTGATTGTGGGACAGGATTTCCAAAGGGGCGAGGATGATTTTACCATTAGTCGTACTGGTGACTAATATGCCTGTTCACCACCAAGTGGACCTTTTTGACGCAATTTCGTTAACTGAAAGGGTGCGCCTGCGTGTTTTTTATCTGCGGAAGATGAGCGCAGGCAGATCGTGGAGCGTCCCGATTGATATGAAACACGCTCATGTCTTTCTCCCAGAGATCCGTCTCAAAAACCACTGGTACATCAACCGACAGATCATGCTTCTTCTTCGAGAGATAGAACGCGCAGACCTTGTGGTGATTGGACAGTATGCAGCGGTGACAATGCAGATAGCGATGTATTACTGTGCCATCAGAAAGATTCCCTGGGTTTTCTGGAGCGAGACCATTAGCGGGGTCGACTACGATGAAAGGCCGCTGGTGAGAAATGATGGGCTCAGGAGATTTCTTCGCAGGCTTGCCATCCAGCCGATCATGCGTTGGCCCCGGCGCTGCTGGGGCGTCGGACGAAAGGCGTTGGCTTCATTTTCGGCAACGCTTCCCCACTCCCGGTTCGACATTTATCCCTATCACAGCTACCTTGCGCCGTTTTTAAACCTTTCACCGCCGACCGGGAGAACATGCAGGTTTCTGTACAGCGGCAGGGCTATCTATCAGAAGGGATTCGACATAGTCGTTGATGCCGTGCGTCTCCTCGTCCGCTCCGGCTGTCCGGACTTTACGGTACGGGTTGTGGGAAACGGACCTCTGTTCGACTTGATAACCGACGATGTTCGCGATCGGTTCGAATTGGTGGGGTTCGTTCAGCACGAGGACGTTCATCGGCACTTCGCTGGCTGTGATGTTCTTCTGTTTCCGAGCAGGTACGACGGGTGGGGGCTTGCCCTCATAGAGGGGCTTGCCTCGGCGCTTCCTGTCATAGCTAGTCCCCGGGCGGGGGCGGCACAGGACGCCATTGACGACGGCATCAATGGTTGGATGCTTCTCCGTCTCGACCCGGAGGCTCTCGCCGAAAAGATGGAATTCTGCCTCCGCAGCATTGACCGCGTCCATGCAATGTCATCATCTGCACGCCGTTCCTCGTTAGCTTATGACGTCGTGGCAGGAGCCGGGCGTTTCATTGATCTGGTGGAGTCAGCCATCCCCGAAGTGCGGGTGCCTAAGTTGAGTGCCGGGGGCGGGATATGAAGCAGCTTATCATCAATGCGGATGATTTCGGTTACAACAGCGAACGGGATGAGGCGATAAAGAAGCTTCTCACCGATAGGCTGCTGACATCTGCTACGATCTTAGTGAACCAGAAGAACACCGAATCTGCGGTTTCCTATGTTCGCGAAAAGAACTTGAGGTGCTGCGGACTTCACCTAAACCTTGCCGATGGATACTTCACGACCGATCCTTCCAAGGAATTACGATATGTCGTCAACTACAAAAAATTCAGTGCGCGCTTTCTACTTGAGAATTACTTTGCCTACCTCAAGGAAATATCGAACCAGGTTCGCATCGCCGTGGATTCTTTTCCCGTATCTCACCTCGATGGTCATTATCATATTCATTCTTTTCCACTCTTCTGGTTTCCGATAATTCATACAATGAAAAGGTACAGACTCTCGAAAATCAGGAACGCCTACACGTATTACGAACCGGATTCTCCAGTTAAGGCAGCAACCAAGCTTACGTACCGCAGGCTCCTGTCGGCGGCATCGATCAACTTCCCCCAATATTTTTTTGACGTAAAGTATTTCATGAAAAATATCCGGAAGGTGAATGCGCTTCCGGACGGGACTACTATCGAGGTTATGTGCCACCCCGATGCGGGCGGAAATGAAGACTACCGTCTGATGATGTCGGTAGAATATCGAGATGCCTTACGTAATTTCAACCTCATCTCCTATGACGATCTTACGTGAAGGAAAGTGCCGGGGAACGAAATTCTTAAAGTTGGTATGCATGGCCCGCGACCTGAGCCGGGGTACAGGAGTCATTGATTGCGCATAGATATGGGATTAAGCGATGCTGAAAAAGCAGCCTGCGGGGCTATCGCTGGCCACTGTGCCGCCACGCGCAAGGAATCCGCAGTTAGATTCTCCGACCTGCTTGGCGACGTGCCGGCCTTCGCTTTTGCAACAAAAAACCAGATTGACTCAATCGTTGCCCATTCCCACGGGGAAACTCCAGACGCATCGGGACAATGGCATGCCGCCCATCAGGAGATGCAGCACCGGTTGTCTGCCTATCTAGTAGAGCTCGACCATGTCGCAGAATTGCTGTTAACTCGGGGAATCTCGCTGGTTGCTCTCAAAAACGGCGGCATAGCCCGTGGCATTTATCCCTGCCCCGGTTGCTGCCCGATGGGCGATCTTGATGTGTTGGTAAAAAAAGATGATTTCCGGGAAGCCCACAGGATCATGCTTGCCGATGGATATCATTTCGAGTTCCGCAGCCCGCTCGAAGAGGCCGAGCTCGAAGCGGCGGAGCTGGGAGGGGGCGCCGAATACTGGAAGTTCCTCTCCAACGGCGACAAGCTATGGTTCGAACTGCAATGGCGCCCGGTGGCGGGCCGATGGCTGCGTCCCGACCAGGAACCAAGCGCCGAGGAGCTGATGCAACGCTCCGTTCCCATTCCCGGTACGGCCGTTCGTCTTTTGTCTCCAGAAGACAATCTGCTCCAGGTTTCCCTCCACACGGCCAAGCACACCTACGTCCGCGCGCCCGGTTTCCGTCTGCATCTGGATGTGGAGCGGATTGTGAGGAGTCAGAGTGTCGACTGGGATATCTTTACCGAGAGGGTCGAACGACTTCAGGTGAAGACGCCGGTCTACTTTTCGTTGCTTCTGCCAAAAGAGTTTTTCGGCACACCAATACCGGATAGCGTTCTTAATCGCCTGCGCCCGTCCCGTTGGAAAGAAAATCTTATCCTTGCCTGGTTGGAACGGTCGGGTTTCTTCAATCCCGATGAGCGAAAATTCGGGCGACTCGGCTACATCGTTTTCAACATGCTCCTGTATGACGACATCAAAGGCCTGTTGAGGAGCGTGGTTCCGGACCATGACTGGATGATGCGTCATTACAGCATCTCACACAGGGCGCTTCTCCCAATTTACCATGCAAAGAGACTGACTGATCTCATCTTTCGACGGATAAAAACTTGAACGCGTGCGCCTCTCCACAACTGATCGTCTTTTCCGGCATCGACGGCGCCGGAAAGTCGACCCAGATAACCAGCTTGACCCGCGCCCTGGCTGCCAGCGGTCACAAACCGGTCTATCTCTGGACACGCGGCGGCTACACCGGCCCGTTCAACACCCTGAAGACCATCGTACGCAAGATCCTTGGCAAAAAGGTCCTCCCTTCGGGACGAACCGTTGCACGGACAAAGGCCTTCCGCATGGGGTGGGTACGCACGGTGTGGCTCACGCTGGCAATACTGGATCTCGCGCTGGTCTACGGCATATACCTGCGCTGGCTGTGTCTGACCGGCCGGACTGTCATCGCCGACCGCTACCTGTCCGACACCTGGATCGATTTCACTCTCAATTTCCCCGGCGCCGACTTCGACGACTGGCCCTTGTGGAAACTGCTCGAACTGGTCACACCGCAGCCGGATCATGCCTTTCTGCTGCTTATTCCGGTGGAGGAGTCGCTGCGCCGCTCCAAGCAGAAGGACGAACCTTTTCCCGACTCGGAAGAAGTGCTTAAACAACGGCTGGCGCACTATACCCGTTTCTCCTGCACCGGTGACTGGCACATGATCAACTGCACCCGACTCCTAGACGATATCGCCGCGGAGATCGCATCAACAGTGACTGGAAGGAGTCAGTCGTGAGGATGAGCCTACTTTTCCAGCGGGAGCCCTTCGGGAAAATCCTGGAGCGGACACTGGCCGATTTTCTGGCAGTACGCTTCGGTCAACCTTTTCGGGTGACCTGGCGACAAGGGACTCGTAACGGCCGTGACGGAAGCCAGTCCTGGCTCTGCAATCCCTATCTGAACATCATCTTTCGCCCGGGCATTCAACGGGAGCCCCTCCTGCCGGCAATTTACGAGTTTTCTCGCAGTGCCAGGCCCTGGCGGACGCCGCTGAATATGCTGTATGTGGCTCTGGCAACTGGACGTATCGGCGCTCGCTGCCTTGCCAACGCCACCGTTGATATCGAGCCACCATTGTTCCATGCCGAGGAGATGGTGATCATTGGCGGAAACCACCATATCCGCCTGCTGGATTACCATCGGCGGTGCTGCTGCGTCATCACAAAGAGCGGTTTTTGTGACGTATTCCGGCAAAACGAAATCGCCGTGCGCCGCTCTTACCCCTATCTTCCTGCGCCACGGATTGTGGAATGCGGAGAAAAAGGCAACTGGTACAGTGAGGAACTGATCCTGGGCACCCCCGTCAATCGCCTGAAGGACCAGCGCCAGGCACGGGAAGCGGTACGGCAAATCGTGCCCCGGCTTTTCGCCCTTTATGAATCGACGCAAAAAACGAAACGCGTTGACGAGTATGTCGGAAATATCGTGGGCCGCATTGACCTTCTTATCGGTCGGAATCACCTGCTGTCACATCCCCAGCGGGAAAATCTGAAGGGAGTAGTGAAGAAGCTTGCACGCTCAGCCGTCGAGCAGCCTGGTGACATCTCCATCGTTCAGGCGCACGGCGATTTTCAGCCGGCCAACATTCTCGTCGGTGATGGTGGACCATGGTTGATCGACTGGGAATACACGACCCGCCGTCAGTCCGGATATGACGGACTGGTGCATGTATTTTCCTCACGACGCTCAAGCGGACTGGCACTGCGCTTCAGAGAGGCGCTTGCCGGCAGTACGATGGCAGACTCCCTGCTGTCATCCTGGCCCGGCATGGAATGGCGCGATCACGGCAGAAGGCGGGCAACGTTGGCCCTCTTTCTCCTAGAGGAGATGGACCTGAAGCTTACCGAAAACGATAACCCGCTTTTTACCTTTCTGGATGCCGGATTCCAGAGTTTTTCTCACGAACTCGCGTCAATCATCCCCCTGATGGAGAGTTGCTGATGAAAGGCGCCGAGATAAAGATCCTCTTCCTGAACCAGATGGCCGGACCGCTTTTCCGTGAGCTCGCCGAAGACGTGGCCCAAGTCTGGCCCCCTTCTATTTTGCACACCGGACATCCCCATACGCGGCTACAGCCCGGGAGCGAGGGTCTCGTTATAGAGCCTGCTCCTGTCTATGACAGGCAGAGCACCGCCAGAAGACTCTGGTCCTGGATGCGTTATTTTGGCAGCGCCCTTCGGGTGACGGCCAGGCAGCCGCGCAGTGCACTCCTCTTCATTGTGTCCAACCCGCCTTTTCTCGGGCTGCTCGGCCTGTTTTTCAAGTTGGTGCGGGGACAGAGATACGCAGTGCTGGTCTACGACGTATATCCCGATCTTCTGGTGGGGCTGGGTGCCCTCCGCACCGGCTTCATCTCCCGCGTCTGGACACTGCTGAACCGACTGGTGCTTGAGCACGCAAGCCTGGTCTTCACCATCGGCGACGATATGGCGCGTCTGCTCGAGCGGACCTACGACCTGAAGCGCACAGAGGCCGGACACGCGATCATCGTCCCAAATTGGGCTGATGTCGAAACGGTCAGACCGCGTACCAAAACGGACAACCCGTTTGCCATGGAGCACGGCCAGCTGGGAAAGGTCACGGTGCTCTATTCCGGCAACATGGGCAACAGCCACGACATAGAAAGCATCCTTGCCGTTGCCCGGGAATTGAAGGAGCACGAAACTATAAGGTTTCTGATGATAGGCGAGGGGGCAAAATGGTCTCTTGTTGAAAAAACCGTCACGGATGAAGGCCTGCACAACATCACGCTTCTGCCGTTTCAGCCCGAGGATGTGGTCCCCTTTTCCATGACCGCTGGCGACATCGGCATTGTCGCTTACCAGCCCGGGACGGAGGAGTGCATGGTACCGAGCAAGACCTGCTACTACATGGCGGCCGGTCTCGTCCCTCTTGTGGTTTCCGGTACCGAGACCGACCTGTCGCGCAAACTGGTTGGAGAGGGGTGTGGAATCTGGATGAGAACCGGTGATACAGAAAGCATAAAACTGGAGATCCTTTCACTGGCCGCTGACCTTGATCTGCTGGGCCGTTACAAGGCAACTGCGCGCAGTTGTGCCGAACGATTTTTCTCACGGCGTAATACTGAACAATTTGTCGACGCCCTTAGAAAGTACTGCAGAATGGACTGACGGCTTATCGGATGAAGTTGAACCTCAACCTTTCCGGTCTGAACGAATCAGTTACCTTGCAAAGTCCTTTTCACTACTCTTATCAGGGGAATAAGGAATGAGCGATGTACTTTTGACATATGGCTGGGTTCGATCATCTTATGCGGCACTAAGGAATCTGAGCTCTCACGGGCTGAACGTTACCGTTGCTGATAGTTATCGCTTCGGTATGTGCCAGAGCTCCCGGCTCAAAAAGAATTTTGCCTTATATCCTTCCCATTATGATGATGAAAAAGCTTTTGTGGATAAAATCGTTGACCTTTGCGAGGTCAACGGGATCCGTCTCCTCATGCCGTCCCATAACGAGACGGAAGTGCTGGCACGGCACCGATACCGGTTTCCTGGCATGCTGGGTTCACTTCTTCCAAATGCAGTGCATTGTGAACTCTTCAACAACAAGGCTCGTACCTATGACTTCGCCCAGTCAACGGGCATTCCGGTTCCCAAAAAAATAGCCTACCTAAGTCCCGATCAACTCGCCGAGAGAATCAGCGCCTGTGGTATTGCAAAAACAGTTATCAAACTCCTGACCGGCAACAGCGGCAAAGGAGTGTTCTACGCAGACACACCCGGTGAAGCTCAGGAGATGGCGCAGAAGCTGATTGAACAGTATGCACTACCGCCTGAGCGTTTTCCGCAGGTTGAGGAGCGTATCTATGGAGAAGGTTGGGGCTGTTCCGCTCTTTATTGGCATGGAGAGCCGATCACCTTTTTCAGTCACCGTCGACTGCGGGAGAAGATAGCTACGGGCGGGACAAGCACCTTTCGTGAATCCGCCCGAAATGAACAGTTGAGAGAGATTACTGGGAAGTTGCTCGGCAAGATAGGGTGGCATGGTCTGGCGATGGTCGAATATAAAATATGTCCTGAAACCGGAAAGATATGGTTTATAGAAGTGAATCCAAGATTATGGGGTTCCATACCGCTGGCCATCAGCGCTGGGGTGGAGTTTCCCTACCTTGCCTGGCTTTGCGCCACGGAAGGTCCGGAAGCAGCGAAAAACTATCAGGAAAAATCCATTGTTCGCTATCCTTGGCGGGGACGGTGGCTATTAGGAGATCTGATGCTTGCTGCCACTCAAGCTCTAAGAGGCAAACCTATGCAGGCCTGGAAAACTACATTTTCTGGGAAAAGCGATGCCTTCGACGATCTTTATTCGGATGATCCGCTTGCGTTTGCCGGCGAAATTCTCCATTACGGAAGTCGCTTTCTTGGGACTATGAGTCTTAATCCTGCAGAAAAAGGAATGGTCGGATAGCTATGAAGCATCTTGTGTTTGACTTTGACGGGACGATTACCACACGAGACACAACACGACTGCTGATATATGAATTGCTGCGATTACGACCATTAAAGTCGCCGTTAATTGCTTTCATATTGGCAAAGTTACTTTTGAACCGATCGCCAGAGTCGATCCAGACAAGCAAAAATCGTTGCATAGGTGAACTTATAAAAGGACTGCCGCATGAGGCAGTTGAGTCCTCATTAATGCGGTTCAGTAACAAGGTAATGCTACTTTTTCGACCTGAACTAGTAAAGATAATTGAGGACAATTTATCGTTGGGCAATGAAGTTATTCTCGCCAGCGCCTCGCCTGCATTTGCCCTAAAATATTTATTTTCAGGTTATGACCTAACCATTATCGCTACTGAATTTAGCAAATGCGGAGTTTTTTTTACCGGCAGTACAGTAAATGGATCTTGCTTCGGAAAAAATAAAGCAAATGCAGTACGTGAGTATTTGGAACTCAATGCAGGAAGTGGTGTCATTGAATGTGCATGGTCAGATTCAATTTCAGATTTTCCTGTCATGATGATGGCAGAGACACGAATTTGGTACTGCTCTGCAGTTGACGAGTCTCTCATAAGGGAAGCCGATCCTGAAGGATGTTTGGTCATTTGCTCCTAATTTGGTACTTGTTTGAGGGAAAGTTAAGAATGACAAGATTACAACGCACTGCGAAACGAGCATTCGATTTGATTATTTCTGCTATCGGCCTTGCTTGCCTCTGGTGGCTGATATTCGTTTCCTGGTTGCTGGCAACGCTTGATACCAGAATGAACGGCTTCTTCACTCAAATACGTATCGGTCGCAATGGCAAGTTGTTCAAGGTTATAAAGATCCGCACCATGCGTATTTTGCCTCAGCACATCACGGTAGTGACCACTTCCCAAGATCCGCGCATTACCCAGTTGGGAAGAATATTTCGCAAAACAAAAATTGACGAGCTGCCACAGCTTATCAACGTTTTGCTAGGGCAGATGAGTTTCGTGGGACCGCGGCCTGACGTGCCCGGGTTTGCAGATAAATTGAGCGGAGAGGACAAGATCATCCTATCCATCCGTCCCGGAATTACGGGGCCAGCCACACTCAAGTACCGCAATGAAGAGGAGTTGCTTGCCGTCGAGTCTGATCCGGAGCGCTATAACCGGGAAGTGATTTTTCCCGACAAGGTTCGCATCAACCGGGAATATGTGCAGAATTACCGCTTTATGGACGACATCAAATATATCGTTCAGACAGTACTGGGAAAATAACGTCGACGTAGGCGGGCTCCGGCCACTGCCACGAATTTAGACATCGCCGTTGGCTCCCCTTCCCGACCTCCAGGGGAGGAATAGCCCTTCCAGGTTCGCGAGGAGTTCACATGATGGACCCGTAAAGGAGGTCGCATGCATGTCAAAAAACAAAGTGAATGTTGCAACGGGAATAGCGGCTCCGATGAAACCATCTGCAATCGCATACGGGAGGAGATAGTTCCCCTGCTGTATCAGGTAGTTAACAGCGAGGAGGTCAGGTTTCACAATGCCCATATGGCGCACTGCTGGGAAAAGAAAGGATGCGTAAAGACGGATTGCCCGGGTTACGGCAATACGGAGATCCCTTGCTGGTACAGCACGGGAACCTATTGCGGCGGGGTCATACAGGGTACCTTCGTCGATAAGTGCGGGGGGGGCAGGCAATGCGACGTCTTCAAGGAGTCCTGTCCCACCATGGTTGAGGAGGTCGGCGAGGCGCTGAACCATTTACTGTTTTCACTGCGTGAAGAAAAGAAGACCACGCGGAAGCAGCAGAAAAAGATAAAGTACCTGAACAAGGAACTGGTCGCTTTCCTGGAAAATCTGGATACCGATAGGGAGATAAACGAACTTGCGATCATCGACAAACTGACCGGGCTTTACAACCGCAGTTACCTGCTTACGGTTCTCGATGACGAAATCCTGCGTTTTCAGCGCAGGGAGGATCCCTTGACGGTAATGATGATCGACCTGGGCGACTTCAAGTCGGTGAACGGCGTCTACGGCCATGGGGATGCCGGCACGGTACTTTCCTCTTTCGGGAGCATGCTGCACAGAAACATACGCAAATGCGACCGACCATTCAGGTACGGCAGGGAGAAATTTGTGGTAGTTCTTCCGGGCACTGACATGTGCGGTGCCTGGATTCAGGCAGAACGGATCGAAGTAGCCGCCGGATTTGAGCAACGTCGTTCTCTGCCCGTCGGGAGAGGCATTGTACTCGCGGATCACGCCTGCCTGAAACCTGTCGGTCATCAGGATAACCCGCGTACCGTCTTCAAGCCGGCCGTTAGAAACGATGCCGCCCGCTTCATTGGCGAAATAAAGCCAGTCGACTCCTGGTTCGTCGCGCAACAAGGCATACAACTCCGGTGCAAGTGCGTGCGGGTCGGTCAACGCGATGTGGTGCCGCGCCACGGCATTCTGGACGCGTGTCAGCATTCTGGGTGGGACGTCCATCATGGTCTTGACATGTTCACGTATGCTCGTCGTCATGTGCCTTATCAGTTGCTCAGACATGGTGTTTACAATCGCGTTGCCCGCCCAATAGCCGACGCTGACCAACCCGAAGCTGAGCACGAGCATAATGGCCGCAGCCGGAATGACCAGGCGGCTTCGCAAGGACGACGTTGATTTTGCAGGCTCCATTACGGCTACTCCCGGATTTTCAAGAATGCCTTTGCTCGTGCCTCCAGCCTTGCCCGGGTCAGGTTCCGGGCTTTGGCCACAACCGCGAATTCTCCCATAATGACAGGTCAAAAAAAGGTCCGCGCTGTACAGCAAGCCGGCTGTCCATGCCGACTCCTGACCTTGGAAAGACACTCCAGGAACCGGAATTAAGAGTACATCGACTAACAGCGTTTGCCTTAGGAATTTTCCCGGGAGATGTCACGCCGTCTGACGTCGAGGGCTCCATAGCATCGATATTTTCTGCGACCCGGCTTTTATGTTGGCGTTACCGGTAAAGTCGGCGAGTTAAGGAGGGGATGTGATGAACTCAACTTGAATTGCCGTGCCTTTTCTTTTCAAACTGAACACCGGAATGATAAACGGGAGAGGACTATGAATGAGGCTTTTTTGTGGAAGCTTAGCACCGAAGTATCAATTGCATGCGCTAAAGCGCTATCAAGATCAGCAAATCATCAACTCCTCCCATTTATTCCCGGTTCTAAGCCTTTTCTCCGTCGCATGCATGGCTGAAGTCAGCATCAATCGCTGATTTCGAGAGGATTGCTTAAGTCCTGCGTGGTCCAAATCCTAAAGGGGGTTTAGCCGTTTACTGAGTGCAAGCCCTCCTTTTTCAATAAGCACCCGGAAGAATCTCGTGCCCATCAATCAGATATTCCCTTACAAAGACAATTAATCAGTCGTATGAGATACTTTTGTTTCGAATTGACTGTTCAGATAAATCCGGCATGCGATTTTGCCGATGAAAATAGTACCCCGGCGGTGGTCGCCGGACCAAACAAGGGAGGATGAACGCATGAAACAAGGAATTCTCGGGTCCGTGGTCAAGGTTGCCTTGCTGCTGGTCGTCCTGTCGGCTTTCGGGTGCGGCGGGGACGACGATGCTACGCCGACCGGCAAGGTCGTTAAAGGGCCGGTCGTGGGCGCGACCGTAAAGGATAAAGACGGTAACGCGTTTGCCGTTACCGACCTGTACGGAACGTTTCCCTTGACTTCTCCCGGCCCCTACAGCACGACCGGCGGCAGGTACGTTTTGCTCAACCGGGACGGCACGCCAGGTGCTTCCGTCCCTGCCCCTGCGATGAAGGCACCTGCCGGAGTTTCGCAGATCACCCCTCTTTCGACGCTGGCCGCCGATGCTACACCCGAGCAGCTGGACGTTATCCTCACGGTACTCGCCAACATGGGGGCGGACCTGGACACCGACTTGTCGGTCAAGACGAGCACCAATGCTGTGGCTATCATTTTTTCCGAGACGGTCGGCGCTGTGCTGGCGAGTACTCCCGGCAGCGCCTCGGCAGCCACCAAGGCCGCTGTCACCGAAGCCCTGATTGCCGCAGCGCTCGATCTTTCCGAATACGCCGGCACACCCGCGGAAAGCGTCACCGCCATCACGACCGCGGTGTCAGACGCCATCGCCGGCAACGCCACGCTGGCAGCCTTGCCAAGCCTCTCGGCCAGTCTGGTCTCTGCGGCGAGTACCGCTGCCGAGGGCGCCGGCAACTATCCCGAGATGCCGCTTCCTGTGATTCCCACGACCGGCTCAAACGGCGGCACCGGCGAGTTTTGATAGTCGGCCGGCCGGCAAGGCCTTCGCCGGGAGCCGTGGACCATGCTGCACTTTTAAACTTTTAATGTCTGAGGGGGGCGCGTATGGCAAGCCTACGCAGGTCCATACTTGCATTTTCGCTTGCAGTTGCCACCTTGTTTCTGATCCTGCAGGCGCCGTCTTGCTGCGGCGCCGCTCAATTTCCCAACACCCTTTCCATGCAGGGCTTCACCGGCCTCCTCAATACCCCGAGCGCCCAGCTCGTGGAAGAGGGGACGCTGAGCTTTTCCTATTCCGATCAGACGAATCCCGAATGGCGACGCAGCACATCGCGCGCCGACAGTTACTTTTTCACCACCGGCTTTTTCTCCTTTCTGGAACTGGGGGGGCGGCTCACGGACGCCCCCGGGGTGATGCGCGATCTTTCCGCCTCCGTCAAGCTGAAGGTGCCCTTTATCCCTCAGGGGCTTTATCTTCCGGAGCTTGCCATTGGTGCGGTGGATGAGGGAGGAACTGCACGTTTCAGGACCAGGTACGTCGTGGCCACCGAAACCTTGTGGCGCCTGCGCGGCAGCGTCGGCTACGGAACCGGGCCGAACCTGATGAAGGGGATTTTCGGCGGCGTCGAGTTTAAGGCCCATGACTGGGTCTACCTTCTGGCCGAACATGATACGCTAATGCCGAACGCGGGGATCAAGGTGGTGACGCCGGAGTTTTTCGGCGTGCCGGTCCGATTGCAACTGACAGCGAAGACCTCCCTGGAGCATGGGCCGAAGAAGTTCGACCTCGCTTTCGCCGTCAATTTCCCCCTGTCTTTCAAGTCTTCCGGCCCGGAGAAGAAAGGGGAGGAGCCCGGCCCGGGCCCGGCTGGGAGTGCGGATCCGGCTCGGGAGCGGGCGGAAGCGGCAATCCCAGCCGCGCAGCCGTCTGCCTCGCCTGAGCAGGACGGGGCTGCCGTCCCTCCTGGGAAGCGGGTTGTGACGGGGCAGGCTGCGGTAAATTCCCGGCATCCCTCGTTGACCGCCCTGCGAAAGGCCCTGACCGGCCAGGGGCTGCAGGACGTAGAGGTGGGGGTGCAAAACGAGAGAGACCTGGTGATAATCTATGAAAACAACGTCTTCAACCACAATGAACTCGATGCCTTAGGCGTGGTCCTGGGCTTTGCCGCCGCTGCCGGGGGGGGGGAGGAGCTCCGGCGCGTCTTGGTGGTGATGCAGAGGAAGGGTATTCGCGTGTTGGAGGTCGCCGCCCCCCTGGACGATCTGAGGGCCTTTTTCGCCGGCAAGGAGAGCGGGCTCGAAGGGTCGCTGGAAGTGGCCGCACCGTCTCTCGACGACAGAAGCGTAGATTTTGTGGAAGGGAAGAAGAACGGCATTTACTTCAAGCCGGCGCTGGTGATCTGGCCGGGCTTGACGACCTTTGTCGGCACCGAGGCGGGAGCATTCGACTACCTCCTCTCGATCAAGGCGGAACTCTTGGTCAATTTCTGGAAGGGGGGCGTCACAGACCTGCGCTGGGATTTCCCCGTGAGTTGGAGCCGGAACCTCGAGGACGGCCGTGTCTTTCGGGATTCCCGTCGCGGCAGCCGCCTGGAGCGCGCCATGCAGTTTCAAGCGTTCAAGTTGTCCCCTTCGGTTTTCGGCCTGGTCGGGGCAGGGAAGCTGATAAACGACACCTACGGGACGCTGAACGAGCTGATCTGGAGCTCCGCTGGAGGCGGGCATCGGCTGCGCTTCAAGCAGGCCTACGGAGAAGATGCCGCGACCAGGGAGAGAAGGGAGGTTTATCTCGGGTCGTACCGCTACTACTTCGGCCCTCTCGATCTCTTCGCGGAAGGCACGGGCGGCAGATTCTGGGGACAGGATATCGGCGCTTCCCTGGAACTAAAGCGCCTCTTCGGCGATACCAGCCTTACCGCGTTTTACAAAAACAGCAGAACATCCCGGGGAAGGCATCTGCAGTCGGGCGGCATGCAGATCAGTTTCCCGCTCACGCTGCGAAAAGATATGAAGCCGGTTCTGGCGCAGGTCAGAGGGACCGAGGAGTGGTCTTACACGCAGGAGACGGTGATCTTCAGCGGGCGCAATTCCATACTGATGAGTCCGGTCGGGACCGATCCGCAAACCTCGGTAAACCTGGAGACCACCTTTTTTAACAGGGACCGGCTGAACAGGCGTTATATCCTTTCCCATCTGCACAGGCTGTTCGAAGCCTACGCCAGGTTCAAGGCGCGGTGACAGGGGGACTCTTGAGCGAGATGTATCGTTAACTTGAATGGCAGTGGGGCCGTGAATGGCAGTGGGGTCGGTCCGTTTCCGGCTGCTTGAACCACTACTGGGCGTTCGATGGACCATGCGGCAAAGGCGTGCGGTCAGTGGGACAGTTTTTCCGCCCAGCAAACGGCCTGCAGTCGAGTGCTCACCGTTATCTTTCGATAGACGCTGCTGAGATGGGACTTTACCGTGGGGATGCTGACAAACAACTGGTCGGCAATGGCCTTGTTGGAGAGACCCTGTACCAGCAGGTTTACCAATTCCGATTCCCTTCTGGTCAGTCCTGGATAGTGAACGACGTGATTCGCAATGCGGTTCGGTGTGGTGAGATAGTCGAGGAGCAACTTACGTGAGACCCAGTAGTCATCATTGAAGAGGGCAACGACACCTTTGGTGATGGTAGACGGCGAATCGCTCACATAGAAAAACCCACGGATACCCGCTCTGAGAGCAGCTTGCTCAACTGACATGTCTGGGTACAGGTTGAGCAGAGTGGGGAGTCTGCCCGCCACCTTGCTCATTCCTTCCGATTCCAGCATGTCAAGGATGCCCACCTTTCCCATGGTGGTGAAGCAGTCGATAAGATTCACCTGTTTCTTGGCCTGCGCTATTTGGTGTTGGTAAACATCATCAAGCCTCGCCTGGCATTCGCAGCTGATTCCGACGGAATGTTCCAGGTATGCCGCCAACAGGGCATTTTGCAAACTGTTGTCCCCGACGATCTGTATGTTGTATCCGTCTTGTTGCATAATTCTCCCTTCTTGGTATAAGCAGTTCTTTTGTTGGTAAATTATAACCTGAAATAGGCTAAGGGGCTCCCGTGTCCAGATTGGAAAACGGTGATTGACGACGATTGACTTTACCTGGGTGAATACCCTCTTTTGATCTTTCATTGATCGAAGGAGGTGTAGCCAGGCGCAGCTTGGGCAATCGATACGAAAAGGGGCTAAGAGTGCGCATGAGCTATACCGGTGCGCGTACGTTATATGCTCTGTTCGTATCAGCAAAAATCTTATGCCTGGCTTATCCGATTTCTGAGATTCCGTAGCCAATGCTTGAACACTATTTGAAGGTTCCCAGCCAACTCCCACGGGAAATTAACCTTAATGACAACATGCCAATTCGTGGAGATAATATCATCACGCTGTACTGCCTTCTGATAATTGGACTAGCACTGTCGGTTGGCGCGCGCAAGTTTGAAGCTCTGTTTAAATCCGTAGCGGGGAATGTCATGAAGTTATCTGTTTAGTTGATGAGCGACATGCAAAGGAGTGCCGGATGCAGCAATGCTTATGATCTCAAAACATCTTTTCGATTTTACTGCAACCACTGCCGGCCTTCTGCTGATCTGGCCTCTGGTACTCGTCCTCGCAGTTCTGGTACGTCTCAGGCTCGGTTCACCGATACTGTTCACTCAAATGCGCCCGGGGTTAAACGGCAACCCTTTCATGATGTACAAGTTCCGCACCATGACCGACGCACGGGACGCGGAAGGCAACTTGTGGCCCGATGCCCAGCGCCTGACCGGACTCGGCAAGTTTCTGCGCAGCACCAGCCTGGACGAACTTCCGGAACTGTTCAATGTGCTCAAGGGGGAGATGAGCCTCGTCGGCCCCAGGCCGCTGCTCATGGAATACCTGCCGCTCTATGCTCCCGAACAGGCCCGCCGCCACCAGGCGCGGCCAGGCATGACCGGCTGGGCGCAGGTGAACGGCCGCAATGCCATCAGTTGGGAAACGAAGTTCAAGCTGGATGTATGGTACGTGGACAACCACTCCTTCTGGCTCGACCTGAAGATTCTCCGGATGACCTTTAATAAGGTGTTTGAGCGGGAAGGGATCAGCCAGGAAGGGGAGGCTACCATGGAAAAGTTTGCCGGAACGTGGGGGGACGAGTCATGAAGGGAGAGAAAGAAAAGATTTTCGTCTTCGGAGCCAGCGGTCACGCCAAAGTCGTGATCGACATCATTGAACGGCAGGGGAGCTTTGACATAGCCTTTTTAGTAGACGATAACGTCAATGTGACAGGTCGGACTGTTTCTGGCTATCCGGTCATCGGCGGAAAAGGTGCACTTTTGGCGTCAGGCATCAGGCGCGGAATCGTAGCAATTGTTTGTAACGACGCCCGGTATTCCGTGGTGCGTTGGTGTGAACGCAAAGGTTTCGAGTTGGTATCCGCTGTACATCCCGGCGCCCATGTCGCACGGGATGTTCCGATCGGTGTAGGTTCGGTTGTCATGGCTGGCGCAGTGATAAATTCAGATTCCTCGATAGGACGCTACGTGATTATAAATACCCGAGCCGGTATCGACCATGATTGCTGTATCAGTGATGGCGCTCATGTAGCCCCGGGAGTCTCGTTATGCGGAACAGTCGGTATCGGAGAGCTGACTTTCGTCGGAGCAGGGGCCACGGTGATTCAAAACATCTCCATCGGAAATAATGTCGTAGTCGGGGCGGGGGCGACGGTGATCAGCGATGTGCCTGATCGCGTGCTGGTGCTCGGGAGCCCGGCAAAGGTCAAGAAACGGTTTTGAGATGCTGCAATTTTGATCTCCCCGGAGCAAAGAGATAGCGGCAACCTCTGCCGGCGGCGCCCGGCACGACTTGGCATGCTGCCTCATCCATTTCAGTAAAGACGCAACCTTTTGAAGCACCCCCTTGCCGGGGGGAAGGATTTGCTTAAGATCAGGCTGGTTTGCATGTCTCGTGAGGGAGGGAATTAAGGGCTCCTCCCCCTTCAAGGGGGAGATCGGGAGGGGATGGGGTGAGGCTGAAAGCGTTGTGCTGCAATGTGACAAAGTAGAACCAAGGCGTTGTGCGGAGAAATTTTATGATACCTGCTATAACCCCAATCGGCCTCAGCTATATCTTCCTGACCGCACTGTTCGCCTCGCTGATCATGGTGCCGTTCCTGCAGCGCTTGTGCATTGAGCGAAAAATGCTGGATCTGCCGGATGAGCGAAAGGTCCACCTCCATGCGGTTCCCCGTCTCGGCGGGGTCGCCATCTGCATGTCCTTTCTCTGCACTCTCCTCTTGTACCTTGTCCTGCCTCGGGGGATGTGCGGCATTCTGGCGGGGGTATTGATAATCTTCGCTACCGGGCTGGTTGACGATATCTACGGCCTTTCGCCGCTGCGCAAATTATTCGGCGAGGTCTGCGCGGTCCTGACCACGATGCTGATTGGCAACCTTTACATCCGCACCCTTGGAGATCTGTTCGGCCTGGGAGAGATCGTGCTCCCCCTCTGGCTGGCCATCCCCTTCACAGTAGTGGCGATTGTCGGCGTTGTGAACGCGTTCAATCTGATAGACGGCCTGGACGGACTGGCTGGGGGGATATCGGTAATCAGTCTGGTGGCCTTTGCCGTGTTAGCCTTCCAAGCCGGGAACGTCGAGGTGCTGATCCTCTGCGTCGCCCTGCTAGGCGCCATGCTCGGCTTCCTCAAGTACAACTTCTTTCCGGCACGCATCTTCATGGGGGATGCCGGAAGTCTGGTGGTAGGTTTCGTGATCAGCTTCCTGGCGCTCTCCCTCACCCAGGGGGGTGCCGGCCAGGTCCAGCCGGTGGTGCCGCTGCTCGTGGTCGGACTGCCGGTGGCCGACGCGGTCTGGGTGATGGCAAGTCGCCTCTGCGCCGGACAAAGCCCCTTTGCCGCCGACCGGACCCACGTGCACCACAAGTTCCTCGCCCTGGGTTTCGAGCATTGCCATACGGTAATCGTGATCTACAGCATCTCCCTCTTCTGGGCGGCCGCCGCACTCTTTCTGCGCGACAAACCGGCGGTGCTCCTGCTCGGCGGCTATCTAGTGCTGACTCTCCTCTCTTATGTGGCGCTCGGCTTTCTGCGCAGCTGGCGCCATCTGCTCCGCTCTCCCGGCAAAGAGGGGTCCGCCATGGGTATGCCGGAACCGGTAAGCTGCAGCATGGTAGCCAACCGTACTGGCCGCTGATGTTTTGGAGAGTGAACATGCGCAGTTCCGGAATCAAACTCGCTACGGTAACTCTTCTCCTCTGCCTCGTTATCGCGACCCGAGCAGCTGCCGCGACCAAAGCTGCCGCGACCCAAGCAGTTGCGCAGCAGTCGTCGAAGATCGACATCGGGGTCTATTATTTCCCGGGGTGGCACTCGAAGAGCGATTACTGGAATGATATCAAAGGTCTCCCCGGCTCCAGATCTCCCAACATCGCGTGGCCCGGGCGCGTGCCTCTTTTGGGATACTACCCGGAAGAAGAGACCTGGGTTGCAGAAAAGCACATCGAGTGGGCCTCCCGGCACGGCATCACCTTCTTCGCCCATGAGTTTTACTGGAGGCACGGCAAGCCGGAACTGGAGCACGCCCTGAAGGCGCATGTCAGGGCGAAAAACAAAGATGATCTGAAATTCTGCCTGTTCTGGGCCAACGAAGGGGGTTCCCCCCCTACGATCCAGAATTTCGACGCCATGGTCGACTACTGGCTCAAGGTGTACGTCGGCGATAAGAGCTACTACAGGGTGAACGGGATGCCGTTGCTCTTCATATTCGATCCCGACACGCTCACCCGCAACGTCAAGGAACTCGGGGTTACGTCGCGGCTAAGGATAAGTCCCACCATGCCGATTACGATTCGATGGTCGATACCCACCTCGATTTCTACGCGGCGGCTGCGAAGAGCAGGGAAATACTGCCGTACCTGCCTACGGCGAGCCCCGGCTATGACGGACGCCCCTGGGTGGGAACCAGGCCCAAGATCCACGTGCGCCTCAACCCGACCCCCGCCAAGTTCAAAAAGATCCTGGAAGGTGCCAGGGAGCTTCTGCTCAAGGCTCCCCCGGGTTCGCCCAGAATCCTCACCATCGGCGCCTGGAACGAGTTCGCCGAGGGGGCCTACATCGAGCCTACCAAGGAGTGGGGCATGCAGTACCTGGAAACGATCCGCAACGTCTTTGGTACCGGAGAACGGAAAAAATGAAGATATCCATCCTGGGAACACGCGGCATCCCCGCAAAACATGGCGGATTCGAGACCTTCGCGGAGCGTCTGGCGCTGCATCTCGTCGGCAAAGGGTGGGAGGTCACCGTCCACTGCCCAGCGCTTGGGGCAGATGCGGTGCGGGAATCGGAATGGTGCGGCATCCGTCTGCTGCACCTGCCGGTGCATCGGGATGACGCCGTCGGCACCATCCTCTTCGACTGGAAATCGACCCTCGTGGCCACCGGTGAAGGGGGAAGCGTCCTTAACCTCGGCTACGGCACCGCTATTTTCGGTTTGCTTTACCGGCTGCGCGGCATTTACAACGTGATCAACATGGATGGCATCGAGTGGCGCAGGAAAAAATGGTCTTTTCCCGCCAGAGCCTGGCTGTACCTCAACGAACGTGCGGCCTGCCTGTTGGCCAATCACCTGATCGCCGACCACCCGGAGATTAAGAATCACCTGGCGACCCGCGTCAATGCCGAGAAGATCGCCATGATCCCCTATGGCGCCGACCCGGTGGCCGACCCTGACGTGAACCTCATCAACCCCTTCAACCTCACTCCGAACGGGTATGCCATAGTCATCGCCCGTCCCGATCCCGACAACTCCATCCTCGAGATCGTCAGGGTTTTTTCCGCCAGGAAACGTGGAATCAAGCTGGTGATTCTCGGCAACTACCATGAAAGCGTGCCTTATCAAAAGCAGGTATTGGCTGCAGCGAGTTCGGAGGTCGTCTTCGCGGGAGGGATCTACGACAAGCAGATAGTGGAGGCGCTCCGGTTTTTTGCCCGGCTCTACGTCCATGGTCACAAGGTGGGGGGAACCAACCCCTCCCTGGTCGAAGCCCTTGCCGCAGGCTCCCCGGTGCTCGCCCACGACAATCACTTCAACCGGGAGGTGGCCGGTCCCGGAGCCGCGTACTTCGGCGACGAGCGGCAATTGGCAGAGGAATTGAACTCGTTGCTCGGGGGCGATCGGGATCTGGAGGGGATGCGGCAGAGCAGCCGCCGGCGCCACAGCGAGGCGTACACCTGGGAGATGGTGCTGAGCGCCTACGAGGGGCTTCTTGCCAGGTGGCAGGGCGATCCGGTCGAGGATCGGAACGATGCCAAGATAACTGCTTTACACCCACGTCCCCATTAGGGGGGCGGATGGGATCTGACGCGCAATGGTTGCCGCAGAAACCCCCAGCCCCCGCTGCCATTTAAGTAAGCTCCACCTGATACTCCCCTCTCTCTCCGGGAGCACTGCCATTAAGTTACCTGATTAGCGTCAATCTTCCGCTGGTTGAAACTCCCCCCTCCCTTGATGGGAGGGGCCGGGGGGCACTGCCATTAAGTTAACAGGTGGCGCCACGCAGATCACGTAGGGTGGGCCTAGCCCACCGAGGTTTGGTGGGCGGGGCCCACCCTACACGTCTGCCGGCAGCTCCTTAACTTAATGGCAGTGGGGCCGGGGGGAGGGTGAGGCTCATTCCAGCTTTTCACCCTCTCCCCAACCCTCTCCCATCAAGGGAGAGGGGGCTTGTACAGCGTGCGGGAAATTAGCACTGGCCTTAACTTAACTTAATGGCAGTGCCCTCCGGGCACCCTCTCCCGGAGGGAGAGGGGTTACTGAAGATGATTCCCCCCCCCTCACGGTGCCAGCACGATCTCGTCCCGATAGACAGGGGAGACGTTCCCGTTGCCGTCCCGGAACCGGACATAGAAGGTCTTGACTCCGGGGCCGCTGCTGAAGGTCGCCTGTCGGACGGTGCTGAAGCTCTCCCATGAGTACCAGGTCGTGCCATCCTTGCTCAACTGCATTTTCTCGACGCCGTTCAGGCCGGTAGCATCGAGAGTAAGGGTCGCGGCGGTACTGCTCGTGGTGTCAGTTCCGCCAACGGCTTCGCTCCACTCAACTGAAGAAATGGAAGAAGCCGACCAAATTCCAGCGGATTATGACTCGTGTGGGATACAAACCCGAAGATGCCCACAAGACTTGGGTCAAAATAAACAGATGGCAGTCCGTGAACCGCGAAGAGGTCAAATATGTGATGGGGCTCAACTGGTTCAGGATGCAAGGGCTGGTATTTCTTCATGACTTCACGAAGTAACCTTGTGAAACTTGTTTCAATCATCAATCGAAGAGCGGCTTACCTGGCCGGTACGAGCCGTTCTGTTGGGAGGGGGTGGCTGTAGGGCCACCTCCTACCAAATTGCAGAGCTTTTTACCATCTCATTTATGGAATGTGGCATTGGGGATCTTCATTGAGTAACAGTAATTATCTCTGCTTTGTCACATACTTCGTGGCAACTCCCTCACCCCTGCCCCTCACCCCTGCCCCTCTCCCGCTTGCGCGCCGTAGCTCTACCGTAGGTCGGGTTGGCCCGGAGGGCGTAACCCGACGTGCAGCCGATGGCAACGCAGAAGGATGTCGGGTTACGCTGCGCTAACC
>DNRQ01000202.1:0-13468 GCA_003499925.1 Geobacter sp.
GCTGACAAGTCAAGGGGGAGGGGGCGTTTGTGCAGTGTACGGGAGATTAGTACTAATCAGGTTCTCCTTTGAGGTCACATTTTTTACCACTATCAATGTGTTCATTCATCTGAATTCAGTTCCGCACTGGCGTTATCCGAAGGGTCGTACGTATAATCCCATAAGGCATTGTTAGATATTTCTATCACGTTGCTATTGGTAGTTATGCTATCGTTTTCAGCGGAATGCTGCGCGTTAAAATCGCCGAAGTATCGTGCGAGGTTGTTGCAGATGAAAGCCGATCCCATCCCTGCACCTTGCCCGCCCCAAGTAAAACCAGCAGCCACAATGTGATCCTTCCCGAAATGATTTGCGAGAATGGGGTTCAAAACATTGTCGATTTTTGCCTGCGTGTATGGCCCCCGAAGGCCTACCGAGAAATGAGCACATCGTTTCACGACACTTCCACCACCTGTGTCATAGATGACAATCAGTCCAACACAGGGATCGCAACCACGTGTTCTGATCTCGTCATTTTGGGCGCACTCTAATATTTCGCCAACGTTTACCGTTATAGGCATATTGATCTCCTTTCGTGCTGGTTGAGTGCCTGAAACAGCCCGGCTCAACGTCCTCTTCCGTGCCGATTGTGACGCAGTCTCGACGGGCCTGGTCGGTGGGAGGCCGCGTCGGAGTGAAGGCGCTCCACCTTGGAATTTTCGCCCCTGCTCTCAAAGTGCGTGTAGATAGCGATCGAGCCCAGGCTGAAGAGGTGCATACCATAATGCCGGGCATGAGGCTGATGACGAACCCGGTCCGGCCGCAGGACCAGCCGTTGACTTCGCGCCGAACCCGACCTCTACCGGAGATGCTCTGGGTCTTCTGACCAAAGATAATATTAGTATCACATAATGAAGTGGTTGCACTATGTTTTTTAAAAGTTTTTAAACTTGACATGGGCCAGCCATGCCAGCACTGGGACGTGCAGCGGAGATGTGCAGGAAGTCGAGCGAAACGGCGACGGAGGGCGCTGCAGTGGTCCGGGAAAACGAGGCGGCAGTACCAAGGGGGACAGGCACAGGGTCAGGCACCGTTTAATGTACTGATCAGACTTATGAGAGGCAGAACTTGTGCTAGGGAGCGTTGGAGGTTCTTGGCAAGCGAGGGGGACTGGTCCCAGCAGACTCCATCTTAGCAGCTTTGATGCTCTCGCTACTGTCACGAGTGGTCGTGGTTTGACAAAGCGACAAAGTCTCCTTAAGAGTGGTCTTCTTCGTACTTTGGGAGTCAGCAGGAGCTTTAAATACGGCCACGGGAAGTAAAAGATTACTTGATAAGGGAGTCAGGCGTGAGGGGCGAAGGAGAAGGTGAATGAAAAAAGGCACTCAGCTGATTTAGCTAAGTGCCTTTGTCGTGTTTTGGTTGCGGGGACAGGATTTGAACCTGTGACCTTCGGGTTATGAGCCCGACGAGCTACCAGACTGCTCCACCCCGCGACATCGAGTAGACTTAGATATATACCCGAACTTGGTCCCGGGGTCAACAGAAATTTTCCAGACTTTAATCTTTTTCCTGATTAGCCCCCGACCCCGCCTGCGGCGGCGTTTTGTCCAGGAGTAACATTGCCCTACTGTCCCCATCCCCACCCTGACCCTCCCCTTGAAGGGGTGAAGGGGAGGGGACGTGGAGGATAAACGGGGAACTTGCTCAGAAGCCGCCCACGCCGCAGGGGGCGGCCCTGGATCAAAAGGTAACTACTACTCGCAAGCAGTCTTCCCCCCTCCCTAACCCTCCCCCTCCGGGGGAGGGGACTCTTGGATACAAAATCAGCAGGTTAGCTCCAAGTTACTTAAGAGCGCTGATCTTCCGCCTGTAAAACCCCCTCCCCTTCAAGGGGAGGGTTGGGGTGGGGATGGGGGCCAGCGCTAATCAGGTAACGTTTTGCCGCGTTCCCCTTTCAGGAAATACTCTTCCCGGGGGATCACTGCATCCGGCGGTTGATTCTTTTCTCTCAGAGAAACAGGGATAAGGTACCAGGTCGCCCTGAGTGCTACAAGCGGAGCACCGTTATTGCGTGAGGAGCGGATTGTTTACCTTTGATAACCGTTGCCAATGTGATATTGTCAATGCGCGATATTTTCTCCGGTTATAGGTAATCCTATTGTCATAGCGGGGGACACATGGAGAATGCTCAAAGCAAGAGAAAACTGACGCCCCTCAATATCACCATTGTCTATTCAGTCATCGGCATCGTGTGGGGCGTTTTGTCCTGCCTGCTGCCCGCAGTACACTCCCATCAATCCAGTATTTACCAGGGAATGGAAACCGTGAACCACGGGTTTTTCATCCTTGCCACGGCGGCACTGCTCTTCCTGTTGATCAGGCGCAGCGAAGACGAGACCACGCGCGGCAGGGAATCGCTGTCCAAGGTGAACCGCGCCCTCAAGACCTTCAGCGGCTGCAACCAGGCGCTGATCCGCGCCACCGATGAGTCGCAGCTCATGAAGAATATCTGCCGCACCATCGTGGAAGTGGGCGGATACCGTCTGGCCTGGGTGGGGATCGCGGAGCACGACAACTGGAAGGCTGTGCGTCCCGTGGCACAGTGGGGCGACAAGGACGGCTATCTCACCAGACTGGACATGAGCTGGGCCGACACCGACCGTGGTCGCGGCCCCACCGGAACCGCGATCCGTACCGGTACTACCCGCATCGTGCAGAACATCCTCTTTGACCCCTCCTGGGCGATCTGGCGGGAGGAGGCTCTCAAGCACGGCTTTGCCGCCTCGATCTCCCTGCCGCTGATAAACAACGACCACCCCTTGGGCGCCCTGGTGATCTTCGCCAGCGAGAAGCGCGCCTTCGGCAAGGAGGAGGTCAAGCTCCTGGAGGAACTGGCGGAGGACCTCTCCTTCGGCATCGCCACGCTACGGATGAACGCGGAACGTAAAAAGGTGGAAAAGGAGAGGAAACTCCTGGCGTCGGTGATCGAACAGTCGATGGAGGGGCTGATCCTGTTCGACAGCGACGGCACCATCAAATACGTCAATCCCGCGATCATGAGCATCACCGGACACGCTCCGCAGGAGATCATCGGCCGCAACATAAGCACCCTTGAGGACGACGAAATGACCGGTGAATTCTACCGCTCCATCTGGGAAGCGCTCTCCAGGGGCGAGGAGCGGAGCGGACATTTCATCCAGAAGGGAAAGGACGGAGACTTCTACGAGATCGACGCGACGCTCTGGTCCATCGCGGACAGCTCGGGTGCCATCAGCAACCACGCGGTGCTGATCCGGGACGCCACCCACGAGTTGCACCTGGAGCGGCAACTGCGCCAGGCTCAGAGGATGGAGGCGATCGCCACCCTGGCAGGCGGCATCGCCCACGATTTCAACAACAACCTCGCCTCCATCATCACCTGCACCGAGATGGCGCGCGACGACGTCCCGCCGGAAAGCCCGCTGCGGGAGCTTTTGGACGTGGTGCTGAAATCGAGCTACCGAGGCAAGAAGCTGGTCAAGCAGATCCTTACCTTCTGCTGCCAGGGGGAACAGGAGAGGCAGCCGGTCCAGATCGAGCCGATCCTGAACGAATGCCTGAACATGATGCGGGCCTCGCTTCCCACCTCGATCAGCGTCAAGAAGCATGTCGATGAGAAACTCGGGCTTATCATGGCCGACCCCACCCAGATCCACCAGATCATCATGAACCTGATCACCAACGCCGGCCACGCCATGCGGCTCAAGGGGGGGATCCTAGACCTGAGCCTCAACAACGTGGGGCTCGATACCGCGGCCATCTCCGGCGCACCCGACCTCGCCTCGGGGTGTTACCTGAAACTGACCGTGAAGGATTCCGGACACGGCATGGACGCCAAGACGATGGAGCGCATCTTCGATCCCTTCTTCACCACCAAAGGGCACTCGGAAGGGACCGGCCTCGGGCTGTCGGTGGTGCACGGCATCGTAAGGAACCACGGCGGCGCCATTACGGTCAGCAGCAAGCCGGGGGGCGGAACCACCTTCGAGGTGTTTCTGCCGCGCATCGAGCACGTCTGGAATGATGAAGCGATCGAATCCCATGCGCCGTACCCCACGGGTAACGAAAGGATACTGTTCGTCGACGACGAGGAGGATGTGGTCTTTGCCGGGAAGAAGATGCTCGAGCGCCTGGGGTACCGGGTGGTGGTCGGCAGGGACGGCGAGGAGGCGCTGGAGATCTTCCGTGCCGAGCCGGCAGGCTTCGATCTGGTGATCACCGACCAGACCATGCCGAAGCTTACCGGTGCCGAACTGGCGCGCGAGCTCATGCTGATCCGGCCCGACATTCCGGTCATCCTCTGTACCGGGCTGGGCCCCACCGCGGAGAAGGCGCTGCAGCGCGAGGAACAGGAGATAGCCGGGATTCGGGAAGTGGCCCTGAAGCCGCTGGACCGGGAGGAACTGGCGAGAATCATCAGGCGGGTGTTGAACCTCAGCGAGGAGGATAACAAGGGCTATGTCAAGGATACTGATTGTCGATGACGAGGATACCATGTGCCAGTCGCTGTCGTTTGTGGGCAAACGCGGCGGGCATGACACCGTCTGTGAGAAAACCCTCGGCTCGGCGTTGCAAAGGGCGGCATCGGAGCCGTTCGACGTCGTGTTTCTCGATGTGAGGATGCCGGACGGAAACGGCCTGGAAATGCTCCCCCGCCTGGCGCAGACCCCCTCCCGGCCGGAGATCATCATCATGACCGGCTACGGAGACCCCCTGGGCGCGGAGCTGGCGATCAACAGCGGAGCCTGGGATTACATCGAAAAAGGGTCTTCGGTCAAGGATATCACCCTGTCGCTGGTACGCGCCCTGGAGTACCGGAAACAGAAGATCTCGCTCGGCAACCGCGCCGGCGTGGTGGCCCTGAAGCGGGAAAACATCGTCGGCAACAGCGCGAAGCTCACCGCCTGCCTGGATCTGGTGGCCCGGGCGGCGGGAAGCGAGGCCGGCGTGCTGATCCTGGGCGAAACCGGTTCCGGCAAGGAGCTCTTCGCGCGGGCTGTGCACCAGAACAGCCCGCGTGCGGACAAGCAGTTCGTGGTGGCCGATTGCGCCAGCCTGCCGGAAACCCTGGTGGAAAGCCTTCTTTTCGGCCACGAGAAGGGGGCCTTCACCGGTGCGGAGCGGGCCGCCGAGGGGCTTTTCGGCGAGGCCAACGGAGGGACCCTCTTTCTGGACGAGGTGGGCGAGCTCCCCCTCGGCATGCAGAAGGCCTTTCTCCGGGTGCTCCAGGAAAGGCGCTTCCGCCCGGTCGGGAGCCACCGGGAGGTTGAGAGCGACTTCCGTCTGGTGGCGGCAACCAACAGGAATCTGGACCAGATGGCGCAGGCCGGTCAGTTCAGAAGCGACCTGCTGTTCCGGCTCAGTTCCTTCGTCATCGAACTCCCCCCCCTGCGCGAGCGCAAGGACGACATCAAGGAGCTGGCCCGCCATTACATGGACAAATGCTGCGAACGTAACGGCCTCTCGCCCAAAGGAAGCTGTCCCGATTTCATGGAAACCCTGGTCGCCTACAGCTGGCCCGGCAACATCCGGGAATTCATCAATACCATCGAGCGCACCGTGATTGCGGCGCGCGAGGCACCGGTGCTTTTTGCCCAGCACCTCCCTACCCCGATCCGGATCAAGGTGGCGCAAAGCGGGGTACGACAGCACGAATCGCCGGATCCGCCGAGGGTAGCCCCGCCTTCCGAGCTCCCCAAGCTGAACGATTTCCGGGAGCAGATTTACAACCAGGCCGAGAAGCAGTATCTGCACGACCTCATGTCGCTGGCCAACAAGGATATCTCCGCTGCCTGCCGTCTCTCCGGCCTCTCCCAATCGCGCCTCTACGCGCTGCTGAAATCCCACGAGCTGCCCCGTTCGCAGTAGGCTTTGATGTGGCTGGGTCGCCCCCCTCTCCCCGACCCTCTCCCACCAGGGGAGAGGGGACCTCGGGCCGCCTTCCTGCTCTCCACCGCAGTTCCATATTCCTGCCACGCAGGAAAATTCCTGCCGGACAGGAAAACCATTCTGCTTAGGCTCTGCCCCGAAGTGCAGCCATTTCGTCGACCCAACTTCCAGTAATTACATGGTTTCTGCTCCTTGGCCCTACGGCTGTCTCCTCTTTCGCAGGAAATTGTCCCTTGCCTTCCGCTCCTCCCTCGACTGATCCGTAACCGGCTGATTTCACGGTGTGAATTTACTATAATGGGCCGCATTTAACGCTTCGGCACTCTAGTTGCTCTTACCCTGGTAACCCTTCGGGGAAATTCCACTTCAAGAGGAGAGCGACATGAAAAAGGAATCCGAAAAAACGTTGGCGGGGAAAGTGGCAAGTTGGTCGATAGTGGGGATCGTGCTGGCGGGAACACTCCTTATCTCCGGCATAGCGGATGTCTCGGAAGGAAGCGGGATGATGGCGAAAATCTTCCTCTTCTTCCTTGGCGCGGTGATCGTGGTCCAGGTGATCCCGGGCTTGATGCTGTTCGGCGCCATGCTCAAGGGGATCTACAGCATGTTCGGCAAAAAGGCAAAGGTCCCCCTGGAAGGAACCAAGAAATAGCTCGAGGGCGCAGAGTCGGAAACGACGCGAGGTGAGGTTATGGACGACGAGCGGGGAATCATAATTGCGGACAGGGATGCCGAGTATCGAAGCCAGGTCGCCGATCATTTCAGAAAGGCGGGGTATCGGGTCGAGACCACCGATTCGGCAGTCCACGTACTTTGCAGCATCCTGGAAAAACAGACACCCGTTCTGCTGCTGGGAAATGACTTCGACAACAAGGTTAGTTCGGCCGATCTGATTCACCTTTTGAAGAAGTGCAATCGCCATCTGCACGTCATCATGGTCTCCGAGGCGATGCCGCTGGCGCAGGTCCGCAAGGTTCGCCAGGAAGGGATCTTCTACCACGCCCTGAAACCGGTGGCTGCAGGCGATACCGAAGAACTGGGGATGGCGGTCGAGTGCGCCTTCGAAAAGAACCGGGCCGACGCGCAGGCTCGCCACGAACCAGCCCCGAAGAGGCAACGACAGTTCCGCTCTGACGGCGACCATGCTGAACAAATTGCACCTGCTCAAGGGACTCTGCAGCCTGTGTCATGGCTACTCTGCCTGGCTGCTCTCATCTGCGGCGTCAGCTACCTTTCCCTGGCAGCGACGGAAAGGATCGAGCAGGGAGGGAACATGCCATTCTGGCTATTCCTGGGCTTTTGCGCCCTGATCATCGCGACTCAACTGCTGCCGATCTTCCGCATCAAGCTGCCGGTGAGCGGGAGGGACGAACATCCGGCAAAACACGAGGGTACTTCCCTGGATGAAAAGTAGTCCAAGCTCCAGGAAAGGTCTCCGGAGAAAAGGAGGGAACAACGTGAAACCATACAACAAGCACCGGTTTTTTCGGATTCTCATGACCCTGGCGCTGTTGGCGGGGAGCTGCCTGGGCGCCGCCGGCCAGGATGGCGCATCGGGTTACTCATTCGGCGACCAGGCCGGGAAAAACGAGGCATGCCTGAGCTGTCACGGCAATGCGCAGAAGGTGGCCGGGGGGTCCTATATCGATCGGACCCGATTCGGCCATACCACCCACGCAAGGATCGGCTGCACCTCCTGCCATGGCGTGAACCCCGGTCATCCCGACGGTATCAGGACGCCGCGCGCGGACTGCCGCGAATGTCACCTCGACATCAACCAGGAATATTCGGCCAGCATCCATGCCGGCAAGACCATGTGTGCCGGCTGCCACAACCCGCACCAGGTGGAGACCCCGAAGGAAATTTCCGGCCAGGAGATCAACAAGATGTGCTCGGGATGCCACGAAAGCCTCGAGATGATCGCCAAGCACGGGGAGTGGCTGCCCCAGTCCGACCTGCACATCAGGATGCTACCGTGCATCACCTGCCACACCGGGTCGAAGAACTATTTCATCAGCATGTACATCGTCAAGGGGGAGGACGGCTCCCGCTTCGGCAGGCAGGAAGTGGTCGGCTACCACGAGTTGAAAAGGATGGCTGCCGGGAGAAACATCCTTTCCCTCATCGATAGCAACGGCGACAACTACGTTTCCCTTACCGAGCTGCGCAACTTCAACAGGGATCCCAGCCACAAGTTTCTTCGCCTGCAGGGGATGATGACCCCCGAGACCGCCACCCACAGATTCGAGATCCTGGACAACCGCCGCAACTGCACCTTCTGCCATGCCTCGGGCCCCGGCGCCATGCAGACCAGCTTCATCGCCCTCCCCGAAGAAAACGGCACCTTCCGACGGGTGGCGGTGGAAAAGGGAGCGGTGCTCGATGCCCTGTACGGCACTCCCGACTTCTACATGATGGGCTCCACCAAGAACCCGGCCCTCAACTACATCGGCCTGGCAGTCATCTGCGGCGGCCTGATCCTACCGGTAGGACACGGTTCTCTGCGCTTCCTGACGCGCAAAAACAGAAAGGGAAAGGAGCATCAGTCATGAGCGAAAAAAAGATGGTCTATCTTCAGCCGATACCGGTGCGTATCTGGCACTGGATCAACGCCTTCGGCATCATCACCCTCATCGTTACCGGCGCCCAGATCCGTTTCCCCGAGAGCGTGACCGTAATGGGGAGCTACAAGAACGCCATCGAGGTCCACAACGTAGCCGGGCTGGCAGTGGCACTGTCGTTCTCGTTCTGGTTCTTCTACTACAAGATGGTCAAGAACACGCTGGACAAGTTGTACATACCGAACGAGGAGGACATAAAGCACGGCTTGTTGCGCCAGCTTCTCTTCTACTGTTTCTGGTACTTCCTGGGCAAGCCGAGTCCGTTCCATGCCACACCCGACGAGAAGTTCAATCCGATGCAGAAATCCGCCTACCTGGCAGTGATGTTCGTGCTGGTGCCGCTGGTCGGCCTCACCGGGATACTTCTCATGAATGTGACTCCGCTACGGGTTATCATCCTCGCCTCGGGAGGGATCAAGTTCATCGTGGCGGTGCACTTCATGCTGGCCTGCTCGCTGCTCGCCTTTCTCTGCACCCATGTCTACCTGGCAACCCTGGGAGCGACGCCGCTTGCCTATTTCAAACCGATGCTGTTCGGATGGGAAGAGGTGGAAGAGCATCATGAGCCGGAGCACGCACCACCCGAAACAACCCCGGGATACCGGCCGGTGCGCCACTATCCCGAATACCGCAGCTTGCAGTCGGAGCAAAGGGATAGCTGGCAGAATCGGTAAGGGAGTCCATTTCGAGGCAAAGGAGAGACGCCATGCTCGGACATATGATCGGACAGATTAAGCCCAAAACAGCATCAACTGCCAACGACGTTGTCGACCGCTCGATAAGCCCTGATCATTGCCGGGAGCAGATACTTGGGAGCATCAGCGAGCTCCATGCCCTTTCCCGCCGCGGCCTTTGGGGTATGCTCCTGTTCATGTCGCTTAGCGCGATCACCCTCTACTGCAGCGAGGCCGGGATCTTCGCCCTGGTTCCGGCGGATATCAAGGAGATGTTCGGCGATCCCCCGCCGGCCCACCTGCTCCACATCGTGCTGGCCGTGTCGTGGCTTTCGGCCTTCGTGCTGATAATGGGTCGCGTGGCGGGGGATGGCAGGCCGACTTACAACTGGTGCAACATCGGGCTGCCGACCGTCTTCTACCCGCTCTACATCTTCTCCGATCCAGCGGGGACCCATTTCCCGGCAGTCTTCGCCGCGGGGCTGATCCTTCTCATCGTGGAACACGCGAGCGTCACGTTCTATGCTTCCAGGGCGATTCGCGAAGAAACGGCTCGACTGAATCATCTGCAGAACTGAAGCAGATGCCAACCAATACCTGAAACGCTGCCTGCAGCCCGTCCCTTCATTATATCAATTAGCCGTTCCGACTAATCTTCCTCGGTTAAAGTCCCTCCCCCATCAAGGGGGAGGTCAGCTGCAACGTCCCTCCCCCTTCAAGGGGGAGGTCAGGAGGGGGATGGGCTGTTCATTGCGCCGCGTCCCCCATCCCCACCCCGACCCTTGAAGGGGAGGGAGGCTCTCCGGCAGCGGGAAGTCCCCTCCCCCTGAAGGGGAGGGAGGTTTTCCGGCAGCGGGAAATCCCCTTTCACTGCAAGCTAGCTGCGCACGTGACAGGAGTCGCAACTGCCGCTGACCGAAAAGGCCGACTTGCCGTCATGGCAGGCGCCGCACGACTTGGACTTTTGCATCTCCGACATCGTGACCGGCTTGTTTGCGGTCCGAAGCGGGAAGGTGCCGGTATGGCAGTCGTTGCACTTGTACATGTTCAGATGGGCGGTATGGCTGAATGTCACATTTGATGCCTTGGCCACCTTGAACTGGATCTCCTTCACCGGGTGACACTTCTGGCATTCGGCCACGGAGAAGGCCTCCTTGGCATTGTGGCAGGCACCGCACGATTTCCCCTTCTCCATGGCTGCCATGGAAACCGGCTTGTTGACGCCGATCGCATAGAGCTTGGTGTGGCACGAATTGCATTTGTACATTTCCACGTGCTTGCTGTGGCTGAAGACGGTGGGGCCGGTTTCCTTGACCTTGAAGACCACTTCCCTGGGGGTCGGATGGCAGGCGTCGCACTTAGCGATACTGAAGGCCTTGGCCCCGTTATGGCAGGCGCCGCACGATTTCCCCTTTTCCATCTCCGCCATGGAAACTTCCCGGTTGGCGCCGGTCGCATAAAGCTTGGTATGACAGGCGTTGCACTGCATGCTTTTCAGATGCTTGGTGTGACTGAAAAGTACGGTCCCGGTCGATTTGATCTTGTAGGCGATCTCCTTTACCTTGTGGCAACCGGTGCAGTTGCTCAAACTGAAGGCCTTTTGCCCGGTATGACACTTGCCGCACGATTTCCCCTTCTCCATGTCCGCCATGGTGTAGGTGACCTTCTTCGAAGTGGCGGGGGTGGCATGGCACGACTTGCAGCTTACGTTGGGGCTTTTCTCCGATTTCTTCTTCAGATGCACCTTGTGGCTGAAGACGACCTTCCCTGCGTCTGCAGTGTTGTAGGTTATATCTTTGATCTCCACGGCGGATGCGCCGGAAACACAGCAGGTGAGCGCAGCCAGAATGACGATTGTTGATCCGAGTTTCATAGTCTTTTTCCCTCCCGAGTTTTTAATGTCTCATAGTGGTCTGCTTGTCGTGCCTTCCTTGGGTTTCCAGTCAGTTGGCACCGTCTTGGAGCAGCTCTCTTCTGGATCAGCTGCGCGATCAGGACGGACGGCCGGATGACGACGGTTTCATAAATGGTTCACCGTCGTTGTGCTAGCATTAGCCGTGCCTTAATTTGAGCGGCGTTGGCTAAAATTCATAAGCTGCCGGTTTTGAAGGGGTTTATTTTTCAGGGAGCGGCCAGGTGAGGCGGCCCGCAGGCAGGAGTGTATAAGGAAGCTATACAGTTAACCGGAGGTAGCGGGGAGGGCTCGCCCCTGATCCGGGCGTCAAGCAGCGTTTGGTGCCGCTTTAGGGGGCATTTCGCGATGTATATGGAAAATATACGCCTGCAGAAAGGGTGAGTTTTCTGGCTTCAGACGGCAGCCGAACCATGGGAGATGCGCCGGCCTGCCAGGGTCGGGACGGTCATGCCGGAGCGGAAAAGCTATAACAAGGCGAGCCCCACCGAAAAACTCGGTGAGGCTCGTCAGCATGCCGGATTTGTTGCAGCAGATGTCGCCGCCGGTCTCTCCCGACCCTAAGCAGTCATTATCAGTACGCAATGCACCAGGATGATCTTTCCTATGGTGGCAAACGGAAAGACACAGGCGTATCCCTGGTCCTGAAGATCGTTTCCGGTCTGCTCCTTTATGTAGGCGAGCCCCGGGGTGGAGGTGTGCATCCCTGCAACGATTCCAAGGACCAGGCACATCGGTATCTTCATGATCTTGTGCCCGATCCAAAGGCCCAGAAACGCAGTCATCACGGTGATGCAAACACCGGCCAGGAAGATGCTCCCTCCGCCACCGTGACTCAGGGTGGTCACCAGGCTGTATCCGGAGCGGGTGCCGATCCCGGCCAGGAACAGGGTCAGGCCGACCTGTTTCAGGGTCATGCTGGCGCTGTAAGGCAGGCTCCAGACTATCTTCCCGGTCCGTCCGAAGGTGCCGAGCAGGATGCCGACGATGAGAGGCCCCCCGGCGAAGCCCAACTGCAGCGTCCCGCCGCCCGGGAAGGGGAACGGGAACAGGCCGAGGATCAGGCCGATGACCAGGCCCAGGCTGAAGGTCATCACGTCGACCTCGCTCACCTTGCGATAGGAGTTGCCGAAGAAGGCGCTCACCTCCTCCATGTTGCTCTTGTGGGCCAGCACCTGGATCATGTCGCCCAGTTCCAGCACAACCTCCGCAGTCGGGACGAACTCGTTGTCACCGCGGCGCACCCGCGTCACCACCTCACCGTAGCGCTCGTCGAGGTGCAGTTCGCCGATCGATTGCCCGACCGCCCTGGGACTGGAGACGAAGATGCGCCGGTACTCGTACTCGGTCCGGTCCAGGCCGAGCCTGTCCTTGCTCCTCCTTTCGCCGAGTGCCGTGGCGATGCATACGATCTCGTCGGGAACCCCCGCCACCATCACGAGATCGCCGGGTTCCAGAACGGTCGACGGCTGGGCCGGAAAGAAGTCGCTGCCGCGCTTGACCCGGCTGAACAGCACATCGCAGCCGTTCAGCTCGTTCAGCTCCTGAACGGTGGCGCCGGCCGGCTCGCACTTTTGCACCTTGATGGTGCAGTGGACCAGGGAGTCACGGTTGTCGGGCTGCTTGAGCTGCTTGAACTCCGCAGCGTAGTCGACCTTCCAGAGCTTCTGGCAGATGTTGATGGTCAGCATGAGGCCGATCACCCCGATCGGGTAGCCGATGGAAAAGCCGACCACCGGCTCGGCCAGCAGTATTTCCATCATATCTTCAGGCGCCGTCTGCCGGATCGTTTCCAGGGCGCCGCCGAGTGCGGGGGAGGCGGTCAGACTGCCGCAGAATATGCCGGCAGCGATGCCGGGTTTAAGCTCCAGGTATTTCTGCAGAGCCACGCAGAGTGCCGCCGATACGCAGAGCACCCCCCCGGCGAAGAGGTTGTTCTTCAATCCGTCCCTCTTGAACGAAGCGACGAAGGAGGGGCCGGCGGAGAGTCCGACCGTGTAGACGAACAGCGCCTGCCCCATGATGTAGACGATGGCGGGCGCTTTCATGTCGGGATGGAGCGCGCCGAAGCCGAGACCGACGAACAGGACCGCCCCGACGCCGAGGGTGATCCCCCAGACCTTGATGCGTCCCAGAGGGTATCCGATTGCGGCCACCATGAGCAGGAGCATCAGAGGGTTCTCGATAAGGACTTTCACCATAATAGCCACCATTTTGTTCGTGTTAGGGGAAGACAGCGGCTTCTGCGAAGAACTGGCCGCGTTCCCCCTCCCTGGCCCCACTGCCATTAAGTTAAGGCCAGTGCTAATTTCCCGCACGCCGCATAAGCTCCCTCTCCCTTGATGGGAGAG
>DNRQ01000202.1:13535-13761 GCA_003499925.1 Geobacter sp.
AACTTAATGGCAGTGCCCCCCGGACCCCCTTTCCAAAGGAAGTGCCGAACCCGGGCGCTGACCGCTGCAGCCACCCGAGGCAGGGGTGCCGTCATGCGAGCTTGAATTGTCCGACCAGTTTCTGCTGCTCTTCGGCGAGCTGGGAGAGTTGCAGCGCCGAGGCTGCCGATTCCCGGGCACTTTTCGCGGTTTCCTGGACCGTTTCGTTGATGCTCTGGATGTTGTT
>DNRQ01000202.1:13882-22604 GCA_003499925.1 Geobacter sp.
GGCCGCCTCGATGGCGGCGTTCAAGGCGAGGAGGTTGGTCTGGTCGGCTATGTCGTTGATGGTCTTGACGATGGCGCCGATCTGCTCGGACTGGCTCCCCAGGTTCCCTATGGTGACGGCCGATTCCCGGACGTTCTCCGCGATCAGGTTCATGCCGTGAACGGTATCCCGCACCACCCCGGCGCCGGTAACCGCGGCGTCGTTGGCCTGCTGGGACCCTGCCGCCGCCTGGGTGCAGTTCAGGGCGATCTCGTTGGAGGTCGCCGCCATCTGTTCGCTGGCGGTTGCGACCGTAGCCGCCTGTCCCGCGACGCGCGCGGCGCCCGAGGCCATCTGGTCCGCCGCGCAGGAGAGCAGGGTGGAGGCGGAGGCGACCTGCTGCGTGTTGTGGGAGACCCGGGAGATCACCTCGTGGAAATGCACCACGATGTTGTTGATGCTGTGGCAGATCTCGCTGATCTCGTCCTTGGAATGGAGCTGGATCCTCTTGGTCAGGTTGCCGCTCGCGATCTCGGCGGTGACGAGCTTGGCGTGCCCCAAGGGCTTGGTGATGGAGGCTATGATGCGCAGGCTTATCAGCAGCGAAACCAGCGCGACCGCGAGGGAGACCCCGATCATCACGAAGGAGAGCATGGTGGCGTTTTCCACCGCCTGCCGGACGCCGCTCAGGATCTGCTGCTGGTTCTCTCCGATGCTTTTCACCTGCTCCTCGCTTCTTTGCGCCTGCTCCCGCGAGATGCCGCGCGCGGAGTCGAGCGCCTTCTGCATGGCCAGGTTGCTCCTGATCACGTTCAGCTTGGTCGCCTCGATTTTCCGGATCGAGGCGCCGGCACGCCGGATGGTCCCGGAGACCTCGGCTATGTTGTGCGCCAACTCCTTCTGTCCCGACTGGAGCAGCAGCTTTCCGGCCATGGCGACGTTCGCCTCCACCCTCTTCTGCGTCTGCGCCAGCGACCCCGCGAGCCTGCCGACCTCGGCCTCCGTCGAACTCAGCATGATCTGCCGCACCCCTGCATTGAGCTCCTTCACGTCGACACTGATGCCGCTTCCCGCCTCCATGACCGTGTTTGCCGTGTTCTGGAACCCGAGCGAGGCGACCACGTTGTTGCGGTCCTTGACGATCTGCAGTTCCAGGGTGTCGATGGTGTTGAAGATCTTCCTGCTGTTATCCTCCAGCGGCTTGAGGATCTCCCGGCTTTTGGTGGCGTACTGCTCCGTTTCCGCCTTGTCCGGGGTACTGAGGATCTCAAGCCTCAACGCCACCAGCCCCCCCTCCTCGGCGCCTATCTTGCCCAGGATCTCCATCGCGACACCCTTAACCTCCTTGATGGCGGGGTTGTCGCCGTTGTCCACCTCGATGTTGCGGGTCAGCTCGACGGTGTTTTTCAGGCGCTCCTTGAGCGGGGAGATCTTGAACTTGTTCTTCACCAGTTCCAGGTCGCTCAGGATGATGTTGATGTCCTTCAGGCGGCTTTGCAGGGTGAGGAGCTTCTTGATGCTGCTGTTCACCTGCAGGTTGGCCGCCTGGGAGGAATTGATGGCCGAAAGGGCGCTGCTCCCCATCTGGCTGATGCTCTTGCGCATCCCGGTGACGCTGGTTTCCGCCTTCTGCAGCTCGGCATTCACCGAGGCGATCTCGCTTTTGAACAGGGTCATGTCCTTCAACCGCTGGCCTGCCACCTGCACCACCGTTTTTTCGATATCGCGCAGCACCTGGGTGTCGACCCCGGTCGAGGAGGCGCCGCCTTCGACGATCTCCTGGTTCAGGGTCTCCATCCGCTTGATCCGGGTGGTGATGCTCTCCGACAGCCGTGCCACCTCGGCAGGCTCCGTCGTCATCTCGAGCCGCATGAAGTCGGCGGAGACCTTTTCCACGGTCTGTTGCAGTTCGAGCATCTTCAGGTGCAGCGGAGTCGACTTGCCGGTCAGGATCTCGATGCTTGATTTCACCTTTGCTATGGAGAAGAGACCGATGCCGGCGATCACCGAAATCCCGATGATGGTCAGAGCGACATTGCCGAGCAGTTTGCTTTTGACGGTCATTTCAGCGCTCCTAGGAGAATCGCTTCCATTTTGCCGGAAAATCGGCGCCCGCCCGGCTCTCGGGGCGGGGCGCCGTTTCCCCTTCGGCGGGCTGCTCCGGCTGCTCCCGGGACGGTCCTGCCGAGCGGGCGGATCGTCTCCGAAGCGGAGCCCGGAGCTCGTTTTACGGCTTTTTAGGGACCAGCTTCCCCCCCTGCACGATCTGCAGGTAGACGTTATCCTGCCCCTGGTGGTCCCCCGGGGAGAAGGAGAGCTTGATGCCGCCCATGTCGGCGTCCTTCATGCCTTCGTACGCGTTGAGAAAGGCTGCCTGTGTCGGCGGATTTCCGGCCTTTTCCAGTGCCATGATAATGGATTTCGCCGCCATGCAGCCTTCCATGCTGACCGTATTGAACCCGACCTCCTCGGGATTTTTCTCGATCGCCTCCTTGCACTCCTTGGTGAGCGGCAGCGTCAGGTCGCCGAGTTCCGGTACCACCTGGGTCATGATGAGACCCTCGGCTGCCGGGCCGACCGCCTTCACCAGGTTGGAGCCACCGGCAAAGGAGCAGGCGGCCATATGTGCCTTGACCCCTTCCTGGCGGGCGAGCTTGATGAACTCGGCGCCCGGTGCGTAGACCGCCCCGACGATGACGGCGTCGGGCTTGCCGGCCATGATGCTGGCAAGTCCTGCGGTGACCGCCGTGGTCCTCCTCTCGAAGGAGCCCTTGGATACCACGCTCAGGCCGTGACGTTTCACGGCATTTTCGGTCGAGGCCAGGATGTCGGTCCCCAGGCCGTCGTTTTGGTAGAACACCGCGAAACGCTTGGCACCCTCCTTGACCAGGAGGTCCACGATCTTGTCAACCTCCTGCTGGTAGCTCGCCCTGATGTGGATCACCTCCTTGACCACGGGGGTGCGCAGCTCCGTGGCGCCGGTGCGCGGATTGATGTAGGGAACCTTGTACTCCTTCACGATCGGGAGACTGGCGACGCAGTTCGAGGTGCCCACCGAGCCGACCACGGCAAAGACCTTCTGCTCCTCAACCAGCTTGAGCAGCCCGTCGACGGTCTTATCCGTTACCATCTGGTCGTCCACGGTGATCAGCTCGACCTTCCTGCCGTTCACCCCCCCCTTTTCGTTGACCGCCTTGAAGTAGGCGTGCACGCCGACCTTCATCCCCCTGCCCGACCCCTTGTTGGCACCGGTCTGATCGTTCACCATGCCGATCTTGATGACTCCGGCCGTCGGGTCCGCCGCCTGTCCTGTCGTCGCGTTGATGATCAGCAGGCCGATCGCGAAAATGATCCTCTTCATGCCATCCTCCTTTTTTACCGGTTTGCGCCTGGAACCGCGCTGCTCTCCATCCCCTACCCGCCGTGCGTCGTTGGTATTGGTATCGGTGCGACGGGTGGCAAACTTTAAATTTTTTAAATAATACACACTAATGTGTGGTTGGCAAGCCGGTGACCGGTGATCGTGCCGGCTGGGCGGCGCGTCCGGAGCCCGGCGGGGGAGGTGCGACTCGTTGCGGGGCGTCGTTGCGGGCGCGCTGCAGGTTCGGGGGAGTTCTCATCGGGCGGGGATCGAGGCGGCGGGGCGTGCGGGACGCAAAAAGCCTGCGCGAGGCAGGCTTCAGGGTGCGGTCGGGCGCTCATGAACGCGATTTTTTTGCCACTGGCCCCCCGGAGGAGAGGCTGAGACTTTTCCCCCTTTTAGTAAACCGATTAGCGCTGATCAGGTTTAGTAAAGGGGGAAAGAGGGTATTCACTCCGAAGGAGCTGCTAAAGGGGGAAGCCCAGATCGGGCGGGTCAGCCGAAGATCCGCTTGAAGAGTCCCTTCTTCTCGGTCTCGCGCCGCTCGGCGATGAGCCGGGTGCCGGCCTGCGCGCTCTGCTCCCGCGGGTTCAGCTTGAGCGCCTTCAGGAACTCCCCCTCGGCCAGGCCGTCCCTCCCCTCGTCCAGCAGCATCCAGCCGCGGAAGGCGAACGCCTCGGCGCACCTCCCCATCTGAAGGCTCTTGGAGAGGAGCATGCGGCACTTCTCCTGCGCCGCGCGCGAGCCGGAGTTGGAGGGGTTCCTGTAGATGGACCAGGCGAGGTAGGCGGCGGTCAGGGGGTCCTGCGGTGTGAGGGTGTAGGCGTCCTGCAGGGCGCGCTCCGCGCTGACGAAATCCTCCATCTCGATGAAGACCTTTCCCGACTGGAACTGGATGCGCGCCTGGAGCCCGTCGTCCTGCCGTCCGCCGAGCCCGATGCTGCTCGCGTTCATCATCTCGTCGTATCGCTCCTTGGCGACCACGTTGGACAGGGTGTTGTAGGCGTTTGCGTAATGGGAGAGGACATCCTGGGCGCGGGAGAGCGTGGCGCCGGAGAGCTGCATGAATTTTTCGGGGGAATAGTGGCGGGTCCTGGAGAAGTAGGCTTCCTTGAGGCTGGCGAAATTGAAATTCCCCGGCGTCAGGGAGAAGATCTCGTAGTAGTTCTTGTCCTGGATCGCCGCGTAATCGCGCTGGACCTCCTGCTCGAAGCCGATCTCGCTTGCCGACAGCGGCGCGGCCATCCCCTCTTCGCCGACCACAAGCTCGACCGACTCCGAAACCTCGTCCACCAGGTCTTCGAAGCTCATGGTCTCGGGGTCCGCCTCGGCCACCTCCTCGATGGGGCGGTTGAAGAGCCTCTTCTGCGGGAAGTCGGCCCCCCGGTCGGGCGCCGGAGCGTTGCCGAGCCAGACCATCCCCATCCGGATCAGGAAACCGACAAAGGAGGCGGCGCGCTGCCTGTCGCTCCCCGCGGCGACCAATGCCTCCAGGGTGAGCCCGCGGTCGAGGAGCTCCAGCAGTTCGATCTCCTCCCGCGCCATGGTGAAGAGGTTGGCCAGACGGTAGTACTCCCCGGTCCTGGCGGGGTAGAGAGCTCCGCCTCTTTGCAGCAAGGCGCTGGTCTCGAAGCGGGCGGCCCCGCCACGGGCTCCCTGGAGCATCAGGCGCGGCAGCGGGACCGGGGTGAGCGGGGGCTGGATCGCCGGGCTTTCCGGGGTGAAGCTCGCCGCCTGGTCATGCTCGATCGCCTCGAGCAACCTTTTCGACAGGAACAGTCGCGACTGCTCGATCAGCTCGTCGTAGCTCAGGAGTCCGGACTCGGTCAGTTGCAGGCGTCGGGAACCCTCCATCGGGTAGCGCTCCAGGTCGGCGCCGGAGAGGTGCCCGCTGGAGAGGAGGTAGGGGATGAATTCGGGGGATGAGAAGCAGACCGGCTCCCCGGTGAGCAGGGTCACCAGGGTGCCGCCGGAGAGCTCAAGGGTGCCGCTTTTGCGGCTCCGGTACAGTTCGGTCAGCAGGTCGGCGAACTGCCGGCGCGGGGGAGCCTGCTCGATGCTGCTACGTACCGCCTGCAGGAACGCCTCCTTGGTGAACGGCTTCTCCAGGTACGCCTTGACCCCGAGCTTCTCGGCACCCCGGGCGTACTGCTCGCCCCGGTAGACCCCGGTGCTGATTATGACGGGGAGAGTCTTGAGAGGCGGCGGGCTCCTGCGTATCCTCTGCAGCAGCTCGACGCCGCTCATCCCGGGGAGCTTCAGGTCGAGGATCAGCAGGTCGATCCCTCCACCCTGCAGCGCGGCAAGCGCCGCGACCCCGTCCGTCGCGCTCAGCACCTCGTGCCCCAGCGACTCCAGAAAGCTGCGCAGCATTGCGGCCAGGCGCTCGTTGTCTTCTGCCAGCAGTATGCGGGTGGTCATCGAGGTCCCCCCGGGGACGCAGCGCCTGCAGACCTGAGATATTTGCGCACCGCCCCGTTGTGGGAGGGGAGGTCGCTGCTGAACTGGTGGCTGCCGTCGCCGCGCGCCACGAAGAAGAGGTACGGCACGGCCGGGTGGTTCAGCACCGCCTCGATCGACTCCTTGCCGGGATTGCCGATCGGCCCGGGCGGAAGCCCCGGGATCAGGTAGGTGTTGTAGGGCGACGGGCGCAGGATGTCCTCGCGGCTCACCTTTCCTGCGAAGGCGCGGACTCCGTAGAGCGCGGTCGGGTCGCTTTGCAGGCGCATCCCCAATCTGAGGCGGTTCCGGAACACCGCAGCTATCAGCGGCTTTTCAGCGGGGAGCACGGCCTCCTTCTCCACCATGGAGGCGAGGGTCAGGAGCTCGTGCGTCGAGAGGCCGCTGGCGCTCCCCCTCCGGCTGAGGCCGGTATCGAGCAGCTGCTTCTGCCGCAGCACCATCTCCCGCACCACTTCCTGCTCCGTCTTGCCGGGCAGGATGTTGTAGCTCCCCGGAAAGAGGTACCCCTCGGCGCTCTGGGCGCTGATCCCCAGTTCCGAGAGGAGTTTCCGGTCACGGCAGGCGTCGAGGAACTGCTGCTTCCCGAAGATGCCGCGCTTCTCCAGCATCTCGGCCACCTGGTAGCTGGAATATCCCTCCGGGAGTGCGAAGAGCCGCTGGTAGATCTCCCCCGATACCATCTTGTCCAGGATTTCGCCGGGACGCATGCCGTCGCTGAACTGGTAGGTCCCCGCCTTGACCCGGGCATCCCCCCCCTTAAGGCGCGCGTACAGCGTGAAGAGCCTGGCGCTGGTGACGATGCCGCGCGACTCGAGCTCCGATGCCAGGGCGCGCAGGGTGCGACCCCGGCCCAGTTCCACGATCTCCAGCCGCGCGCCGCTTCCGGCAGGGACCAGCAGGAAGACGCAGAAGCGTCCCGGCGGTATCAATATCAGTATCAGGAGCGCCGACGCGATGAGGGCGCGGTGCTTGCGGAAAAGCTTTGTGATATCGGAACTTGTGATGGCTTTACCCTAGGGGAAAAATGAGCTTTTGCTGCGCAGCACTAGATTTAGGTGAAATCTCCGACTGTGTCAAGGGTAAATGCCTCTGCGCAGCGGGGGATGCTAACCTCTTAATATATTTTTTTTAAAGACAGCTCGGGGATTCCATTGTATCATATTTGACTGTGCCAGCCGGCAGGGCCGGAATACTACCAGAGAACGCTTACGAGGTGCTTGATGAAGCAGAGGTTTATTGATTCCGACTATTTCCCCTTCCATATACAGATCTCCGCGGAGTGCGCCAGGAGGGTCGAACTGCGCAGCGTGCTGGAGGATCTCGGTTCCGCCCCCGGCATCATCTACGCGCGGCGCATCGCGGCCGGGCTGAACCGGCAGCTGACCCCGCCGGAGGTTGCCGTGGAGCCGGGGCTGCTCCATCTCTACTCCATCCTGAACCGGGTGTTCCGCTACCTGATCGGACAGTACTGCTCTGCGCAGCAGCCCCGGGTGCTGGTGACGCTCATGGCCCAGGCCGGCTATCCCGACTTCTCGGGGGATGCGGCGAAGGCCCTGTCGCGCTTCATGGAACTCTTCCCTTCGCGGCAGATGGTGCTAGGCAACGAGAGCCCCGAGGGGTTCCTCTCGGCCGACGATGCGGCCCGCGCCAGGAGGCAGGCGCTGACCGGCGAGCTGCTGCTTTTGAAGCTGAACGCGGAAAACCGGGCACTGGACAATTTCCGCCGCCTCTTCGACGCCTCCGAGCTGGCAGCCTCCTCCCCCTACCTTGCCGTGACCGGCGAGCTGGACCGGCGTCTGGCCCAGGCGCCCCCCTTCGAGCCGATCGGGATTGCGCTACCGGAACTGCTGCGGGCCCCGCTCAAGGCCTCCCCCGATTCCCTCACCGGGCAGATCGCCTACATCAGGGAGCACTGGGCCTCGTTCCTGCCGCACGACCTGCTGGCCGACCTGGTCACCGCCATGGACATCGTCTCCCAGGAAGGGCGCTCCTTCTTCGGCGGCGGGGCCGGGGAGCCGCAGGTGCTGAAGTTCGGCAGGGGGGGGCGGGGAGGAGCCGAATATCCCGAGTACGAGCGCTTCTCCCGTGACGCGGACTGGATGGCCAACGTGGTGATGATCGCCAAGATGGTCTACGTCTGGCTGGGGCAGCTCTCCAATACCTACGGCACCGAGGTGCGCACCCTGGACCAGATACCGGACGCGGAACTGGACCGGCTCTCGCGCTGGGGCTTTTCGGGGCTTTGGCTGATCGGCATCTGGGAGAGGTCCCCCGCCTCCCAGCGCATCAAGCACATAAGCGGCAACCAGGACGCCATCTCATCCGCCTACTCGCTCTACGATTACGTGATCGCGGCTGATCTCGGAGGGGAGGGGGCGCTCGACAGCCTGAAGCGGCGCTGCGCCGCGCGGGGGATCCGGCTTGCCAGCGACATGGTCCCCAACCACACCGGGCTCTACTCCAAATGGATCCTGGAACACCCGGACTGGTTCATCCAGCTCGATTACCCCCCCTATCCCGATTACCAGTTCAACGGTCCGGACCTCTCCAGCGACGGGCGCATCGGCCTCTTCATCGAGGACGGCTACTGGGACAAGCGGGACGCGGCCGTGGTCTTCAAGCACCTGGACCGCGGCTCGGGGCGGGTGCGCTACATCTACCACGGCAACGACGGCACCAGCACCCCCTGGAACGACACGGCGCAGCTCAACTACCTGATCCCCGACGTGCGCGAGGCGGTGATCGGCACCATCCTCCACGTGGCGCGCCAGTTTCCCATCATCCGTTTCGACGCGGCGATGACCCTGGCCAAGAAGCATTATCAGCGCCTCTGGTTCCCGCTGCCGGGCCACGGCAGCGGCGTTCCCTCCAGGGCCGAGCACGGCATGGACCGCCCCAGCTTCGACGAGGTGTTCCCCA
>DNRQ01000202.1:22657-40819 GCA_003499925.1 Geobacter sp.
CGCTTCGTCAACTTCATGAACAATCCGGACGAGCGGACCGCCGTGGAGCAGTTCGGCAAGGAAGGGAAGTATTTCGGGGCGACCGTGCTGCTGGTCACCATGCCGGGGCTCCCGATGTTCGGGCACGGGCAGATCGAGGGTTTCCACGAGAAGTACGGCATGGAGTACAAGCGCGCCTATTGGGACGAGCCGGTGGACCAGCAGTTCGTGGCACGGCACGAGTCGGACATCTTCCCGCTCATGCGCAGGCGCCACATCTTCTCCGGTTCCGAGCAGTTCGTGCTCTACGACTTCTTCAAAGGTGACCAGGTGGACGAGAACGTCTTCGCCTACTCGAACAGGTCGGGTGCCGACCGGGGCATCATCGTGTTCCACAACTGCTTCGCCTCCACCGCCGGATGGATCAGGTCCTCCTGCGCCGTGCTGAGAAAGGATCCCTCGGGGGGGACCTCCCTGGTACAGACCAACCTGGGCGAGGCGCTCGAGTTCAACGGCGACGGCCGCCACTATTACAGCTTCCGGGACTACTCGACCGGGCTCGCCTACCTGAGGAGCGGTCGCGACCTCTGCGAGCAGGGACTCTACGTCGAGATGGGGGCCTACGAATACCATGCCTTCCTCGACTTCAAGGAGATTCGGGACGACGAGTTCGGCACCTGGGGCGGGCTTTGCTACCGGCTGAACGGCGCCGGGGTGGAGAGCATAGAGGAGGAGGTGAAGCAGGTGCGTTTCGCCTCCGCCAACGACTCGCTGCGCGCGCTGTTGGCAAAGGCTGGCGCCACCATAGGGGAGCCCGAGGCCGATGCACGGTCGATGGTTCCACCTCTGGAGCCGCTGCTTGCCACCTTCCTGAAGGCGCTCGCCCCTCAGACCACGGAGAAGGCCCAGCGCTCGCTGCTGGTTTCCTTCGGCGTGGAAGTATCGCAGGCGCTGAGGGAGCCCTCCTTCAAGCCCGCCGGAGCGCCCCACGACTGGCTCCTGCTCTGCGCCTTCCTTGCGCTGCACCGGGTCGGCGAGCTCTCCGGAGGGGAATCGGCCCACATCTTCGAGGCCTTCGGCCTGGGGCGGCCGGTCCTGGAAGCCTTCGCACCCCTGCCTGCGGCGGCCCCGGAACAGCCCGAGATCCTGTCACCGTCGGGGTGGTGCGATCTTCTGCGGGTGCTCCTGAGGCACGAGAGCTTCCTGGCCGTCTGCCGGCAAGAGGGGGGGGCGCAGGGATGCAGCTCGCTCTTCGGAGATCCTGCGGCCGCCGACTTCCTGCTGCTGCATGAAAGCGGCGGCGTTCAATGGTTCAACAAGGAGCGCTTCGACCTGCTTCTCGACTGGTTCTCGCGGCTCGCTCCCTTTGCAGAAGGCGCGCCGCAGGAAGAGCAGGGGAGTACCTGCACCCTGCTTCTGCAAGCCGCAGCCGCGGCCGGTTACCGGCTGGATCATCTTGCCAGGCTCCTTGCCGGTGAGTGAGTCAGGCTGCAGCCTCCCGGGCTGCTTTGCAGCTCCGCTCGCTTTGCCCCCCAATCCGACTTTTCCAAACGCTCCGCCAGGCCGAACCCTGGCGGAGCAGCCTTGCCCTCGTCCGTCATCGGCTGATGTTCCCGCGTGCGTTGCTTATCCCCCCTCAGCTGGTATACTGGGCAAAATTCAAAAAAGATCTGATTCTCGCCGCAGGGCCTCCGGTACCTGCGGCTGCCAGCAATATCTCCCCTGAGGCGCCTTTAGCCGCAGGGGTTTTACTTTTACCCGTAGGGAGGATGCGGACATGGCTATCATAAATACCCAGTTGCTGGACAACATCGGGACCATCACCTTCAACAATCACGAACAGCGCAACGTCCTGAGCACGGCGCTGATAAACGAGATGATGGAGTCGATAGTGGCGCTGCAGAAGGGGAAGATGCGGGTGCTGGTGATCCGCGCGCTCAAGGGGTCCAAGGTCTGGTCTGCCGGGCACGACGTGCATGAGCTGCCGCTTCCAGGCCGCGACCCGCTGGCCTACAACGATCCGCTGGTGACCGTGCTGAGGTCGATCCAGAGCCTGCCGATCCCGGTGATCGCGATGATAGAGGGGAGCGTCTGGGGGGGCGCCTGCGATCTGGCGCTTTCCTGCGACATCCTGATCGGCAGCCAATCCGCCTCCTTTTGCATGACCCCTGCCAAGATCGGCGTGCCGTACAACGTTTCCGGCATCCTTCATTTCATGAACATCATGGGGGTGAACTTCGCCAAGGAGATGTTTTTCACGGCGGAGCCGCTTTCAGCGGAGCAGGCGCACAAGGCGGGGCTATTGAACCACCTGGTCGACGAGGGGAGTATCGAAAGCTACACCTACGACATGGCGGCGAAGATCACCAGGAACAGCCCCTTGAGCATCGCGGTGATCAAGGAGCAGATCCGGCTGCTGGCCAGCGCTCACCCCCTGAGTCCGCTCACCTTCGAGCGGGTGCAGGGACTGCGCCGCACCGTCTATGACAGTAAGGATTACGAGGAAGGGATCAAGGCGTTTCTGGAGAAGCGTGCGCCGGTTTTCACCGGGGAGTGAGGAAAATCGGGGCTAGGGGCTGAAAGGCAGGGGCTAGGGGCTAGTGACAAGTCGGCAGGTCGGGTTAGCCCGCAGGGCGTAACCCGACGCGCAATTGCGGGATATCTCTGTCGGGTCAGGGGTAGGGGCTAAGACCGCTTTTACTAGTCCCTAGCCCCCAGTCCCTAGCCCCTGTTTTTTACTAGCCCCCAGTCCCTAGCCCCTGTCTTTTACTCCGCCTTCTCGAAGTTTCCCTTCTCTTCGCACTGCGGGCATTTCTGCGGTTTGCACCTGCCATCCTTGCTGAACCCGCAACTCTTGCATTTCCATATTGCCATAACGTTCCTACCTCCTATTTGATTTCCAGCTTGATTTCCTGCACGCTCCCGAAGCTTGATAGCGGCTGGTCGAATTTCTTCTGATCCCCGACCACGACGAGCCTCATGGCGTCGAGATGCAGGTACTTCCTGGCGACGCGCAGTACGTCTTCCCTGGTGACGCGTGCGATGTTGTCGCGGTAGTTCTCCAGATAGCCCGCCGGATAGCCGAAGAATTCCAGCCGCGCCTGCTGGTTCACGACCGCATCGCTGCGCGTGAAGCCGAAGATGAACGAGTTTATGATGGCGTCCTTGGCCAGTTTCAGCTCGACATCGGAAACCTCGGCCTGAGTCATGCCGGCGATGATGGAGCGCAAAAGGGTGATCGCCTTGGCGGTGCTCTCCGATTTGGTCTCGGTCTCCGCGATGAAGGGGCCCTTGAAGCGCCGCCCTGTCTCGAAATAGCTGTCGACGTTGTAGGCAAGCCCCTGGTTGGAGCGGATCTCCTGGGTAAGCCTGGAGGTGAAGCCCCCCCCCAGTATGTAGTCCATCACCTTGATGGCGTAGAGATCCGGGTTGTTCTTGTCGATCCCCAGGTGCCCCATCCGGATCACCGACTGGTTCACCTCCTTCTGCACGTGGAGCACCTCGGCGCTGAGCTCCTCACTGGGATTGGCCACTTCCGGGAAGCTTGCCGCGCGGTTGGGCCAGCCGGCAAAGAGCGTCTCCAGGGTGGCGAGGAGCTTTTCGCGGTCGAAATCCCCGGAAACCGCCAGGATCGTGTTGGCGGGATAGAAGTAGCGATTATGGAAGGAGATCAGGTCCTCGCGGCTGATGGCTTTCACGGAAGCAAGGGTCGCAATCCGGCCCAGGGGGTGACCGGCGTAGATGGCCCGGTTCAGCTCACGGCCGGCGATCGCCTTGGGGTCGTCGTTTTGGCGTCGAATCGACTCGATGGCATGGCTTCGGGCCAGTTCAACCCGTGCCGGGTCGAAACCCGGTTTCGTCACCACTTCTGCGAAGAGCGCGAGCGTCCGCTCCAGGTTCTTGGTGAGCGTCGAGAGGGAGACGCTGGCGTGATCGGTATTGATCCCCGACTCGATGGAGGAGGCCATGAACTCCAGTTCGCGGTCCAGCTTGTCCGGATGGGTCTGCAACGTGCCGCCGCTTCGAAGCGTGGCGCCGGTGATAGCCGCGAGCCCCACCTGGTCCGGCGGGTCGTAGATGCCGCCGGCGTTCAGGTAGGCGGTCAGGTTGACGATGGGAAGCTCGTGGTCCTGAAGCAGGTAGACGGTCATGCCGTTTTTAAGCTGCAGCCGTTCGCTTTTGGGCAACTGGAACTTGAGCGGCGGAAAAGTCAGCTGGCGGGGGTCGGGACTCCTCGGCAAAGCGGCGCTTGCCTGCAGGGTGGCGCTCTCCGGTTTGGCGGCGCTTCCCTGAGTCGACGCGCAGCCGGCGACGGCAGCGAGCAGGCTCCCCAGGAAAAAGAGCCGCGTCATCTTGCTGATCAGGTTGAATGACCCTCTGGAGTTGCTATCTGAAATCATTGGTTGCCCCTCGATCGCTGTTCGCATTCTTCTACTGCCTCTTGGTGATGAAGCCGACGTTTCTGTTTTCGCGGGTGAAGTACTGGTTGGCGACCCGCATCACGTCCGCCGGGGTGATCGCCGCCACCTTCTGACGGTGCTCGATCAGATAGCGCCAGTTCCCCGCCACCGCCTCATACTCGGTGAGGTTCCGCGCCAGCCCGCCGTTTGACCCCATCTGGCGCGACTCCTCGAACTCCAGATGATTCAGGATTTGCTCCAGCTCCCTTTGCGTCATCGGCTCCGTTTTAAGCCTCTCCAGTTCCAGGTAGATGGCGCTCTCCACATCCGATACCGTGTGCGGAGCGCGCGGCGAGGCGCTCACGATAAAGAGGTTGGCATGGCGGCTGCCGGGGGCGGAAAAGGAGGAGACCGAGGTAGCCAGCTGTTTCTCCAGCACGAGCTTCTGGTAAAGCCGCGAGGTGCGGCCGTTGGTGAGGAGCATGTCGATCACGTCGAAGACGTAGTCGTCCGGGGCGGGGAGGGTCGGCTTGTGAAAACCGATCATGAGCTCCGGCTCGGCGTCGCCGATCACCTCGGTCCGCTTTTCGCCCGCCTGTTGCGGCTCCTCTACCGCCACCGGCGGGACCGGCTCTCCTGCCGGGATGGAGCCGAAGTATTTTTCCACCAGTGCAATGGTCTGTTTCGGATCGATGTCTCCCACGATCGCGACGATTGCGTTATTCGGCGCGTAGTACTTGTGCAGGAACCTCTCCGCCTTGGTTCTGGTCAGGTTCTCGATGTCGGACATCCAGCCGATGATCGGCTGGCCGTTGGGATGCGCGTTGAAGGCGCTGGCGATAAAGGTCTCCCAGAGTTTCCCCTCGGGCTCCGCGTCATAGGAGCGGCGCCGCTCCTCCTTCACCACATTCATCTCGGTGTAGAATTCCCTGAGCACCGCGTTTTGCATCCGGTCCGATTCGATCGCCGCCCAGAGCTCCATCTTGTTGGAGGGGAGGTTGATGATGTAGGTGGTGCCGTCCTTGCTGGTGAAGGCGTTGTAGCCGGCGCCGCCGTTTCTGGCGTAGATGTCGGCGAACTCCTCCTTGATCACGTACTTCTCGGCCTCCTTCTCCAGGGTTTTCAGCTCCTTGGAGAGGCTTTCCACCAGCTTCGCGTCCGCCTTGTCCCTTTTGAGCTGTTCCGCCATGAGCTTTTGGGCCGTCGCTTCGATACGGTCCAGGATCGGCTTCTCGGCCGCATAGTCCCTGGTGCCGAGCGTCTTGGTCCCTTTGAAGAGCATATGCTCCAGCAGGTGGGCCAGGCCGCGTTCGTCGCTACGCTCGTCGACGCTCCCCACCTTGAAGCGGATCCAGGCCGCCACCGTGGGAGAGGTGTGGCGCGGCACCATCAGGAGCTTCATGCCGTTTTCCAGGGTATGTTCGTGCACCTTGTCGGCAAGCCCCTGGCCGAAGCAGGTGGCGGCGCTCAGTAGCATGGCGAGCAGGGCGCCGGATCTAAGCGGTATCTTCATGGGAACCTCGAAAGTCTCAGATATTGATCTGCAAACGCAAAAAAGATAGCACCAAGCAATTGTTATTGCAACGGGAATAGGGGATGGTGCAACATCCCCACCCCATCCCCATCCCCACCCCATCCCCACCCCATCCCCACCCCAACCCTCCCCTTGAAGGGGAGGGGGAATTATTCCTCGTTCCCAAGCTCCGGCTTGGGAACGGAACTGGCGGGCGCCTCCTCGGTCCCAAGCTCCAGCTTGGGACCGGAACTGGCGGGCAAAGCTCCGGCTTTGCATCCTGCCGAAGCGGAGCTTCGCGTAGCGTTGCGTTCCCAAGCTGGAGCTTGGGAACGAGATGTGAGATGTTGGAGCCGGATCAGGGGGGTCGCAACGGAGTGCGGAAACCGATGTGGGATGAGCTTTGGTTTGACCTTGACCTTATATCGCGGAGGCGGGACTGCTGTCTCTTGCCCGGCTCCAGGCAGCTGCGGTGTTTCGTTCATCTCATCTGGGGGTACTGTCCAGCGCCTGGGCCAGCACCTCGCGGACGTCCTCCACGAAGAAGAATTCCAGTTCCTGTTTCACGTTTTCCGGGATGTCTTCCAGGTCCTTCTGGTTCTTGGCCGGCGCCAGCACCGTCTTCACCCCCGCGCGCCTGGCGGCCAGCACCTTCTCCTTCAGCCCGCCGATGGCCAGCACCCGGCCGGTCAGGCTCATCTCGCCGGTCATGGCGACGTCCCTGCGCGCCGGGCGCCCCGAGAAGAGCGACACGATGGTGGTCGCCATGGTGACCCCGGCCGACGGCCCGTCCTTCGGTATGCTCCCCGCCGGGACGTGGATGTGGATGGTGGTGTCGTCGAAATCCTTCTTGTCGATCCCGAGTTCCTCGCAGTTCGCCTTGACGAAGGAGACGGCGGCCCTGGCGGATTCCTTCATCACGTCTCCCAGGGAGCCGGTGAGGATCAGGTCCTCCTTCCCCTTCATCTTGGTCGCCTCGACGAAAATGATGTCCCCGCCGCTCTCGGTCCAGGCGAGTCCTGTCGCCACGCCTACCCTGTCCTTCTCGGAGGCGACCTCGTCGAAAAATTTGGGAGCGCCCAAGAGCTCCGAGACCGTCTCGGGGTCGATCAGGGTGCGCACGGCCTTCCCCTGGGCGACTTCCTTGGCGATCTTGCGGCAGATGGAGGCGATGTTTCGCTGCAGGTTCCTTACCCCCGCCTCACGCGTGTAGTCGTGGGTGATCCGGTAGATCGCCTCGTCGGTGAATTTGGGAGCCATGCTGGCCAGACCGTTTTCCTCGATCTCCCGGGCCACCAGGTAGTTTTTGGCGATGTTGAGCTTCTCCTCGTCCGTGTACCCCGACAGGGTGATCACCTCCATCCTGTCCCTGAGCGGCGCCGGGATCGGGTCGAGCTGGTTCGCCGTGGTTATGAACATGACGTTGGTCAGATCGAAGGGGACGTCGAGGTAGTGGTCGGTGAAGGAGAAATTCTGCTCCGGGTCGAGCACCTCGAGGAGCGCGCTCGCCGGGTCGCCGCGGAAATCGGCGCCGATCTTGTCCACCTCGTCCNNAGACCGGGTTGTTGGAGCCGGCCCTGTTGATCTCCTGGATGATGCGCCCGGGGAGGGCGCCTATGTAGGTGCGCCGGTGCCCCCTGATCTCCGCCTCGTCCCGCATGCCGCCCAGCGAGATCCTGATAAATTTGCGTCCCAGCGTCCGGGCGATCGACTTGCCGAGGCTGGTCTTGCCGACCCCGGGCGGACCGACGAAACAGAGAACCGGCCCTTTCATGTCTTTTTTCAGCTTGCGCACGGCCAGAAACTCGAGAATCCGCTCCTTGACCTTCTCCAGGTTGAAGTGGTCTTCGTCGAGAACCTTGCGGGCTTTTTTCAGATCGAGGTTGTCGCGGGTCGAATGGCTCCAGNNCAGGATCACCTCGGCCTGGTTGATATCCTTGTTGTCCTGGGTGCTGGTCTGCCACGGGATCGCGGTCAGGTAGTCGAGGTAGGTGCGGGAGACGGTGTACTCGGGGGAGGCGGGATTGATCCGCTCCAGCCTTTTCAGCTCCTTCTCCGCGATCTTGCGCACCTCATCCGGCATCAAGGCGTTTTCCAGCTTGCTGCGCAACTCGTTCGCCTCGCCCTGCCGGGAATCCTCCTCCCCCAGTTCCTCCTGGATCTGCTTCATCTGTTCGCGCAGCAGGAACTCCTTCTGACTCTTGCCGACCTTCTTGGTCACCTCGGCCTGCACCTCCCCCTTGATCTGCAGGCGCTGCACCTCGTTGGTCAGGTGCATGTAGACCTTCTTCAGGCGCTCCAGGGGATCCACGGTCTCCAGGAGCTTTTGCAGCTCGTCGATGGGGAGGTTCAGGTAGAGGGCGACCAGGTCCGAGAGACGCGCCGGGTTGTCGATGAAGTCGATCATCTTCATCACGTCGTCGGGAAGCGGCCTGCCGTAGGAAAGGGCGATCTTCAGCAGGGCGTTGAGGCTTCCGACCAGCGCCTCGGAGACCATCGATTTCTCGGCGAACTCGCGCACCGGTTCCAGCCTGGAGAGCGCCACCGGCGTCTGCTGCACGATGGCGAGCACCCTGATCCGCACGACCCCTTCCAGAACGACCTTCGCCCCGCCTCCGGAGAGCTTGCTGATCTGCATGACCTTGCAGAGCGTCCCGATCTCGTGCAGCGCCGAGAACAGCTCGCCGGAGGGCTCATGCTTCAGCTTCACGAGCGCCACCAGGTTATTGAAGAGCACCGCCTCCTCGAAGGGAGGCATGTCCTCCTGCTTCAGGAAAATGGTGAAGACCATGTAGGGGAAGGCGATGATCTCCCGCAACGGGTAGAGCGGGACGATTTCAGGCATGTTGATGGTGATGTTCTCGGTCATTGGGCATCCGTGCTCTGGTTGGGGGGAACGAATTTCTAAAGATTACTGGAGATGCGTCGCCTGTCAACCTGGCTGAGAGCACTCAAATGCCTTCCCATGCCTGGTACAGTGCCGCAATTTCTGCCGTCAAGGAGGCATGAAGCTCTCCGGCCGCTCTCGCCGCCTCCACATTGCTGAAGAAATCCGGGGATCCCATCGCGCTCTCCAGCTCCGCGAGCTCCTCCTCCTTGGCTCCTATGCGCGTTTCCAGCTCGGCAAGCCTGCGCTCGCGGGCCCGCTCCTCCTTCTGGCGCTGCTTGTCCTCCTCGCGCTGCTGCTGCCGGGAAAGGCGGCTCTCCAGGGGGTGCAGGTCGGCCGCAGCGGGCGGCCCCCCCTTCTTTTCCTCCGCCCTGTTTGCCGGCAGGCGCCCTGCACCGTCCTGACCTGCGGCCACCGCTCCCTGTCCTGCGGTTTTTTCCAGGTAGTATTCGTAGTCGCCGTAGAAACTCTCCAGCTTCCCCCCCCCGACCTCGACCACCCGGGTGGCGAGGCCGTCGATGAAGTGCCGGTCGTGCGAGACGAACACCACCGTCCCCGGGAACTGCTTGAGCGCCTCCAGGAGCACCTCCTTGCTGTACAGGTCGAGGTGGTTGGTCGGCTCGTCCATGAGGAGCAGGTTCGAGGGGCGCAAAAGGAGCTTGGCGAGCGCCAGGCGGTTTCGCTCGCCGCCGGAGAGCACCGCCACTTTCTTGTGGATGTCGTCGCCCGAGAAGAGGAAGGCTCCCAGGATGTCGCGCAGCTGCGGCACCATGTCGAAGGGGGAGTCGGCGAGGAGCTCATCGTAGGCGCTTCGGGAGGAGTCGAGTTCCTGGGCCTGGTCCTGGGCGAAGTAGTCGAAAATCACGTTGTGTCCGGTCTGCATGGTGCCCCCCGTGACCCCTCCGCCGGCCAGGACCCGCATCAGGGTAGACTTCCCTGCCCCGTTATGTCCCACCAGCGCGATCCGCTCCCCGCTTTCGACCGTCAGGTCGATGCCGTCCAGCACCACGTTGCTGCCGTAGGCCTTGCTGACGCCGGCAAGCTCCAGCACCGTCTTGCCGCTTTTGGGAGGGACCGGGAAGCTGAAGCGGATCCGCTTCCGTTCGGGAGGGATCACGATGCGTTCGATCTTTTCCAGCTGCTTGATGCGCGACTGCACCAGCGGCGCCTTGTCCGTCTTGTAGCGAAAGCGCGAGATGAAATCCTCGATCTTTTCGATCTCCTCGTCCTGGCGCCGTTTGGCATCCCTCAGGGCGGAGACCCGCTCCTCCCTGACGACGAGGTAGCGGCTGTAGTTGCAGTGGTAGTCGGAGATGGCGTGGTTCCAGACCTCGGCGATCCGGGAGCAGACCTGGTCCAGGAAGAACCGGTCGTGGGAGACCAGCATGACCGAGTAGGGATAGCTCTGCAGGTATCCCTCCAGCCAGTTGCGCGCCTCGATGTCCAGATGGTTGGTCGGCTCGTCGAGCAGGAGCACGTTCGGTTTCTTCAAAAGGAGCTTGGCGAGCGCGATGCGCATCTGCCACCCCCCCGAGAACTCGCCGCACTCCTTCTCCCAGTCCGCCGGGGAGAAACCGAGACCGGAGAGGACGTTTCCGACCTCGCTCTCCATGGAGTACCCCCCCTTCAGGCGGAACTCCTCCTGGAGCTGCCCGAAGCGGTCCAGGAGCTGGTCGTGGCCCGGGGCGTCGTGCGGCTCGTGCTCCAGCCGGGTCGTCAGTTCCGCGATCTCCCTCTCGATTTCCTGCAGCGCCGAGAGCGCCGTCATCACCTCGGCGAAAAGCGGCTGTCCCTTGGCGACGATGCCGTCCTGGGGGAGGTAGCCGACCGTCCCGCCGCGGGCGATCTGGATCTCGCCGCTGGTGCTTTCCACCTCCCCCGCGATGATCCGCATCAGGGTCGATTTGCCCGCCCCGTTTTCCCCGACCAGGCCTACCCGCTCCCCCTTTTTCAAGTGCCAGTTCAATTCGGTGAAGAGAGGTTTTCCTGCGAAGTCCTTGGAGAGTTTTTTCAGGTGCAGCATGGTGAGGTCATCCTTTTTAGCTGATCTTGTCGGCTGGGCTCCGCGTGACAGGGGCGCAGGCCGGCTTTATGTGGAGTGGAATTGTTGATAGCCGAACGGGACATTGTAGTTGGACGTGAGACGCTTTGTCAAATATTCGAGGGAGTCGCTACTTTGTTGAAGCCCGCACCAAATCCCCCCCGCCCCCACTGCCATTAGGTTACCTGACTAGCGATGATCTTCCGCTGCTAAAACTCCCTCCCCTTCAAGGGGAGGGTGGGGGTGGGGATGGGGTAGTTCCGGCGCAAAAGCACCCCCATCCCCCTCCTGACCTCCCCCTTGAAGGTGGAGGAACCTGAACGGCGGAAGATTGACGCTAATATGGGTTAAGTTAAGCTCCTACTGATCGCTCCCCCTCCTCGATGGGAGGGGGTGCTTGCGCAGCGCGCGGGAGATTAGCACTAATCAGGTAAACTTAATGGCAGTGCCCCCCGCCCCCTTTGTCAAAGGGGAATTGTTGCTTCAAGGAGGAAGTGGTGTCCCGAACGGACGCTACGCTCTCACCGTTTGCTTTTCCCCGAGAGGTAGTCGGCCAGGATGCTGCGACTGTGCTCGTCGTCGTGGCAGTAGGCGCAGAGATTCTCCCAGTTGCTGCCGTCGGCGGGATTGTAGTTGTGGTTGCCGTCCTTGTGGTGCACGGTCAGAAGGTGCAGGTTGGCGAGCTCGAACTCCCTGCCGCATTTGGCGCAAATCCAGCCGTGCATCTTCAGCGAGCGTTCCCGGTAGTTGTCCGGGCGTGCCTGCTCTCCCCTCATCTTCCTGACGATCTCGTCGATCTCCTCGGCGCTCTTGGGTGTCACGGTTTTCGGGCCGCGGGGGCGAAATGATGGCGACATTGTTATCTCCTTTTGTCCTGCATGTTACCACGGACCTAATGCCAAACCGGGTTAGTGCTGATCTTCCGCTATTCACGTCCCTCCCCCTTCAAGGGGGAGGTCAGGAGGGGGATGGGGGTGTTTTTGGCAAAAGATTACCTGATTAGCACTAATCTCCCGCTNNGCTTTTCACCCTCTCCCCAACCCTCCCCCATCAAGGGGGAGGGGGTGTTTGCGCAGTTTGCGGGAGATTGGTACTAATCAGGAAAGATTATCGCTAGTCGGGAAGCCAAATGAAAGGCGACCAGCTGCTACAGGTTCCCTTTGAGCCCGATCGCTTCGGCCTCGCTGCGCATGCCGTCGATGGTGTCGCCGATCAGCTCGGGAAGCTCCACACCGAGCATGGCCGCACCTTTCTCGATGACGGAACGATCGGCACCCGCGGCGAATGCCCTGTCCTTCCATTTCTTGGTGACGCTTTTCACCGGGAGGTCCAGGATGCTCTTTGACGGGCGGACCAGTGCCGATGCCGCCACCAGTCCGGTCAACTCGTCAATGGCATAGAGGGTCTTCTCCAGTCGCGTGATCGGCTCCGCATTGCTGCAGATCCCCCAGCCGTGGGAGATCACGGCGCGGATGTAATCCTCCGGCCACCCGGCTCCCCGCAGGATCTCAGGGGCGCGCGAGCAGTGCTGTTCGGGATAGCGCTCGTAATCGATGTCATGGGCAAGCCCGATCACTCCCCACATCTCCTCGTCCTCGCCGTACTTACGCGCCATGTGGCGCATGACCGCTTCAACTGCAAGGGAATGCTTCCTCATCTGCTCGCTTGGCAAATACTCCTTGACCAGCTCCCAGGTCGCTTCTCTCGTCGGTTTGCCACTCATATCGACTGTCTCCATAGTATTCAAAATGTACTGGTTTTAACGGTCGCGATGGTAGCGAAGAACGCGCGGCATGTCAATGACCGTCAGTTCCTCCATCCGGCGTTCACCCCAAACCTGCAATTGCGGACAAACAGACGCGTGCAGCGCAGGTCGTACTTGACCCAGCCCGATCACGATGTCTATCTCAGAGCTGGCTCCAGCGAGCTCTGGCTGACAGTGAAGGAGGGAGCGACTCGGCTTGGCAGGATCGAAGCGATTTTCCATCTAATGAATCAAGAATGGAGGGACTCCGGAAAATGGCGAAAGCCCCGTCAATTGGGGCTCTAGCGGGGAAAATCGGAGCGCCGTTCTGCGTTGACAATAGTTGTCTATGATGATACTTTCCGACACGTTCGACGTTTTATAACTAATCAGCTCGGAAAGGTTCATCGCGTGCATTTAAATAAGATTTTCCGTGCCTCACTCCTGAAAATTCTAGCTGTATTGCTCCTTGTTGCGGTTCTTATTCCCGCGCCTGCCTTCTCTCTCGATTCGGAAGATTCCCAGATTTTCATTTCCGGTTTCAATGCCTACCAGAGAAAGGACTACCCGGCAGCGATCGATAACATGTCGGGGCTGTTGAAGAAGTATCCCGATACCACCCTCAGGGACATGGCTCTCTTCTGGCTGGCACGGGCCCATTATAAGGCGGGAAATCAGCAGGAAGCGGCCAAGCACATGGCACAGTTTTTCCGGGACTACCCGGAAAGCCCTTTGAAAGGGACCGTCGAGGAAGAACTCGTCGCGCTTGCTGATAGTTATGAAAAGGGTCAACCGTTACCCGTTGCTCAGAAGAAGGCGACGGTAAAAGCGCCCGCGGCTCCCGAAAGGATAGCGCCCAAAACGGCCGAAGCTGCCGCTGAGAAGGCCGCTGCTGACAAGGCAGCTGCAAAAGCAGCAATCGAGAGGATTGCCAGCGAGAGGGCTGCCGCTGAGGACGCTGCCGCTCAAAAGGCTGCAGCCGAGAAGGCTGCCGCTCAGAAGACTGCCGCTCAGAAGACTGCCGCTGACAAGGTCGCCGCCGACAAGGTCGCCGCTGACAAGTTCGCCGCCGCGAAGGTCGCGAAAGCCGAGAAGGCTGAGAAAGCCGCTGCTGAGAAAGCTGAGGCCAGCAGGCTTGCTGCCGAGAGGGGTGCTCAAAGGAAACTGGCGCTGGCCAAGAAAAAGGAAAGACCGGCGAAACGGGGGAAATCCGAGCCGACGCGCAACAACGCCATTGCGTCGGCGTACCAGGCTGTCATCGACCAGTTCCCCGGAACTGCTGCCGCGTCCAGCGCCTCTGCCAGACTGCACCAATTGGGAATCGAGCATCCTCCCCTGCAGAAAGCCGCCGTTGCCGCGCCGCAGCAGCAGCCGGAGGTCACCCAGGTGTTCAACCTGGAAGTTGCGCAGTACGCTGATCTGGAAGTCGATCTCGGACCGGCAGCTGAGACCCTGGAGGCCGGCAAGCGCTTCTCGATCCCGTTCGATATCGTGAATACCGGCAACGGCAGCGATAGCTTCAAGCTTGACTCCGGGTTCCCTCCCGAGTTTGCCTTCCATTTTGCCGCAGCATCGTCACCCGATGTTCCCATCTACCGTACTCCGGAGCTTGCAGTCGGGGAGAGATTCCGGGCCGTGGCGGTCGGCACCATGCCGCGCGGCAATATAGACGGTCAGAAGAACAGCTATCCCATAAAGGCCGTCTCGACGTTCGCCAGAGAGGCCTCACAGTCCAAGGAGATCGTCCTGGTGACATCGGCTCCTCTGCTGCGGGCAGTGGTGAAGAGCGATAAGGCAAAACTTCTGCCGGGGGAGAAGATTTCCTACCGGATCTCCTTGCTGAACGTCGGCACCGCTCCGGCGCGCGCTGTCACGCTGAGACTGAACTACCCCCCCCAGTATGAGCCGGTCGGCGTCGCAGCCGCCGGTTTCACCCAGGAGGCCAAGGCGGCCCTGGTGCTCGACACCCTGCAGCTCAAATCCGGGGAAGGGAAGGATTTCAACATCGTGTTCCAGTTGAAGGATGAGGCTTTGGCGGAGCAGGAGTTGTTCCTGCGTGCGGATGTCATCAACAGCGATCTGGAGAAGAAGGAATCGTTTGTTTCCGCTACCAGCGTGGTGCAAAGGGTAAGCGGCGTCACTGCAAGGACCGCGGCGCAAAAACTGGTGGCGGTGCCGGGTCAGGTGGTACCGATCCCGCTGATCGTGACCAATACGGGGAACGTGCGGGAACTTTTTTCCATCAAGGCAACCGTTGCCGGCAACGCGGCATATTCCTTCTTTGACGACCTGAACCGCGACGGCAAGAAGCAGGCGGGCGAGCCGGTCATCAATCACGTCGGTCCGCTGTCGCCCAAGGAAGAGGCCTACGTCTTGCTGGAGATCGAAACCCCGGCGTCCGCCAATGATGGAGCTGTGGCTCCCGTATCGGTCTTGTTCGAGCCGGAGATCGCCACCGACCGAGCCGCGGCCGTCAACCTGCAGCTCATCTACTCGCGTCCCATACTGGAGCTGTCAATGGCGGCCCAGGGGGGAAGGCTCAAGCCGGGCGAGGTCTCTTCCCTGGAGCTTAACTGCGTCAACCGCGGCTCCAACCTGGCCAAACAGGTGACCTTGCAAAGCATCCTTCCCACCCAGCTGGAACTGGTCGCCGCCGACCCGACCTTCTCCAGGGTGGATAACGGCACCTATATCTGGCGCTTCGATGAACTTGGGGCGGGGGAGAAGCGCAACATCAGGGTCACCTACCGTGTCAAGCCCGGCATAGCAGTCGGAACCAACATGCAGCTTAAGAACCTGTTGAACTATCAGGACCCGCTTGGGAACAGATACTGAGGTGAAGAAGGACGGCCGGGAACTTCGCTCTACGGTGGCAAGCCGCTGCAGGCGGACAGGTCGAGATCAGGGGGTACTGGTCGAAACGGTGACGGTCAAGCGCGGGGACGGACTCGCGAAGCTCTCCCGGAAACATCGGCAGGATAAATGGAGGGTAAATCTTGAAGCACCGCACTAAAACCGGCACGAAGGATGTTCTCGAGGTCTGCAAGGGGGTGGAGCTTGCCTGCGCCAAGCTGTACCACTATTTTGCCGACCTGTTCAAGAACGACAGGGAGAGCCTCCTGCTCTGGCTCAACGCCGCGATGGAAGAGGAGAACCACGCCAGGCTGTTCGCCCTGGTGGACAAGTTGCGGCACGACGACATCATCGAGCCGATTCAGATCGATCTGGCAGAGGCGGAGGTGACGCTGCAGCAGGTCCGGTCACTGGTCAGAAAGGTGAAGAAGAACCCCCCCTCCATGGAAGAGGCGTTGCGGCTCGCCATGGAACTGAAAGCCAACCTGGACGCCTTCATGATGGAGAACGTGATAACCTTCTCGCACAAGTCTTTCGAGAAATTATTCCAGCCGATCACCAACTCCGACAACAAACACCTTGAGGCGCTCCAGAAAGCCTACCACCGGATCACGGCTTAGCGGGATAACGGCTTGCCCCTGGTACCCGGCGCGGCAGCTTTCATCCCACTGTCGCCGACCGGAATCGTCGACTAACGTGCCGCCGGCTGGTAGAAAGCGGCGGCGTTGTCATAGAAAACCTTCTTAGCCTTTTCTTCCCCCAAAGCCTCAACGACCTGGAAAAAATCCTCATCAGCGTACGGGCGCGCCGCCCGAGTGGAAGGCAAGTCCGTGCCGAACATCAAGGCATCCGGATTTGCCGAATAAAGCTCCTGCAGCGCAGCCGGCACTGCAAAATCCACTCTGCCAAATCCTGTCGCCTTGACACGAACTCCCGCCTCGGCAAGCTTGAGGAGCACAGGAAAGCCTTCGCTCGACAGGCCGAGGTGGTCGATACTCACCGCCGGAAGCGCAACCAATGTCCGGTAGAGATCTCCGATGTCCTTGGAGTCGGCATAAAGTTCGACATGCCAGGAGACGATTTCGTGCACTCGCCTCGCCATCCTGTCAAGATGCTTGATTTCTTCAGACCCCCCTCGTTTGAGATTGAACCTGACTGCCCTGACGCCGGCTCTGTCCAATTCGACTAACTCGTCATCTGAAACCGAGGCCGGTAACTGGGTCACTCCCACGAAGGAAGGACCCAGTGCTCCGAGTGCATCGAGCAGGTAGCTCTGGTCGAACGCCTGGAAGGATCCCGATACAATGGCGCCTCCCGCGAGGTGATAACCGTTCATGCGGGTGATGTAGTCGAAACAGGTGAGTTCATCCGGCAGGTAGCCGTTATTGGCAACAAGTGGGAAGCGTTTGTCGATGATGTGAAAATGGCTGTCGAATATTTTGAAGTTTCCCTTGTCCATGCTCCGGTCTCCTCAATGGTGTTGTCCCGGTCCCGCGGTCGCTCCCCGGAGCCGTCAGTTGGGGCCGATGCGCAGGCTTCCCTTGGCTATGAAAACCTCGCGCAGAAAACAGATCAGCCCTATGACCAGCAACAGCATCGCCAATATGAAGAGAAACGCTATCGGGATCGACATGTCGTAGCGCAGGTAATCGCCCAAAAACAGCAGCGCGATGACGGCGCAGACCAGTAACGCGGTACTGGTGGAGAGAAAGATCGCGTGCCCGATCAGGTCCGCCCGGCGCGACAGGGTGGCAAGGTAGCCGTGCAGTTTTGGCACCGCCTCGGGGGGCGCAATTTCCAGTTTTGCCTCGTGAACGCGGGCACGGTCGATGACGCGAGCCAGCCTGTTGGTCATGACGCTCAACATGGTCCCGATGGCGGTGAGCAGGAAAACCGGCGCGACGGCGAGCTCGATGACATGCGCCACGGCACCTACAGTTCTAAAGTCACGAAACACTATGCCTCTCCTTTCCTGTTCTCAGGTTTCGAATCTTTTCTCTATCTCTTCCCTGACCTGATCAAGATCGAAACCCTTCAGGGTGATCAGGTCGTTCATGACAGGGTCGAGCATCGCGTTGGCGGAGTTGATTGCCGCTCTTTTCTGTATAATTTCCTTCAGCGCCTTTTCCCGTCCTGCCTGGCTGAGTAGCTGGTCCGAGCGCGCGTTGTAAAAGCGGTGGATCAGGAAGTTCCTGGCTCTCTGGGCCTTGCGCAGGTCGTCGACTGCCTGGTCGGTGAAGCCGACCTTATGCTTGATCTCTTCCATCAGGCGGCCGAGGGTCTGCGATCCCAGGTTTTCCATGGACCCCCGGAACTCCTCATCCGACAGCGTCCCTCCGCTCAGATCGATGAGGAGAGTGACGATGAAGGAGATGTACAGCTCGAGCCTCTGTGAATCCTGTACCGCCGCACCCATTTCCAGGTAAATCAGGTTGAGCGGACTGCTGTTGACCGTGATGCCCCGCATGGCAATGCCGCCTTTAGTATGATCTGGAACCGTCGGCCAAAATTATCATAAATCATCCGGATCACAAACTGTAAATGTGTGCCCATGCTCCTCACCACCAGAGGCGCTGGCGTAAAGTTAATCCTGATGAGCGCTGATCTCGCGCCGAAAAAGCTCCCTCCCCTTCCAGGGGCACAGCCATTAAGTTACCCGATTAGCGCTGATCTTCCGCTGTTCAGGTCCCTCCCCCTTCAAGGGGGAGGTCAGGAGGGGGATGGGGGTGTTTTGGCACCGGAGCT
>DNRQ01000045.1:0-55294 GCA_003499925.1 Geobacter sp.
TCGGCGGTGTAGAGCCCGTCGATATCGGTCATGATCAAAAGGAGCTGCGCCTCCACCAGGTTGGTCACCAGGGCGGAGAGGTTGTCGTTGTCGCCGAACTTGAGCTCGTCCACCACGACCGTGTCGTTTTCGTTGATAACCGGGATGATGCCGCAGGCAAGGAGCGTGTCCAGCGTGCCGCGCGCGTTCTGGAAGCGGCGCCGGTTGGCGAGGTCGTCCCGGGTCAGGAGTATCTGGGCCACCTTCAGGCCGTAGCCGGAAAAGGCCTCCTCGTAGGCACGCATCAGCCTGGACTGGCCTATCGCCGCGGCAGCCTGCTTCTGTGGCAGCGTCCTCGGCCGGTCGGGAAGGCCCAGCGCCTGCCGGCCTGCGGCGACGGCGCCGGAGGAAACGATGACGACGTCGGTCCCCTTGGCGCGCAGGGCTGCGATATCGGCGGCGAGCCCCTCCAGAAAAGAAGGGTCTATCCCGCTCTCCTCGCTGGTCAGCACGCCGCTGCCGATCTTCACCACTATTCTTTTTACCTTCTTAAGCAGTCCCTTGCGCATGTCCCGTCGCATCCATCATGATAGTTTTTTAAAACAAATGATATTAACACGTTTCAAAACTCATGGCAAATTTGTTGGCGAAGAAGCCGGGCTTAAATCAATTGACAAACTACCGGTGGAACCTTAGACTGAGGCACATTTTGAGGTGAACTTTTGCTGAACAAGAAGCTCTGGAAAAAGAAACTTTACTCCATCCTCTCGCTTGACAGCCATCCCGGGCATATCGCCGCAGGTTTCGCGGTCGGCGTCTTCATTAGCTTCACCCCTTTCTTCGGAATCCACACCCCGCTGGCAGTCGCTGCCGCCTTCCTGTTCAGGCTCAACAAACTCACCTGTATCACCGGCGCCTGGATCAACACCCCGATCACCGTGCTCCCGATCCTCGGGCTGAGTTACAAGCTCGGCATGGTTATGCGCGGCCACCCCGCCGGCGAGCTGCCGCTGCAGGGGGGATTCGAATGGCACAACCTGGAGAAGTACGCCAAGCCCCTGATACTGGGCTCCTCCCTGCTCGGCTTCTGCGCAGCCGTCCTCGCCTACTTCGTCTGCTACTACCTGGTGGTGAGGTTTCGGGCCCGGGACGTGGCCCAGGCCGAGCTGGACGAGGGGATGGCGGAGGTGGGTGAGGAGCTGGAATAATGAACCAGTTTTCGGTTGTCAATTTTCGGTTGCGGTTGCCGGTCGCCGCAAAAAAGCGCCGAGAGCGTTTCCGCTGCCGACGCACTTTCTGTCACCTGCCAAGCCTTGCCTTATCCGCCGAGTCCTGCCTTATCTACCCCAGTCCTGCCTTATCTACCCCGGTCCTGCCTTATTTGCGAAACCCTGCCTCTATCTCCCTAAAAACGGCGACAACACGATATAGCTCACAAAGCCTACGCTGGCCGAGGCCGGAATGGTGATGATCCAGGCGCAGACGATCCGGTAGGCGACGGTCCAGTTCACCGCCGACATCCTCTTGGAAAGCCCGACCCCGAGAATGGACGAGGTGATGACGTGGGTGGTGCTGGTGGGAAGCCCCATGGCCGAGGCGCCGAGAATGACCCCTGCCGAGGCGGTCTCCACGCAGAACCCGTGCACCGGCTGCAGCTTGACGAAGTCGTGCCCGACGGTCTTGATGATCCTCCATCCTCCCGCCGCGGTCCCCAGCGCCATGGCAACGGCGCAGGACACCTTCACCCAGGTCGGCACCTCGAAGGTGGCAAGGGTCCCGTAGCTCACCAGTGCCATGGTGATCACCCCCATCGACTTCTGCGCGTCTGCGGTACCGTGGGAAAAGGCCATCACTGCTGCCGAGACGATCTGCAGCTTGCGGAAATTCTTGTTCAGGGCGTAAGGCGCCTTGTTTCTGAAGGCCCACATCATCCCGACCATGAAGATGAAGCCGAACAGGGCACCGATAACCGGCGAGAGCAGCAGCACCATGATGATCTTCTTCAGTCCGGCCCAGTGCAGGGCAGCGGTCCCCGCGTGCGCCACTACCGACCCCACCAGCCCGCCGATGATGGCGTGGGAAGAGGAGGAGGGAAGCCCGTAATACCAGGTGACCAGGTTCCAGAAGATGGCCCCGATCACGCCGGCGAGCACGACCATCTGGGTGATCTCGCTGGCATCGACGATCCCCTTGCCGATAGTCGCCGCGACCTTGGTGGAGACCATCGCCCCCACGAAGTTGAGCCCGGCCGCCATGATGATGGCGCTCCTGACCGAGAGGGCGCGGGTGGAAACACAGGTGGCTATGGCGTTTGCAGTATCGTGAAACCCGTTGATGTAGTCGAACGCGAGTGCCGCGACGATCACGGCGACAAGTAGAACGAGTGTCGGTTCAGGCATTTTTTACCACCACGCTTTCCAGGATGTTCGCGGCGTCTTCACATTTGTCGGTCGCGGTCTCCAGGGTCTCGTAGATCTCCTTCCACTTGATGAGCTGGATCGGGTCCTTTTCCTCGTCGAAGAGCCGGCTGATCGCCTCGCGGCAGACGCGGTCCGCCTCGTTTTCCAGGGCGTTCACCTCGATGCAGTAGGCGCTGATCGGCTCCAGCTTGCCGCCCAGCACGGCTACCGTCTTGTCGATGGTCTGACACGACTTGAGGATCAGGAAGGCGAGTTCCTTCGACTCCGGGGTCGGCTTTTCCACGTTGTACATCACCACCCGCTGCGCGCAGGCGTCGATCAGGTCCAGGATGTCGTCCAGGGCCGAGGAAAGCGCGTAGATGTCCTCCCGGTCGAAGGGGGTGATGAAGCTCTTGTTCAACTTCCTGATGATGTCGTGGGTGATGGTGTCGCCCTTGTGTTCCACGTCCTTTATCTTGCGCTGGCTGGCGACCGGATCGTCGAAATTGTCCAGCATGTCTTTCAGAAGTAGAGCCCCCTCCACGATGTTGTGCGACATCTCCCTGAACATGGCGAAAAATTTCTCATCCTTCGGAATCAATCCAAACATTTTTTATTCCTCCAAGGTGGCGGCCTCTGGCCATGTGTTACAAAACTGTAGAGATGTAACACAAACGGCACAAACATTAAAGCATGAAATAAGTAATTTTCACTCTCTCATGAGGTGTCCCGTTTCGCCCTTGATTTATCGGGCCGCATCCCTTATCCTCCGGGAAATTTTGCAGCAGGACAGGAGTTTATCCGCATGGACGCAATGCACGCAGCGGTGCTGGGCACGGTCCAGGGCCTCACCGAGGTCCTTCCCATCAGCAGCTCGGCTCATCTGATACTGATACCGAAATTCCTGAAATGGCCCGAATCGGGGCTCACCTTCGACGTCGCCCTACATGTCGGAACCTTCCTGGCCATCTCGCTCTACTTCTGGCGCGACATCATCGAGCTGATCGGCAATTTCTTCAGCGCCTGCCGAAGCGGCATCAACACCCCCGCCAAGCGGCTTCCCTTCTACATCATCGCCGCGACCATACCGGCCGCCGTGGCCGGAAAGACCCTGGAAGGCCCGATCGAGGAGATCTTCCGCAAGAGCCCGGCGATCATAGCCTCCCTGCTGATCTTTTTCGGGCTGCTGCTCGCCTTCGCCGACACCACCGGCGCCAAGAGATGGAGGGTGGACAAGATCACCCTGAAGTACGCCGTCATCATCGGCCTGTTCCAGTGCCTGGCCCTGCTCCCGGGAGTGTCGCGCTCGGGCATCACCATCACCGCGGCGCTGCTGCTCGGCTTTCACCGGGAGTCCGCCGCCCGTTTCTCCTTCCTCATTTCCCTTCCCATCGTGGCCGGAGCCGCAATCCTGAAAGTGGGAGAACTGCTGAGAACCGGCATCCCTGCCGGTGAAGGGCTTCCCCTGCTGATCGGCATCACCACCTCCGCCTTTTTCGGATTCCTGAGCGTGGCACTGCTCTTGAAGCTGGTGCAGCGCGACTCCCTGTATCCCTTCGTGTGGTACCGGCTTGTCGCCGGCTTCGGCGCCCTCGCCCTGGTATTTTTCGGGTTCTAGGCAGCTCCCTGGCAAACCTTCTTTCCTGAGGTATGATTTACCTTTGCTTTTCCGGGGGGTGGATCAGACACGGGAGGGATCTGTCCATGAGCGGCGGAATCAAGAATTGGCCCGAGGGGGAGCGTCCCAGGGAGAAACTCCTGCAGATCGGTGCCTCGGCCCTGAGTGACGCGGAGCTCCTTGCCCTTATCCTGGGAAGCGGGGACGCGGCCAGCGGCCGCAGCGCGCTCGATCTGGGACGGGAGCTGCTGGTGGAGTTTCAGGCGCTGCGCTCCCTGGCGGACGCCTCCTGCGCCGAGATGCAGCGAGTCAAGGGCATAGGTCCGGCAAAGGCGACCAGTCTCAAGGCGGCGCTCGAGCTCGCCGGTCGCATCAAGGGTCAGGATAGGCCGATAGAATCATTTACCCGCTTCACCTCCGCCTCCCAGGTTTTCGAGCATCTCAACTTCGAATTCAGAGACCGCCGCAAGGAGTACTTCATGGCGCTGCTTCTGGACGGGAAGAACCGGATCATCAAGCGCGTGCAGATCTCCGAGGGCTCCCTGAACCAGAGCATCGTCCATCCGCGCGAGGTCTTCAATGTGGCGGTACGCGAGTCGGCCGCGGCCATGATCCTGCTGCACAACCACCCGACCGGCGACCCGACCCCGAGCCCCGAGGACCTCGAGGTCACGCGCCGGCTCAGCGAGGCCGGCGAACTGATGGGGATCAAGGTGCTGGACCACATCATCATAGGCGACGGCGCCTTCTACAGCTTCACCGAGAGAGGGCATTTGTAGTAATCAAAGGAGAGCTAAATGCGCAAAAACATAGTTCCACGGGAGACCCACATCGGCCTCGATATCGAGAAGGATTGGTTGAACCTGGGCAACCTGGCCCAGGTGGAGATCAGCTCGGAGGCCCCCTCGCATCCCATAGAGTCGGCGCTGCAGCCGGACGGGGGGGCGGGATGGCGTGCGGCGGAGCCGGGACTGCAGGTCATTCGCCTGCTTTTTGACCAGCCGCTAAGCATCAGGCGGATCTTCCTGGTGATCGAGGAGCAGGAGCGGCCACGCACGCAGGAGTTGGTACTGCGCTGGTCCCGGGATCAGGGTCGGAGCTACCGGGAACTGATCCGGCAGCAGTATAACTTCAACCCTCCGGGAACCATCAGCGAACGGGAAGAGTACACGGTGAACCTCACGGAGGTAACGGCTCTGGAACTGGAGATCAATCCCGACATCAGCGGCTCGGGCGCCAGGGCCTCACTGGCACGGTTGCGCCTGGCCTGAAGGCGAAGACATCCCCCGGGAGTATGCCATGGAACACAAGGTCGATGTACTTGTGATAGGGACGGGTAGCGCAGGTTGCACGCTGGCACTGGAATGCCGAAAGGCGGGCCGGCAGGTGGCGGTGGTCGACAGCAGGAGCTACGGCGGAACCGGCGGCATGCGAGGTAGCCAACCGGAAAAATACCTGGTTAAGGCTGCCCAGGTGGCCCAGCTCTCCCAGCAGATGTCGGGAATCGGCATCCATCCTGCTTCCCGCATCGACTGGCCGGCACTGATGCGCTCCAAGACGGCTTGCACGGACGCGGTACCGGCGCGCACCGAGGAGGAATTCAGAAAAGCGGGAATCGAGCCCTTTTACGGCACCGCCCGTTTCGTCTCACCCGATGAGGTGGCGATCGACGGGGAGACCGCGGTCCGGGCTCAGGCAGTGGTGATTGCGACCGGGGCGCACCCTGCGCGGCTGGAGTTTCCCGGTGCGGAACTGGTGCATAGCACGGATGATTTCCTGGAACTCCCGGTACTGCCGCGACGCGTCCTGTTCATCGGCGGCGGCTGCCTTGCGCTGTCGTTGGCCCACGTGGCGCGCGCGGCGGGTGCAGCGGTCACCATCCTGCAGCGTGGCGAGCGCATCCTGAAGCGCTTCGACGCCGAGGTGGTCCGCCGCCTGAACGAATCGGCCAAGTCCCTCGGCATCACCATAGTCACCGGAACCACCGCCTCCATGGCCGAAATGAACCGAGGCGCCTTCATCACTTACGGCAGGACCGGCTGCGCCGAACCCTTCCCCTCCGAACTGATCGTAAATACCACCGGACGCGTTGCCGATCTGGACCACCTGAACCTGGAGGCCGGACAGGTCACCCGCAACAGGTACGGGGTGGCCGTAAACGAATTCCTCCAAAGTGTCAGCAACCCGCGCGTCTGGGCCATCGGCGACGCCTGCGATTCGCCGTTCCAGCTGTCGACGGTCGCCGAGATGGAGGGGGTTGTTGTCGCGGAAAACATCGTCAAGGGGAAGGTTGCCCGCCCGGACTACCACGGGGTCCCGAGCGTGGTATTCGCGCAACCGCCGCTTGCCGGGGTCGGCATGACCGAGGAGCAGGCCGCTAAGTCGGGAGCACGGTTCCGGATCAGCCGCGGCGCCATGAATGACTGGCCTTCCTCGCGGCAGATCGGCCAGCGGCACGCCTTCTACAAGATATTGATCGAGCAGGACAGCGGGAGGATTCTGGGGGCGCACCTCTTCGGCCACAATGCCGACGAGACCATCAACGTCTTTGCCATGGCCATCAAGTTCGGGCTTTCGGCCCATGATCTGAAACAGATGCTCTGGAGTTACCCGACCAACGTCTCGGACCTGAAGTACATGCTTCCCTGAAGCATCAGATGGTCAGCAGCAGGCGCGTATAAGACAAAAAAAGCGCCGAGACGAAAGGAGAACCCCATCACGGCGCAAAGTAAGTTGGTTTTTGTGTTGCTGCCTAGATCCCTTTTCTCCAGACCTGAAGGCTGATGTTTCTGTCGAGCAGTTCCCGGAGATGGTTCGCATCGGGGAGAGCCTTCGAAGCGCCGGGCTTGGCTGCCGACGCGGTCCGCATCAGGCGCTCTGCCTTATATTCGCTTAGCGTGACCACCGTTGCTCGTCCCATGCCCTTGCCTCGTTCTTGGAGAACCCGCCTGTCCAACCGTCGACCCTTTCGAACAGATGATTGAGTTAATACAAGAGCAGTGCCAACGGCGCAGAATACCCAAAAAAAACCGTAACCTGCTTACCTATAAAGGTTCCCGATAGCCCGCACTCCGAGCTCCGCCCAACGGACCGTTGCAAGAAATGAACTGTCGACTCATAAGGACCGCTATAAATTACCGTTTTATAGAGGATTGCAACTTTTCAACAGGTGTCAAATTTTTGCACACCCCTTTCAAATAAAGAACACCGACCCCTTCCGAGCTGTCCCGATACTCTTTCAACCCGCAGATCCAGGTTTATTTCTGGACCCAGCGCCCGTTCTGGAGCTGCATCCACCAGCCGCGTTGCGCCGCTTCGCGCTTGGTATCCGCATAGGTGGTCGCCGCCTTGGGCAGCACCTGGTCCATTGCCGCCTTGCTTTCCTTTTGCTTGTTGAGCTTCAGGATCGCCTTTGCCATGCTCATAACCACCGTTTTGCGGTCCTGGTTTTCCGCCGTTATCATAGCTTCGTCCTGTGCAGTTACCTTCGTTTTTTCCCGCACCGTAACGAGTCCCTGGTTGGTGAGGCCCACGGCGCCGCCGCCAAAGAGCTCGTTCAGTCTCGGCAGCCGCCGGCTCATATCGTCGTAGGCCTTCAGGACTTCCGGCATGCTGGAAAGCTCGATTGCCAGCTGCTCGGCTTCGTTGTCGGCGGCGTGTGCGGCGGGGAGTAGGGAGAACGCCGGGACCTCGTCGAAGAAGCGGCTCTGCGGTTTTGCCTGCGGATCGCCAGGTGCCATGGCAGGCGGCACTGTCTCGCCTGGTGCCGGCTTGTTGTCCCCGGATTTCAGAAGCATCTCGTCGAGAGACTTGTAGGCTTCCTTGGCAGCTTTCTCAGGAAAGTACACGTTCACCGTAATCACCGCACACGCAGCAAGAAGAAAGCATGCGGTTGTGAGCAGCCACCTCAAAAATCTTTTCATGCGCTACCTCCAGGTTTCATTTTGTTCGCGTCGAGCAATCTGTTCACGATTGAATATAACACGACGCTCTTAATTGAATAGTCGATATCGCCCTATGTCTAGCTTCGACATCACTCTCCCCACTTGAATTCCTGCGTCACGGGGGGCTTCCCCGGCTGGTCTCCCGGCGCCGGCTTGCCCCGCACCGCCGCCTCTTTTATCGACTCCAGGAGATGGTCCAGGGCGATGCGGTTTTGGCCCGGGGCAATGGAAACGTTCAGGTCGCGCACGCCAAACAGGTTGGTGTTGAGGATCTTGAGGCTGTCGAAGGTCAGATCCCCCTGCTCCAGCATCGCCTTTATCTCCGCCTGGTCGTAGGGGCGGTCCGCGCTGAGGAAGAAGCCGCTCAGCTTCTGTTTCGCCAAGCGCTGCAGAAACTCCTTGCTCACCTCCATCTTTTCGCCGGAGCCTTCCCGCGCCCAGAGCTCGGTGAAGCCGGCGATCCCGGCAAGCCCGCTCCCCGCTCCGCTCAGGCTTATCACACCGTCAACCCGTCCGGAAATGTACCCCTGGACGGCCAGGGCTTGGCAGAGCGCTTTCAGGCTGAGGCCGTTGACCAAAAGATCTCCCCGATAGTTGAGCTTCTCCTGGATGGTGACAAACCCTCTACCCAGGAGTGCCCCTTCGTAGAGGGAAGTAGTTAATGAGTCTATTGCCGTGATGCCGTTTCCGGCGTTGACGTGCATGGTCAATCTGCCCAGCTCCAAGGCCCCGAAAGCTATCTTGCCGGCGCTGACCACCTGGCCCCCTGCGGCGCTCTTGCGCATCTGCTCCAGAAGGCGCGGATAGTTCTCCTTGCTGAAAGCCATGGAGTTGTGCGGCTTGCCGCCTCCCTTTCCGGAGAGGTCGAGGGAGAAGGGAACCCGCCCGTTGATGTCGGCTACCAGGAGCTTCTGCGAGGCGACCTCGATACGGCCGTCCTTGAAACTGACCCCCCCCTGTACCAGTTTTCCACCTTGATGCAGGTCGATCTTTCCGTCCGCCGCCATGGTCCCGTCGACTGTAGCTTCCTGGATCAGGCGTGGCAGGATGTTGACAAAAGGGTCCACCATGCCGTTTATAGAGGTTTCCGGCAGCGCAAAGCTGATGCTCCCCTCCCGTTTCGGCGACAGGGCCCGGGTCAGTTCACCTTTCAGCTTGAGCGCCACCCCCTGGCCCGGCGAAAGCACCGCGTCGCTGATGGTGAGTGTACCTCCCGCCAGCTCGCCCGCCAGGGAGAGCCCTGCGCCGGAGAGCAAGGTCTTGCCGCCGCCACCGGTCAGGGCAATCCCGCTTCCTTTCGAGTCGAAGCGGCAGGCGAGACCGTCACGACGGGAATAGCCCCCCTTGAGGCGCAGATCGATCAGCCCCGCGGAAGGGTAGACGCCGGCCCCCTTGGGGATAAGGGACCCGGCCGATGCCAGCTTGGCGCCCGAGACTGCAACGTCGAAGGCGCCCCCGGCCTCAGGCGCGAACGGGTTGAAAGAAGCACTCCCGGCCAGTTTTCCTCCCAACACCTCCCCGCTCAACTCCGCCCGGCCGCCCGGCCGGGCAAAGACGGCATGGACCACCGGGGCAGCGAGCGCCTTTCCCTGCCAGTTGACCGCCTTGGAGCCGAGATCGGCCGTCCCCTCCAGCCATCTGCCGGAGCTGTCGGTATTGAAGCTCCCCCGCAGCCGCCCCGACAGGTTTCCGATTTCCATGTCGCGCCGCTTGATCGACAAGCCGTCCATGTCGAGGGAGATCGGATAGCTGGCGACCCTGGCAGCCGACCGCCTGGCCGGGATTCGCCCCATCAGCCGGGAAATGGCGACCCGTGCTCCGGCAAAGCTGAGATGCGTGCCGTCCAGAACGACCATGCCGTCAGCAACCTTGTATCCGAAACGCGCGTCTCCCCCCTTCCCATTAAAGGCCATGCCTGAAAAATCCACATCCCCCTGTGCCAGAAGGCGCCCGGCCCTTCTTTGCACCTTGGCGGCGATGCTCCCCTTTTTGACGGCGACCGCATCTTTGCCGCGGCTGCCGCGCACCTCCGAGAGCTGCAGGTTCGCCGTCCCGCTGAAATCCTGCGCGCCCTTCCCCGAGACCTCCAGGGTGGCAGAGGCCGTTCCCGACGCCGCGTTCAGGTCGTAGCGCTTGAGCAGGGGATTGAGGTCCGAGAGCCTCGCAGCAGGCACTTTCAGGGAAGCGGCAATCGGATTCTCCTTGGCGGCATCGAAGGCCAGCCTGCCACGGATCGGGATTCCGGTCACCGTGGCGGAAAGGGCGGGAACCTCGGCGCGGATCGGCTTCAACTGAGGGGATACCGTGAGATTAAGAGGCATGTCGAGCTCATCCAGGAGCGCCTTCTGGTGCCTGCCGGAAGTCGAGAGTCTCCCCTTGGCGACAATGCCTGTATTCTGGCGGGAAACGCCGATGGTCCCGGAGAGCCCTGCCACCAGGAGCTCCCCTTCCTTGGCCAGCGTGGCATCACGCAGCTGCAGGGTGCCGGTGGCGCTTTTAAGCCCTTTCTTGCCGTCTCCCGAGAGCTGAAGCGAGTCACAGCGGAGCTTGCCGCCAACGAGCATTTTCTTGCGGCTCTCCTCCGGCACAAGGACATTGACCATGGCGAGGTCTACCTCGTCCATACCGATAATGAGGTGGAACGCCCTCTCGTCTTTCAAACTTTTGACACCCCCTTCGGCATGCAGCTTCACCAGCTTGTCGACCGTCAGCGTGGCGCTCTGCAGCTGCGCCGTGTCGCTTTGGGTACTGTAATCGGCGGCAAAATGCAGAGCCCCCTTCAGAGGGTACCCTCTGCCGGCAGCGGGAAGACGCATCTGACTGAACCAGAAATCCCCTTTGGTAGCCAGCTCTCCCTTCAGCAGGGTGGCATTCACGTTGAGCGCACCCTTGCCCCCTTCAAAAAGACCGGGGTTTTTCAGCTTCAAGAGGAGTGCCACGTCTTTGAGCGAGAGCGTCGGAGCCGTCAAGGTCAGGTCCAGAGCCGCATCTGTCCCGGCGCGGGCCTTGCCCTTGAGAGCGTAACGGTTGTGGGCGGCATCCTCGAAGGCAAGGTCGACCTTCGAATCGAGCGAGCCTTTGGTGGTCAGGTTGAAGACCTTCAGCGAGATCCCCTGCACGCCCTGCCCCTGGACCTTGAAGGATCCGTCCTTTACGATCAATTCGTTGACATGAGTCTCGGCGGTCTCGGCTGCGGGCTTCTTCCTGGCGGCGAGTATCTGCTGGAGTTGGCTGAAGTTCCAGATGCCTTTGGCGTTTTTAGCCAGGTTTATCTGGATTCCCTCCAGCGCGATCAGGCGGAAACGCTGCCCGCCTCGCAGGAGGTTGCCCCACTGCGGCGCTATGGCGACGGAATCTGCCGCGACGAGGTTACCCTCGGGAAACCCGGCAGGGTTTTTCAGCCGCACGCCTTTCAGGATCAAGGTGGCGCCCGAGGTCTCCAGAGTTTTCACCGAGAAGCTTTGCTGCAGGTGGGATGTAATGAACCTGGACAACTGGTCTGAAGGGTATGGTGTAGCCAGATAGATTCTGATGATAAGGGCAATGAGCAAAAGGATGCCCAGGACTGACACAAGCAGGCGTGACAGAAGCGTTGCTGCTCTTTGTATCTTGATTTCTCTCTTCTCGGGGTCGCCCATGAGTGATCTTCCTCTGCAAGGGAGAACTTTACCCGAAATCACAGCGAAATACCAGCGTCGCTCCAGAAGGGACAGATTCGTTCTACAGGCCTGACCAATGGTGGGCATGGCCCACCCTACCGAGGCTGCCAAGGTAGGGTGGGCCATGCCCACCAAAGCGCTTTATCCTGATTGGTCTATTTATCTAGTAAACGCAACGAAGAAGGGCACCCCAAGAACTCCCAGGTGCCCTTCTTTTGTTTCCGTGTCATGCTTATTTCTAAACTAGTTTGTCTCTGTCGGCAGCGACGGCAGTTCCAGGCCGGCCATCTTCTGGACCATGCGCACCACCTGGCAGCTGTAACCGAACTCGTTATCGTACCAGACGTAGATGACACAGCGGTTCCCCTGGACTATGGTCGCCAGCGAGTCAACCACCCCGGCGTGGCGCGAACCGACAAAGTCGCTCGACACGACATCGGGGGAGTTGGTGTAGTCAATCTGGTTCTGCAGCGGGGAGTCGAGCGAAACGGCACGCAGGTGACTGTTCAGCGTGGCAACCTCGGTGGCCTGCCCAAGCTCAAGGTTCAAAATTGCCAGAGAAACGTTCGGCGTCGGCACCCGGATGGCGTTGCCGGTCAGCTTCCCGGACAGCTCAGGGAGCACCTTGGCGACGGCCTTGGCGGCTCCGGTCTCGGTAATGACCATGTTGAGCGGAGCGCTCCGCCCGCGGCGGTCGGCCTTGTGGTAGTTGTCGATCAGGTTTTGGTCGTTGGTGTAGGAGTGGCAGGTCTCGACATGGCCGCTCACGATCCCGAACCGGTCGTTCAGCGCCTTCAGCACCGGAACGATGGCGTTGGTGGTGCAACTGGCCGCGGAGAAGATCTTTTCCGAAGCGACGATCAGCTCGTTGTTGACGCCGGAGACGACGTTGGGAATATCGCCCTTCCCCGGAGCGGTCAGCAGCACCTGCGCGATACCCTGGGCCTTCAGATGGCGCCCGAGCCCCTCGCGGTCGCGCCATTTGCCGGTGTTGTCGATCAGGATGGCGTTTTGGATGCCGTACTGGGTGTAATCGACATTTTCCGGCGCGTCGGCGTAGATGATCCGGATCATGTTGCCGTTGGCGATGATGGCGTTTTCTTCTTCGTCGATGGTGATGATGCCGTTGAAGGGGCCGTGAACCGAATCGCGGCGCAGCAGGCTCGCCCTCTTGATCAGGTCGTCATCGCTACCCTTGCGCACCACCGCGGCGCGCAGCCGAAGTTTTTCGCCGCTTCCCGATTTCTCGATCAGGATGCGGGCAATGAGCCGACCGATCCGGCCGAAACCGTAGAGCACGATATCCTGCGGCTCGTTGAGCAGCGGGCCGCGACCGGTGTTGACCGTGGCAAGCTCGCTACGGACGAAATCGTCCACGCCGAGGGTGCCGGCCTGTGCCTGATAGCGCACGGTGAGCCTGCCGATGTCGATACGCGCCGGCGCCGGGTCCAGCCTGTCGATCGCCTCAAGAATGGGAAAGGTGTCCAGCACGGTCAGTTCGCTGTCCAGGATCAGACGGGCGAAGCGGTGCGCCTTGAGGATCTCGATGGTCGGGCTGTTGACGAGAGGGCGGCCGTACACGGTGGTCACGATGTTGTTGTCGCGGTACAGATGGCCGATGATCGGGAGCATGCGCTCGGCATACTCCTCGTGGCCCTGCCATTCCTTCAAGTAGACTTCCTGTTTCTCAATGTTCATGTTCGATCCCTTCACAGAAATAAATAACGCCGAGCTCTTTGATGCACTTTCGGCGCAAAAGCTTTGTCAGAGAAAACTGGTGCAACTTTATAAGTCAGAGGCATCGTTGCCGGAAACTGAAGACCGGCGCTCCGCCTTGATAGAGATCCGGCGGCTGCAGCCAATAAACCGACGTATAATACAGCATTTAGCAACTCCAAACAAACATAAAACGACTCAAGTAAAGCAATTTCGGCAAATGTTGAATCGCTTCATTATATTTTAACCATCCACATGTGAAGCCAAAATCAACTTGAACACCTTTGCACTCAGCACGCCACTCATGGTATCCTATCGGCCTTGCCGCCGGATCATCCATTTTACTCTGTTCTTTGTGGCGCCTCCTCAATCATGCAGTTTGAGCGTGAGTAGGACCTGTTAATTGCCATTTTCAGCACCATTGCTAATTGGAACCTGCTATGAGAACCATCGTATTACTGGTCATGTCCAACGTTTTTATGACCTTTGCCTGGTATGCGCACCTGAAGGACCTGCGCAGCGCCCCCTTGTACGTGGCGGTGCTTGTCAGTTGGGGGATCGCTCTTTTCGAGTACATGTTGCAGGTGCCTGCCAATCGCGCAGGCTACGGAACCTTCAGCCTGGGCCAGTTGAAGATCATGCAGGAGGTGATCACCCTCTCCGTATTCATCCCATTTGCCGTCCTGTACATGGGACAGCCGCTGAAACTCGATTATCTTTGGGCCGGGTGCTGCCTGGCCGGCGCGGTGTTTTTCATGTTCCGCAGCTAAAGATAACGTCAACGTGCTGTTACCTCCAACATCTCGTCCCCGGGCTCCAGCTTGGGAACGTAATGCTAGGCGAAGCTCCGCTTCGCCTAGATGCAAAGCTGGAGCTTTGCCCCTGATCCGTTCCCAAGCTGGAGCTTGGGAACGAGTGGAGAGAGCTGGAGCTTGGGAACGAGTGGAGAGAGCTGGAGCTTGGTAACGAGTGGAGAGAAATGGAGCTTGGTAACGAGTGGAGAGCAGAGAGAGCGGGAGGGTGGATGCGACACAAGATCACCAGAAAGCAGTACAATTCCAAACTCTGCTTTGTCTGCGGCCTGCGAAACGGCTCCGGGCTTAACGCCTCCTTTTATGAGACGGAAAAGGGGGAGCTGATCGCGACCTTTGTGCCGAGGCAGGAGCACCAAAGCTATCCCGGGCGGCTGCACGGGGGAATTGCGTCGACCATCCTGGACGAGACCATCGGCAGGGCCATTCTGGCCGGCAATGAGAAGGAGATCTGGGGGTTGACGGTCGAGTTGAACCTGATCTACAAGAGACCGATCCCGCTCGGGGTGGAACTGAAGGTGGTGGCGAGGATTACCGAGGAAAACAGCCGTTTTTTCCACGGGACCGGGGAGATCATCCTTCCCGACGGGGAGGTCGCCGTCACCGCGCGTGGCAAGTACATGAAAGCGCCGCTCGAGAAGATTGCGGATTTTGATCGGGTGGAAAACGAATGGACCGTGGTGCACAACGAGGGCGACCCGGAGAGCATCGAGATCCCGGGCCAAGGGGAAGACTAGATTCTGACCCTCGCCTAATACTCCTCCCCCAGGAGGGGGGAGGTCGGGAGGGGGGAACGCCGGCGACTTCTTGCGAAGAACTGGCATAGTTCCCCCACCCTAACCCTCCCCCTCCGGGGGAGGGAACTAGCGGATTTGTATAACCCTCCGACTCCATCTCCTGTCTCTCGCTCCTGTGGCAGGACTTTCAGGCTAATTCCCGAGATACGGCTTCAGCACCTCAAGCGAGCTTTCCAGGTGCGCCCTGCTGTGCGCCTCGATGGTGTACGCCGCGTCAGGCGCGTGGCGCTCCATCAGACTGAAGAACTGCTCGAAATCTATCGCGCCCTCGCCCGGGGGGGCATGATCGTCACGGGTTCCGCTGTTGTCGTGAATATGAACCTCGGCGATCCAGCCGCCCAGGGCCTCGAACCACTGCTCCATTCCCACCTTCCGGAAAAGATTCCAGTGCCCCACGTCGAAGCAGTGCCTGAATTGCGGGTCATCCACTGCCTCAAAGAGCGCCTTGAGCGTCGAAGGCTCCTCTTCGAAAATATTCTCCACCGCAATGACGGTACCGCTCCCCCTGACGCGATCGAGCACCCTCCGCCAGGCGACCACGCTCAAATCAAGCCACAGGTTGGTCGCCTCGCCGTAACGCCACCGGTCGAAGCCCGGATGAAACACCATCACCTCCGGCCTCAGAATTTCCGCCGCATCCAGTACCTGCTCGAATCGATGCATGGTTGCGTCCCTGAGCAGCCTCTCCAGCGAGCCGGGATTGAGATCCATGAAGGGGGAGTGGATGGTGCAGGAGAGGCCCTCCCCCCTCAGCACCCCCGCCGTCGCGGCGAGTTCCGCCGGATCCAGGGCATCGAGCGCCTCCCCGGAGAGGAAGATCTCCGGGTTTACGCGCCGCTCCAGGATGAAGGGGAGATGTGCCTGCATCTGCAGATACGGTACATGGGCAAAGAGTCGCTTCCGCATTAATTCTCCGTGTTTGGGTTCAGGCTGCAAAGATACAGTCGCACAAAACAAATTTCAAGATCCTTTTTTAGCGAAATTGCCTGAAGATACAGCGAAGTTCTTGACAATTTATGGATACTGTATACAATACAGCCCCATCATGGGGGACACAGAATGAAGAAGAATGTGGAGAAGCACCTAACCCTCAGAGAACGGATACTTGAGACGATACGCGACGCCATCATGTCCGGTGCCCTAAAGCCCGGAGAGAAGGTAGCCGAGCCCGAGTTGGCCGCGCGTTTCGGCATCAGCCGCACCCCGATCCGCGAAGCTTTCCGCCAGCTGGAGTCCGAGGGGTATCTTTCGGTGGTACCGCGCAAAGGGGCGCTGGTCGCATCGTTCTCTGCAAAGGATGTGGAAGAGTTCTACGCCATCAAGAGCATTCTGGAAGGTTACGCCGCCCGCAAGGCTTGCAGCCTGCTCAGCACCCGTGAAATCAACAAGCTGGAAGGGATCAACGAGAAGCTGCGGGAGATCGCCGTAGAAGGCGATGTCCGTCACTTCTTCAAGGTGCACAACAACTTTCATGACCTGTTCATCAGGGGAGCCGGCAACGACAAGCTGCACGATATGATCGCCGCCCTCTTGAAGAAGTTCCAGCGCCTGCGTCTCGCTTCGCTCAGCAAACCTGGGAGAATGGAGATCTCGGTGGAGGAGCACGAGAAGATCATCGAGGCCTTCCGGAACCGGGACGCCATTCTGGCCGAGATGCTGGTGCAAAAGAACGCGGAGTACGGCGGGAAGGTGTTGATCGACGAGGAACCGGCCTCCGCCAAGCTTTCATCCTACCCGGACATGGATCTCTAAGCTGACAGTCGGCCCTTCCGGGAGCTTGTTTCAAAACCGATACTCTCACCTTGCCCAGTTGAGCCGGAACCTGGTCCCGGCGGACCTGTCTTCGGCCCCTAAGCAGTGCCTCGCCTCCACACATTTCACTTTTTTTAACTTGCCCTCGCCCTTACTTGGTCCGGAAATCCTGCGAAAGTTCCGTTTTTCTTTGCCTCCGTGTCGACTTTGCGCTAAATTCGCTCCTTCTATTTAAAATTGAGGAGGCGCCGTGCAACAGCTGAAGATGATCCCGAAAGTAGACAGGGTTCTCGAATGGGAGGCGGTGCGGCTGCTGCTGGCCGGCCACCCCAGGACGCTGTTGCTGAAAGCGGTCCGTTCCGTACTGGATAGAGTCCGGGGCGCCGCCCTTGCCCGACGCCTTGACGAGGCAGACTTCTCCGAATCGACCCTCTGTGCCGAGATCGCCCGGGAAGTCGCCTGCCTCAGCAGGCCCAGCCTGAAAAGGGTGATCAACGGCTCCGGCATCGTCATCCACACCAACCTCGGCCGCTCGATCCTCCCCGAAGCCGCCAGGGAGCCGCTCAGCACCATCGCCTTCTCGTATTCCAACCTCGAGTTCGATCTGGAGGGCGGAGTTCGCGGCAGCCGCTACAGCCACGTGGAATCGCTGATCTGCGAGCTGACCGGAGCCGAGGCCGCTATAGTCGTGAACAACAACGCCGCAGCGGTGCTGCTCTGCCTGAGCGCGCTTGCGGCCGGGCGCGAGGCCGTGGTCTCCCGCGGCGAGCTGGTCGAGATCGGCGGCTCGTTCCGGATCCCGGACGTGATGCGGCTCTCCGGGGTGACGCTCAGGGAGGTCGGCACCACCAACCGGACCCACGCCAGGGATTACAGCGACGCCGTCACTACCGGGACGGCGCTCTTTCTCAAGGTGCATTGCAGCAACTTCGCGGTGCTAGGCTTCACCGCCGAGGTGAGCGCCTCCGAACTGGTTGCCCTTGGTGCCGCAGCCGGCGTGCCGGTGCTGGCCGACATGGGCAGCGGCAACCTGGTCGACCTCTCCGCCCACCTGCCGTGCGCGGAGCCGACGGTGCAGGAGTTCGTCCGCGCCGGCGTCGACGTTATCACCTTCAGCGGCGACAAGCTGCTGGGCGGACCTCAAGCCGGCCTGATCGTCGGGAAGAAGTCGTTCATCGAGCCGATGAAGAAGCATCCGCTTCTGCGCGCCCTGAGGATGGACAAGCTGACGCTGGCCGCCCTGGAGGCGACGCTCGGGCTGTACCGGGACGAGAGGATCGCCCTTAATGAAGTACCGACGCTGAGGATGCTCACCGCCCCCTATGCGGAGCTTGCCGCCCGTGCCAAACGGATCGCCCGGCAGTTGCGCCGCCGCACCCCCGAGGCTGTTTCCTTCAAGGTTTCGGAAGGGTTCTCCCAGGCCGGGGGGGGTACGCTGCCGCTGTTGAACCTGCCGACCCTGCTGATCGAGGTTGCCGTTGCCGGGCTCTCTCCCAACGAGGTCGAGTCCCGACTAAGGAAGGCAGAAGTTCCCGTCATCGGCAGGATCTCCAGGGGCGCCTTCCTGCTCGATCCCCGTACCATATTGGATCGGGACCTTGACGATCTCGCCACAGCGCTTGCTGCTCTGGGGAGTGCTGGCTGACCCTGGAAATCTCAACTTGCCCGCCTTTGTCGAAGGGGAGTAAAATTCCTGCAAAGGAGCTTGAGGTACTTGATAGATTTTAGTGGTTTTTTCGGAGCGTCGCTGTATAATTCACCGATTTTTGCACAACTCTTTGCATAGCCAATGGGTTGACGAGGTCTTCCGTTGAATAAGATTTACGCGCTGATCCCTGCAGCAGGTATGGGAAAGAGAATGGGTGCCGGCTCCAACAAGCAGTACCTCCTCTTGGACGGGGTGCCGATCCTTGCCCACACGCTCAGGCTCTTCGAACAGGCGCCCTTCATCGCGGGGATCTACCTGATCACGCCGGAGCAGGAGATCCCGTTTTGCCGCAGCGAGGTGGTGGAGCGTTACGGCTTCTCCAAGGTGCGGGGAGTCGTGGCCGGAGGTGCGGAACGCCAGTACTCGGTGCTGAACGGACTCAACGCGATGGAGGGGGTCGAGCAGGACGACCTGGTGCTGATCCACGACGGCGTGCGTCCCTTCGTGCCGATCGCGGCCCTCAGACGCGCGGCAGATGCCGCTCATGAGTTTGGCGGGGCGGTCGTTGCGGTTCCGGTCAAGGACACGGTGAAGGTCGCCCGCGACGGCATCATAACGGAGACGCCGCCGCGCGAGCAGCTCTGGCTGGCCCAGACGCCGCAGGCTTTCCGCTTCGGAGCGATCCGCGCGGCCCACGCCTTGGCTGCGGCAGACGGTTTCCTCGGCACCGACGACGCATCCCTGATGGAGCGGCAGGGGTGGCAGCTGCGCATCGTCATGGGCGACTACCGGAACATCAAGATCACCACCCCCGAGGACATGGCCCTGGCAGAGGCGTTCCTGAAGGGACAGAAAGGAAGTTCATGAGAATTGGACACGGTTACGATGTACACAGGCTGGTCGCGGGGAGAAGGCTGATCCTGGGAGGGGTCGACGTCCCGCACATCAAGGGGCTTCTCGGGCACTCGGACGCCGACGTCCTGCTGCACGCGCTGTCGGACGCCATACTCGGCGCGCTAGGCGAGGGGGACATCGGACGCCACTTCCCGGATACCGACCCGGCCTACAAGGGCGCGGACAGCATCAAGCTGTTGCGGCAGGTGATGGATCTCGCCGACGCCAAGGGGTATCGCATCGCCAACGTGGACAGCACCATCGTGGCCCAGCGCCCCAAGCTCGCCCCCTACATCCAGCAGATGAGAGTGAACATAGCCCGCGCCCTCTCCACAGAGGAAGAGCGGGTCAACGTCAAGGCTACCACTACCGAGGAACTGGGTTTCGCCGGCCGCGGAGAAGGGATCGCCGCCTACGCGGTCGTCCTTTTGGAGCAGAAGTAGGAACAATCAACCGGAGGCGCATCCCCTCCGCATCAGGGAAAAGCCATGAACAGCACAGAGCATCCGCTGCCTGAAAAGGCGAACAACTTCATCAGGAACATCGTCACCGAGGATCTCAAGAACGGCAAGCACCAAGGCGTGGTCACCCGCTTCCCGCCCGAGCCCAACGGCTATCTCCATATCGGCNNTTCGACGACACCAACCCCGCCAAGGAAGAGATCGAGTACGAGGACTCCATCAAGGAGAACGTCAGCTGGCTCGGCTTTGACTGGGGAGAGCACCTGTATTACGCCTCGGATTACTTCGAGGAGTTCTACCGGCACGCGGTGCGGCTCATCGAGATGGAACTGGCCTACGTCGACAGCCTCTCCGCAGAGGAGATGCGCAGCTTTCGCGGCACGCTGATGGAGCCCGGCAAGGAGAGCCCCTACCGCAGCCGGCCGGTTCGGGAAAATCTGGAGCTGTTCCGCGCCATGCGCGAGGGGAAGTTCGAGGACGGCGCCCATGTACTGCGGGCCAGGATCGACATGGCCTCCCCGAACGTCAACATGCGCGATCCGGTGATCTACCGGATCAAGAGGGTTGAGCACCACCGGACCGGCGCCACCTGGTGCATCTATCCGATGTACGACTACGCGCACTGCATCTCCGACTCCATCGAGGGGATCACCCACTCCATCTGCACCCTGGAATTCGAGGACCACCGCCCCCTGTACGACTGGGTGCTCGACGTCCTGCAGCTCCCCTGCCATCCGCAGCAGATCGAGTTCGCCCGGCTCAACCTGAGCTACACGGTGATGAGCAAGAGAAAGCTTTTGGAGCTGGTGCAGGAAAAGCTGGTGGACGGCTGGGATGACCCGCGCATGCCGACCCTGGTGGGGCTGAGAAGGCGCGGTTTCACCCCCGAATCGATCCGCGCCTTCTGCGAGACGATCGGCGTCGGCAAGAGCGACAGCTTCATAGACATGAGCATCCTGGAGGAGGCGGTCCGGGAGGACCTGAACGTGAGGGCTCCGCGCGCCATGGCGGTGCTGCGCCCTCTCAAGGTGGTGATAGAGGGTTATCCGGAGGGAGAGACCGAGGCATTCGACGCCGCCAACCACCCGAGCGACCCCGCCATGGGGACACGCAAGGTCCCCTTCTCCAAGACCATCTATATCGAGCAGGACGACTTCCAGGAGGAGCCGGTCAAGGGGTTCTTCCGTCTGGCGCCCGGCCGCGAGGTGCGCCTGCGCTACGCCTACATCGTGCGCTGCGACTGCGTGGTGAAGGATGACAAGGGAGGGATCGTCGAGGTCCGCTGCAGCTACGATGCCGGCTCCCGCGGCGGAAGCGCCCCGGACGGCAGGAAGATCAAGGGGACCATCCACTGGGTCAGCGCCGAGCACGCGGTCGAGGCCGAGGTCCGCCTCTACGACCGGCTCTTCAGCACGCCGAACCCCGGCGGCAAGAACGAGCCCGATTACCGCAGCTCGCTGAACCCGAAATCGATCGAGACGCTGACCGGCTGCAAGCTGGAGCCCTCCCTGGCCGCCGCCGGAGTGGAGAGCCGCTACCAGTTCGAGCGTCTCGGCTATTTCTGCCTCGACTCCAAGGATGCGCGTCAGGGGAGCCTCGTCTTCAACAGGACCGCGACGCTGCGCGACTCATGGAGCGAGCAGAAGCGCTAGGAAACTCCGTCACCTTCTGCTTCAGCAAAAGGTGCTCCTCCCGGGTCAACTGGCGGTCAGGAGTGGGGATCCCCCCATCCCCACTCCGACCCCACTGCCATTAAGTTAAGNNAAAAGAGGAACCGACATGCCCTTACGCGTCTACAACACCCTTACCGGCAGCAAGGAAGAATTCGTACCGATCAACCCCGGCAAGGTCGGCATGTACGTCTGCGGCGTAACCGTCTACGACCACTGCCACATCGGTCACGCCCGCGCCAACGTGGTGTTCGACATGATCTACCGCTATCTGCGCGCCACGGGGTTCGAGGTGAACTACGTCCGCAACTACACGGACATCGACGACAAGATCATCAACCGCGCCAACCGCGACGGGGTTCCCTACCAGGAGATTTCGGAGCGTTTCATCGTCGAGTTCGACCGCGACATGGCGCGGCTCATGCTGCTGCTGCCGACCCATCAGCCCAAGGCGACCGAGCATATCCCGGAGATCATCGCGCTGGTGGAAAGGCTGATCGAGAAGGGATTTGCCTACCAGTCGGGCGCGGACGTCTTCTACTGCGTGGAGAAGTTCGATCCCTACCTGAAGCTTTCCAAGAGGAACCTCGAGGACATGCAGGCGGGAGCGCGCATCGAGGTGGACGAGCGCAAGAGGCATCCCATGGACTTCGCCCTCTGGAAGGGAGCCAAGCCCGGCGAGCCGTACTGGGAGTCGCCGTGGGGCCAGGGGAGGCCCGGCTGGCACATCGAGTGCTCCGCCATGAGCATAAAGTACCTGGGCGAGACCTTCGACATCCACGGCGGCGGCAAGGACCTGATCTTCCCGCACCACGAAAACGAGATCGCCCAGTCGGAGGCCGCCTCCGGGAAGCCGTTCGTCAAGTACTGGCTGCATAACGGCTTCGTGAACATCAACGCCGAGAAGATGTCCAAGTCGCTGGGTAACTTCTTCACCATCAAGGAGGTGCTGGAGCGCTACGACGCCGAGGTGCTCCGCTTCTTCCTGCTCTCGGCCCACTACCGCTCGCCGATCGACTTCTCGGACCAGAACCTGAAGGACGCGGAACTCGGGCTGGAGAGGATCTACAAGGCGCTGGCCGGCATCGACGAGCGGCTGGAAGCGGCCGGGGATCAGGGACCGACCGAGGAGAGCGCCGAACTCGAGGAGAAGTGCGCGGCGATAGCCGGCCGGTTCGCCGAGGCGATGGACGACGATTTCAACACGGCGCTGGCGCTGGGCCACCTCTTCGACCTGGTCCGCTGCATCAACAAGGCGCTGCCCCTCTCCCCCAAGGAGCTCCTGGCACGGGTAAAGCAGGAGGTCTCGGCCATCGCCGGGGTGCTGGGGGTCTGCGACTCCCACCCCGCCTCCTTCCTGCAGCGCATCAAGGAGCGCAAGACCTCCGAGATGGAGATCCCGGTGCAAGAGATCGAGCAGTTGATCGCGGAGCGCGCCGAGGCAAGGAAGCTGAAGAACTTCAAGAGGAGCGACGAGATCCGGGACCAGCTTCTGGAGCGGAACGTGGTCCTTCTGGACAGCGCCCAAGGGACCACCTGGAAGGTGAAGTAAGGTACCGGTCCAAAATAGAACACCGAAGGGCGAGATAGTGGAACAACGTAGTTCGGGATAGGGACAAAAAAAGGCCGCTAAAAGCGGCCTGTTTTTTGATATGTTGCATTTTAGGGGCTGGTGAAGGCGGCCTAGGCCGCCTTTTTGTCCAGCTCCGAACCGCACGACCTCGACTTGACGAGTTCCATCGCTTCCCTCATGATATCGGAGACGCTCTTCTTGGTGGAGTCCATTATCTGCTCGAGCGTCTCGCGCTCTGCGTCGCTGATCCTCATGGAAATTACGTTGTACCTAGGATTCTCCCTCATTCTTCCCATTGCTTACTCCTTGAATAAAAGCTCTTAGAAATGTGTGACAACTGACCTACATATTGCTATATGCGTGCCAACTGTAAACAATGCCGACATTCCCGTCTAACTGCCTGTAATTGCGTGCCCTGCATTTCAACCATTAGCGCTTTGTTATATTACACTGTATACAATGTGCGCCACTTTTGGCACAGGCGTGAAAATTGTGCTCATTTGTATCATTTTGGCCCTGCCGGGAGCAGCCTTGCTCCCGCAATTTACTCCTCATCCTCCTCCCGTGCCCGAATTGTGCGCCCTTTCAGACCGTGTTTGTCCAAAAGGCGGTAAAAAGTGCGTCTCGGTATGTTGGCGAGCTGTGCCGCTTTTGACACATTGCCTTCGGCGTCCGCCAAATAGCGTTGAATCAGCTTCTTCTCCACCCTTAGAACATGCGGCTCCCGCTCCTTCTTGAAGGAGCGCAGGTCGATGACATCCTCCCCCTCCTCCGCGTAGCTCTCGGCGAAGGCGAGCGGCAGATTGCCGAGCTTGATGATCTCGTCGTGGGTCAGCACCGCCGCCCGCTCGATGACGTTCTGCATCTCCCTTATGTTCCCCGGCCAGGGATACTTCACCATGGCGTTGATGGCGCGCTCCTCGATGCCGACGATGTTCTTGTTCAGCTTGTTGCGCGCCTTCTCCAGGAAGTAGTGGGCCAGCTGCGGTATCGACTCCACCCGGGTCCTGAGCGGAGGCATGGTTATGGAGAAGACGTTCAGCCGGTAGTAGAGGTCCTCGCGGAACCAGCCGTCGCGCACACCGTCCTCCAGCGATTTATTAGTCGCCGCTATAAGACGGATATCGACCCGCTTCGAGGCGGTGCCGCCCACCGGGCGGACCTCGCCCAGATCCAGCACCCGCAGCAACTCGGCCTGCAGCTTGGGGGTTATGTCCCCGATCTCGTCCAGGAAGATGGTCCCTCCGTCGGCCGCCTCGAAAAGCCCCTTTTTCTCCATGATGGCGCCGGTGAAGGAGCCCTTCTTGTGCCCGAAGAGCTCGCTTTCCAGCAGCGAGTCGGTGATGGTGGTGCAGTTCACCGTGACCAGCGGCTTGTCGTTTCTCTTGCTGTAGCGGTGGATGGCGCGGGCCGCCAGCTCCTTGCCGGTCCCCGATTCGCCCCGGACCAGGACGGTGGTCGGTGTCGGGCCGACCTGCTTGATCTGGTCCAGCGCCTCCAGCGTGTTCCGGTCCTGCCCCACGATGAATTCGTCGCCGTATTCGCGGTCCAGCTCCCTCTTGGCGAGCTCGTATTTCTGGATCAGCCTGCCGCGCTCCTCCTCCAGCTGCTGCAGGTTGTGCGGCAGACACATCTCGAGGTCGGCCAGCCCCTGGTAGACGGCGACGGCATACTCGCGGCAGGTCCGGTAGCCGCAGGTGCGGCAGTTCAGCTCGTCCTTCTTGGTGAACTTGTTGGTGGCCTGCAGGATCTTCTTCACATCGCCCCCCTTGGGGGTCGGCAGCTTGGCGTACCGCTCCGAGAAGGATCGCGACAGGTTGACCGGACCGCAGCCGTCGCGGTAGAGCTGCGAGGTGCGATAGGGGGCCTTCTTCCTGAAGTGCGAGATCACCAGGTTGCGCCGGGAAAACTCGGTCAGCGACTTGTTTCTTCCCGGCCCGCCGATGCAGCCGTCATAGCAAAAGCGCAGGTCCACGAGCTTCGGGCTGATCCTCCCGGCGGCAAGGTCCTTGACGATCCCCATCACGTTCACCTCCCCCTCTGCCGTGACGATCTCGGTGTCCAGCGGGTCGGTCTTGATGCCGAAGGCCTGGAAGGAGCCCTGCGAGAGGGAGAAGATCCTCCCCAGATGCGGTTCCTTGCCGTCGAAGGTCGCCTCCTGCAGGGCCGGCAGCTCGATGGAGCGCTCCTTGAACATCGACTCCAGCTCGCGGTAGGTGAGGAGCACGTCGACGGCACCCTTGGTCTCCTCGGCCTGAACCTCGAATTTGCCGGCGATGCACGAGCTTATGTAGATGACCTTGACGTGGTCGCCCAGGATCTGCTTCAGGAAGCGGCCCATGGCCACCATGTGTGTCACCACGCCGACCAGGTTGTCGATCAGCTTCGGGTAATGCCGCTCGATCAGGTCGACCACGGCCGGGCAGTGTGAGGAGATCAGCGGCAGGTCGCTGTTGCGGATCGCCTCCGCGTACCCCTCGGCGATCAGCTCCACCCCGCCGGCCCCCTCGTGCACCTCGGCAAAGCCGAGCTCCCTGAGCCCCGCGGAGAGCTGGCCCGGTGTTGCGTAGTTGAAGAAGGCCGGGAAGGAGCAGCCGAGCACCGCGATTACCGGATCGACCGAGGCAAGGAGCTGCTCGGTCACCCCGACGTTGTCGGCGATCACCTTGGCATGCTGCGGGCAGGTGCTCAGGCAGTTGCCGCAGCCGATGCAGCGCTCGAAGATGATCTCGGTGTAGGTTTTCTCGACCTTGATGGCCTTCACCGGGCAGCTTCGGACGCAGGAATAGCATTTGCGGCATTGATCGGTCAGGGTGACGATTGGGTACATGGGGCCTCTGGGTGCGCAGCTTTGGCACGATTTTCTATAATGAGGGATATTAGCTTATTCGGGGGAAGTGTGCAACAGTTGGCACAAACGGAATGGAGCACAAAAAAAAACCCTAGCGACTAGGAGGGCAAGTCGGCTAGGGGAAGGAGGATCCTGCGACCCTCCGCAACTCTTATCTATGAAATCATTATACTGCCTGCGATTTCTGGTGGCAAGCGGTTAATATTCTCCAATCAATGTCCCTCCGACCCGCTTCTTTACCGGATTGCACCCAAAGCCCCTGCTGTGGTATAACAAGCTCAACTTGCAGACAGGAGAAACAACATGGAACTAAGCATAGAAGAACAGACACTTGTGGCAACCTTTCGCGCCCTTGACGAGTTCGGCAAGAAGGAGATGCTCCGTCATGCCTCCCAGCAGCAGAAGATGGAAGCGGCCGCTTCTGTCAACGGCTTTGCGGTCCCTTCAGGGCAGTGCAGACTGGAGAGGGGCGAGGAAAGGCCCGAGACAGCTGCAGAGCCGATCTTCACCGAATAACATGCCTTTCCCCCGTGCATTCCTGCGACTTCTGATAGCCCTCCTGCTCCTCATTGCTCCGCTCCAGGTCTTTGCCGCGATACCGAAGCTCGCCTCCCCCCCGGAGGGCGAGCGCTGGTTCAGCATCAACCTGGACGGCGAGCGGGTTGGCTTTGCCCACCTAAGCATCACGAAGGCGGGGGACGGCTATCGGATCGACTCCGAGGGGAGCGTCAAGCTGCGCGTCATGGGCTTTTCCCGTGAGGCGACCTCGAAGGAAAGCTACCTGGTGGGGCAAAACCTGGCGCTCCTCTCCTTCGCAGCCGAGAGCCGCATCGACGGAAGCCCGCTGGTGGTAAAGGGCGAGGTGACTCCGAAAGGAATCAGGGTTGCCCTCGAATCGGGTGGTGCGGTAAACGTCCGCACCATCAAGCTCAAAGGCCCGGTCTATCCGCCGCAGGCCCTGAACATACTCCCGCTCATGCAGGGTGCTGCCGCCGGCAAGAGCTACAAGTTGACCACGCTCGACGTCGAGTCGGTAAAGGTGAAGCAGGTCAAGGTGGATGTTGTCGGCGAGGAGACCCTGGCAATGGGAACGGCTGCGGTGCACCTTAGAAACAACCTCTATCCCATGGTGGACAACGATGTATGGGTGGACCTGAAGGGGAACAGCATCAAGGAGTCGGTCAGGGAGGATCTCGTTGTCACCCTGGCCGAGGACGCGACCAGCGCCAAAAGCTATCTGGCCGACGCGGCGCTCTCCAAGAGGGATATGGTGCTGGATTTCAGCCTGGTCCGGGTGGAGCCGCCCATCGACCGGCCGGACCAGCTGAAAAAACTCGCGCTGGAACTGACCGGCGTCCCCGTGGCGCTGCCGATCCTGCAGGGAAAAGGGCAGCAGGTGACGCGGCTTCCGGACGGAAGGGTGATTTTCACCATGCCCAACCCGGGGTTTGCAGCTGCACCCGGGGAGGCACCGGCCGCCGCCGACCTTGAGCCGGCACAGCGCATCCCGAGCGACGCCCCGGAAATCGTTGCCAGGAAGAACGAAATTATCGGCGCCGAAAAGCATCCGGCACGGGCGGCAAGGCTTCTGGTGGAGTGGGTGGCGAAAGAGGTCAAGGGATCGGTCACCGACAGTCAATCCCCGCTGGAGACGCTGAAAAGCCGCGCCGGCAACTGCCAGAGCCACGCGAGACTGTACGCATCCCTGGCCCGCGCCGCCGGGATCGCTACACGGTTCGTTTCCGGGCTGGTCTACTCGCCGGGACAGGGATTTCTCTACCACAGTTGGGCGGAGAGCTATCTGGACGGCTGGATCCCGGTCGACCCGACCTTCGGCGAAATGCCCGCCAATGTCACCCACATCAAGCTGGTGGAAGGGGACACTCCGGACGAAATGGGGCTTCTGGCAGGGGTTATCGGCAGGGTAAAGGGAAAGGTCACGGAGAAGGGATACTAGGTGTAAGGTCAGGCGCCGCGGAGAGACGGCCAACCTGCCGGATTACTGCGGATCTACCTTTTAATGGGCACAAAATGAAAGCGGGACGGCCGCATCGGCCGTCCCGCTTTCTTCTTCAGGACCGGGGAAACATCACCTGATCCGATCAGACGTTTTGCGGCGTCATCAGAGTTGCCTCAAGCGTCTCGTGCTCGACAACGGTCTTTGTCTTCTTTACGGACTGCGTATAGAACAGTATCTGAACCAAGATTGCTACAGCATAGCAGGCGCCTACCCCAATTACAAGATTACCCATTTTTCCGACTCCTTGTTGTTATTTGCTGCTCCGGTATACTATATGGTGTCTTATTCATTGAAGTATCTGCTGCATCGAAATAGCGTATACAGTTACCTTAATGAGTTGCCAACGGAGATACAGCATATTACTAGCACAACGTGTGCCCACTGATAGATACCTTATATGTCGGCATTATCAAAGGAGTAATTTGAGACATTGCGTATACATCTACAGGCAGTGTTCCAGGTTGGCGCAGCTGCCGTTCCAATAATTAACACAAGAAAAACTACGGCTGTAGATCAGGAACATGGCGCTGATCACGCTGATGACAAAAAAAGAGGGACGGCCCGGCGGCCGCCCCTCTTTTCCTGGTTTAAAATTCCCGAGCACCGCAACGGGACGCTTATCTCCCCATCGCCTCCACGATCTCCCTCCTGGCCTCGCCGATGGTGAGCGGTATCCGGCCGAAGGGGAGCCCCTCCTCGTGCTTCAGCTTGTAGATCAACTCCGCTATGTGGGGGAGCCGCAACTTCACGTTCTGCAGCTCCTCGGGCGCCGTCAATACCTCTTCCGGCGTCCCGCCCCGGACCAGGCTGCCGCGGCTCAGGATATGGAGCCGATGCAGGAATATCGGCACCAGATCGACGCTGTGGGTCGCCATGACGATGGTCACACCCTGCTCCCGGTTCAGCCTGGTCAAAAGCTCCATCATCCGGTACTCGCCCATCGGGTCGAGCCCCGCGGTCGGCTCATCCAGGAGCAGGATCTCGTGCCCCATGGCAAGCAGACCGGCGATGCAGACCCGTTTCTTCTGGCCGTAGCTCAGGTTGTGGATCCCCTTCGCCGCGTATTCCGCCATGTCGACGCTGGCCAGGGCCGCCTCCACCCTCTCTCTCACGTCGGCCTCGGCGCACCCCATGTTGCGGGGGCCGAATGCGGTGTCCTCGAAAACGGTGGTCGCGAAGAGCTGGTCGTCCGGGTTCTGGAAGACGAGACCGACCTTGCGGTAGATATCGCGCGGGTGGAGACGGAGCACGTTGTCGCCGTCCAGCAGCACCTCGCCCCGGTATCCCTTGATGAGCCCGTCCATCACCTTCAGGAGGGTGGTCTTGCCGGAGCCGTTGGCGCCCAGGATGCCGGTGAATTCCCCTTTTGCAACGCTCAGATGGATGTCGGAGAGCGCAACGGTGCCATCGGAGTACTTGAAGCTTTCCAGATTAACGGAGATTCTTGTCGAGTTCACGGTAGTTCCTTTAAGACGGCAGCTGCAGGGCAATGCGGAACCATGCGGACTCTTGAATGTATTGCACCGTGCAGCAGGGAAAACGAGCTCAGATGACCCTGATCAACCCCATGCCGAGGACGAGGAGGAGCGCGCAAGCGACCTCGGCCGGCTTGAAAGGCTTGTGAAGCAGCATCGGCATGTCGCCGTCATAACCCCTTTGCACCATGGCCGTCGTGATGCTCTGGCTGTTGTCGAAGGCCTTGATCACCAGTACGCCGGCCAGGGTGCCGAAGGAGCTCACCCCGCGCCGGTAACCGACATAGCCCAGGCGGTTTCTCTGGGCGTTGTACACCACCTGCGCATCCTCCAGGAGCAGGAACAGGTAGCGCCAGGCGAAAAGGGCCACGTCGACCAGCACCTGCGGCACCCTGAGCCAGGAGAGCGCGGCCATCACCTCGGTGAACGGCGTCGAAAAGCCGACCAGCGCGAGCAGGGAAACGCCGCCGATGATGCGGCTTGCGATCCGCACCCCCTCCATCAGCCCGTCGCGGTGCCCTGTCAGCTCGAATCCGGCGATGTCGAAGGAGAATAGCGGGAGGGTGCCGGCAAAGAACAGCTTCAATACCAGAACCATTGCCGCGATGAAGAGCGGCTCGGAAAAACGCAGGACGAGGGTCCGGACCGGGATGCCGAGGCTCAGGCAGAGCCCCATGCAGAGAAAAGCGACCAGCAAGGGGAAGGCAAGCCCCTGACAGCTGATCACCATAACCAGGAGCGCCAGCGCACTGATGAGCTTCACCCTGGGGTCGATGCGGCTTACCGGATGGGAGCTGTCGTGCATCTGTCGTGTGAAATGGTGCATGGTTTCCTTTCCGAGGAACGAACGGCTAACCCTTCTTCGTCAGTTCGCGCCAGTAGTACCCGGCGGCAAAGCCACCCACCGCCCCTGCCAACAGGAAGCCGAAGAGCAGCAGGTCGCCGGACCCCGGATCGATGAGCGGCTCTCTCGCTTCGCGGCCGTGCTCCTTGGCGATCTTCTCCACCACCGCCTCGTCAACGCCCTCCCACGATTTCGGTGCCAGGGAGAAGAAGTAGATCCCGAAGAAAAGCGTCGGGAGGATGATCGTATGCATCAGAAGTATCCTCCACTTCCGTTTGCGCTCAGGCATGCGTAGGCAACTCCTTCTCGGTTATCACCCGCATCTTGACCAGAAGATCCGGGCGTTTTCTATATAAAAGCGTCACCATGCCTGCGGTTATCACCCCTTCCAGGATACCGAGCGGCAGCTGGGTCGGAATGAAGGCAAGCACCACCTGGAAAAAGAGCGGCAGCAGGGGCGCGTCACCGCGGATGCCGGACGCCAGTATCAGCGAGGTCGCCGCATAGGTGCCCCAGTCGGCGAGCATCCCGGCGATGAAGCCTGAGACCGCCAGGCTTCCCCCCATGCCGCGCACGCCCCGAAAGGCGAGCCAGCCGGCCAGCGAACCGACCACCCCCATGGAGAAGGTGTTGGCTCCCAGGGTGGATAGACCGCCGTGGGCCAGGAAGAGCGCCTGGATCAGGAGGGCGACCGCGGCGATCACCACGCTGACCAGCGGACCGACCAGGATCGCCGCGACGCCGGTGCCGCAGGGGTGTGAGCAGGTTCCCGCGGTCGGCACCGGTATCGGCATGCAGGAAATGATGAAGACGACGGCGGCCAGAAGTCCCACGAGCGGCTTCAGGGAGAGATCCTCCCGCGCCAGGACATTGAGGCGCTTCACCCCCAGGGCGAGAAACGGCACGACCGCCAGGGACCAGAGAAGGGCCCAGGAAAAGGGGAGTATCCCTTCGGAGATGTGCATGGCAAAGGCCGGGGTCGCAGCCAGAAGAGAGATGCTGGTGAGAAACAGTATCCTTGCCATCAGATCTTGTCACCGCGCAGGTCGCAGGAGAAGATCTTCCCGGCGCCGCGGGAGGCGCAGAAGTCACCGCACATGGTGCAGGTCTTCTCGTCCTCGGGGGTCCGGCTCCCCCTGATCGCCTTGGCGTCCTCGGGGTAGAGGGCGAGCTCGAACTGCCGCTGCCAGTCCAGATCCCTTCTCGCCTTGCTCATCTCCTTGTCGCGCTGGCGCCCCTTCTCGGGATACTTGTTCATGTCGCCGATGTAGGCTGCGATCTTGGCCGCCTTCACGCCGAGCCGGACGTCCTCCTCATTGGGAAGCGCCAGGTGCTCTGCGGGGGTGATGTAGCAGATGAGGTCGGCGCCGTAGCGCGAGGACTGCGCGGCGCCGATGGCCGCCGTGATATGGTCGAAGCCGGGCGCCACGTCGGTCGCGATCGGGCCGAGCATGTAGTAGGGGGCGCCGCCGCTCATCCTCTTTTGCAGCTTGATGTTCCCCTCGATCTCGTCGAGCGGCACGTGCCCGGGCCCCTCCACCAGCATCTGGCATCCCATCTCGCGTCCGATCTCGGCGAGCTCGCAGTTGATCAGCAGTTCCTGGATCTGGGCGCGGTCGCTGGAATCATGGATGGCGCCGGCGCGCAGCCCGTTGCCTAGGGAGAGGACCGTGTCGTAGCGTTTCAGGATCTCGACCACCCGGTCGAACTTCTCGTAGAGCGGGTTCTCCCTGCCGTTGGCGATCATCCAGGCGGCCATGCTGACCCCCCCCTTGGAGACCAGGCCGCCGTAGCGGTACCCCTGCTTTCTCAGGCGCTCCAGGGTGTAGAGGTTGATGCCGCAGTGCACCGCCATGAAGGACATGCCGTCCGCGCACTGCCTTTCGATGATGTCGAAAAGCATCTCGTCGTCGAGCTTGTTGGGATCGCCGTACTTGCGCGCCGCCTCGCAGAATGCCTGGTAGAGCGGAACGTTGCCGACCGGCAGATCGACCGCCGCGATCACCTCGCGACGCACCCGGTCCAGGTCGCCGCCGACCGAGAGCTCCATCAGGGTATCGGCTCCGGACTCGGCTGCGGCAAGACCCTTGCGCACCTCGGCCGCGTAGTCGATGATGTCGGACGAGGTCCCGATGGAGGCGTTCACCTTGGTCCTCATCCCCTCGCCGATACCGGCCACCTTCGGGTTCCTGATCCGGTTCCAGGGGATGACGATGCGCCCCTCGGCCACCTTCTGCCGCACGTACTCGGGCGTTACCCCCTCGTCCGCTGCGACCGTTGCCATCTGCGGGGTGGTAACCCCTTCGCGTGCCAGTTCAATCTGTGTTTTCATGTGAGACTCCCTTTTCTGTATGCCCTGCAGTGTCCCACAAAGCTGTCTGCCATCGCCGGTGAGCTGCCGAAGTGAAGATGGATGTAGGAGGCGAGGCAGTTTTTGTAACGGTATCCCTCTGGTTCCAGAGCGACGCCTTTCCTGCTGACCGCGTAGAGCCGTTCGATCCCGGCAGGCATCTCCTCCATCTCGGAATAATGAAATTCGTGTCCACGGGCGATGGTCCCTTTGGCTCCGATCACGCTCTCCGCAAGAAGCTCGACCTCGCGGTAGCCGAGCGCCTTTCGGCGCGGCAGCATGCGGGTCCGGACCGGGAAGATGCCGACCAGGGGGTGCGCCACGTCTTGGTCGGACGCGACCCCGCCAGTGAGATAGATGAAGCCGCCGCACTCGGCGTAGACCGGCATCCCCGCCTCTACGACCCCGCGGATCTCCTCCTTGAGCCGGTGGTTGCCGGCGAGCTTTTCGGCGAAAAGCTCCGGGTACCCCCCGGGGAGATAGACCCCGGAGATCCCGGCGGGAAGCGCCTGGTCCTGCAGAGGCGAGAAGCAGCAGAGCTCCGCCCCGCTCTCCCTCAAGAGCCGCAGGTTGTCCTGGTAGACAAAGCAGAAGGCGGCGTCGCGCGCCACCGCGATCTTGACCGGGGGGGCGGCGGAGTCTGGAACGGGGACGGTGGGCTCGGCTTTGGGCTCATGGACGCTGTGGACTTTATGGACTTTATGGACTTTATGGACTTGGTGGACTTGGTGGACCTGCTCGCTTTCGTCCAGATCGAGGATGGCTGCCAGATCCAGGTGCCGGTCGATTACCCGGGCTAGATGCTCGACGAAACCCTCGGAGAGGGGGTTTTCTTCGGCGGTCAACAGACCCAGGTGACGTGACGGTATGGCCAGCGCTGCATCCCTGGGGACGCAGCCTAGCAACGCCACCTTCGGACAGCCGGCGGCCAGCGCCTCGCGCAAAACCCGCTCATGGTTGGGGCTGGCCACGTTGTTGAAGATGACACCTGCCAGCCGGACACCGGGGTCGAATGAGGCGAAGCCGTGCACGAGCGCTGCGGCGCTTCTCGCCTGACTGCGCGCGTCCACAACCAGGATCACCGGGGCACCCAACAGCTTGGCGATCTCGGCCGTGCTCCCCGCCTCGGAAACCCCGTCGATCCCGTCGAACAGCCCCATGACCCCCTCGATGACGGCGATATCCGCCCCCGCCGCGTGATGGGCAAAGCTGGCGCGGACGAACCCGGGAGCGCAGATCCAGCCGTCCAGATTGACGGAAGGGGTGCCGGTCACCACCCTGTGATAGCCGGGATCGATGAAGTCGGGACCCACCTTGAACGGGGCGACGCTCAGACCGCGACTCTTCAGGGCGGCCATGATGCCGAGGGTGAGGGTGGTCTTGCCGGAGCCGCTGTGCGGCGCTGCGATGACGATCCGCTTCATGAAAGAGTCGCGCCCCCCGTCAGCCGTTGACAAGCTTCACCACCGCGTTGCCGTCGGCATAATAATCGATGATGTTCATACAGCAGTAACGCTGCTCGATGCTGAACAGGGACGAGGTCGGCGCCCCGATGGCATCCATCAGAATGACGCGGTTCACCCCGCCGTGGGCCACCACCAGGACTTCCTCGCCCCGGTGCCGGGCAACGATACCGGCCAGCGCCGGCAGCACCCTGGCCACAAGGTCGCTGAGACTCTCTCCGCCGGGTGCGCGGAAATTCACCAGGTCTGCCAGCCGCGCGGCCCACTGGTCCGGACGGCTCGCCTGGATCTCGGCGAGCGAAAGCCCCTGCCACTCGCCGCAGTTAAGCTCACGAAGTTCCGGCACCTTGACCGGCTCCACACCCAGGTACGGGCCGAGGATCGCGCCGCCGCGCACGGTCCGGGACAGGTCGCTGGTATAGCAGGCGCTGATCCGGTCGGCGTCCAGACGCGGCTTCAACTCGTGGTACTGCTCCACCCCGCGTGCCGTCAGCTCTACGTCGCTGTGGCCGTTGTAGCGATTGGCGCCTTCCACCTCGCCGTGCCGGATCAGATGGATACGGGTTTTTTCGGTCACGGAATTGCTCCTGTAAAGCCTGCCCCCTGACGCAGCAGCGCCAGCAGAAACAGCAGGCAAAAAATCTCGTTCAGTTCGCTGGCGCAGCCGATCAGGTCTCCCGTGATGCCGCCCAGCCTCCGGTGGGACCAGAGCTTGATGCCCCAGGTGAGCAGGTAGAGGAGCACGCTGCAGTAAAGCCCGTTCACGCCGAGGAGCCCATAGGCGGCCGCCAGGGTGAAGATGCAGGACAATACGAACTGGGTGAGCCCGGCGCCGCCGACGAAGACGGAACCGAGGCCGTCGCTCCGAGCCCTTTTCGCCCCCACGGTCATCTGCACCTGGGCAAAGCGCGCCACGAGCGGAAAGAAAAGCAGCACCTCACGCTTGTACTGAAGCGGCACGGCAAGAAGCGCCTGGTACTTGAGGCCGAGCCCCAGCACGAGGGCGACCGCCCCCACCGCCCCCACCCGGGGATCCTTCATCACGTCGAGAAAACGCTCCCGCGATCCACGCGCTGCCAGCCCGTCGCAGACATCGGAAAGCCCGTCCAGGTGGAGCCCCCCGGTCACCACGCTCAGGAGCGCGACCAGGACCAGGTCGGCCACGCCGCGAGGCAGCAGCGGCGCCAGCAGGAAATCGGCGCCGGCCAGAAGCGCCCCGATGGCGAGCCCCACCAGCGGGAAGAAGGTCATGGAGCGCCCCAGGTCCTCCTCCTCGCAGCGCACCGTGCCAGGGAGCGGGACGATGGTGAGGAACTGGAACGCGATGAGGAACAGTCTCATGCTGCGTTACCCCCCTGATGCCACCGCCCTACCCCTCGGCCACCCCGGCCTCGGCGAAGGTCGCCATCTCGTTCAGCACCTTGACCCCGGCCTCGATGAGACCCATGGCGAGTGCCGCGCCGGTCCCCTCCCCTAGCCGCAGCTGCAGGTCGAGTATCGGCTGGGCACCGATCCGCTCCAGCATCATCCGGTGCCCGATCTCCACCGAGTTGTGTGCCGCGAAGATGTAGTCCCTCACGTGCGGGTGCATCTCGGATGCGATCAGGGCGCCGGCGGTGGAGATGAAACCGTCCACGACCACCGGTATCCGGTTGGCAGCGGCTCCCAGCACCAGCCCGGCAATCCCGGCGATTTCGAGCCCCCCGACCTTGGTGAGCACGTCGAGCGGGTCCTCGGGGTCGGGGCGGTTCAGGAGAAGCCCCGCCTCGATCACCGATATCTTGTGCTCCAGCGCCAGATCGTTGATGCCGGTGCCGCGGTGGGTGACCTCGCGGACCGTGCAGCCGGAGATGGCGGCGATGATCGCCGAGGAGGGGGTCGTGTTGCCGATCCCCATCTCGCCGGTGCCGATCATGGCGATCCCCTCTTCCTTGGCCTGCTCCGCCAGGGCGATCCCGACCTCGATGGCGGCGACCGCCTCCTCCCGGGTCATGGCGCTTTCCTTGGCGAAATTGCGCGTCCCCCTGGCGATCTTGCGGATGATCAGCCCCGGGGAGGGGTCGAAGTCGAAATCCACCCCGACGTCCACCACCCGCACCTCGGCTCCGACGTGGCGCGCCAGCACGTTGACCCCGGCGCCGCCGCGCAGGAAGTTGAGCACCATCTGCGGGGTCACTTCCTTCGGGAATGCGGAGATCCCCTCCTCCACGATGCCGTGATCACCGGCGAAGGTGAAGATCACCTTCTTCCCGGCTTCGGGGGCAAGGGTCTCGGTGATGGCGGCAAACCTGCGGGCCAACTCCTCCAGGCGCCCCAGGGAGCCGAGCGGCTTGGTCTTGTTGTCCAGCTTCGCCTGCGCCTTCGCGATGAACCCGTCGTCTACCGGCTGGATCTTCGCCAGCGTCCTGTCTAACAGTTCCATGGTGACTCCCTGTATTTTATTTGCTTCACCCTTTCAGCTTCAGCGGCAACCCGGAAATGGTGACGTACACCTCGTCGGCCCGGGCCGCGATCATCTCGTTCGCCTCGCCCGCGAGATCCCTGAAGCTCCTGGCCAGCGGATGTTCCGGCACGATCCCCATGCCGACCTCGTTGGTGACCATGATGAGCGGGGTCTTCAGGGCGGCAAAGCTTGCCGTGAATTCGGCGACCCGCAGCAGCGCCGCTTCGGCGCCCCCTTCCCCCCGGAACAGCAGGTTGGACAGCCAAAGCGTGACGCAGTCGACCAGCAAGACGCTGAAGCGCCCGTCGTTGCGGAGCACGGCGCCGGTCACCTCCAGCGGCTCCTCCACGGTCTGCCATTCGCTGCCGCGCCTGCCGCGATGGCGCGCGATCCGCTCGGCCATCTCGGCATCCCCCGGCTCCCCGGTCGCCAGATAGCCGCGCATCGGGGCAAACCCCTCGGCCAGCCGCTCCGCGAAACGGCTCTTGCCGCTGCGCGCCCCCCCCGTCACCAGGATCACTTTGGACACGAAAAAACCCCCCTTCCAGTGGAAGGGGGGTCAAAAGTCGGAAAAAAGATACGATTCTGGCTTTAGCCCCTCTACCACGGAGGTTCCAATTAAGCATTCATCCTGGCAGGTTTCCTGACTCACGGGTCTACTTACTCACCGCGCCTTCCCGATGCTATCAGTGGCGTTGTTGCGGCTTTCATAACCGTTCACAGTTGCGGGACAGCGAGGGATTTCCACCCTCTTCCCTTTTAACCCCTCTCGGGGCACCCGGACGATAACTATCTATAGTTGAAACAGGTTTTTAACAGAGGCAACCGCTAATGTCAATCAATAACCTGCAGGGGAGGCCCGGCAACCACGGCGGCTTCGGCGGAGGCGGCCTCCAAAAGGGCGTCGATGCGCGCCCAGATGCCGTCCTTCCCCTCCCTGGAGAGGGCGGAGAAGAAGTTCAGATCGGACTTTTCCAGCCCCAGACGCGCCATGATGATGGCGCTCTGCTTGGCACGCTCGTTCTTGGAGAGCTTGTCGCACTTGGTGACCACGATGATGGGGGGAATCGAGAAGGCGCGCAGCCAGGCCAGCATCTGCAGGTCCTCCTCAACCGGGGTCCGGCGGATGTCGAGGATCAGCACCACCCCGCGCAGGTTCCTCCTCTTGGAGAGGTAGGTCTCCATCATCGGCCGCCAGTCCTTCTTTACCGCCAGGGGGACCTTGGCGTAGCCGTACCCCGGCAGGTCGACCAGCATGAAGTTGTCGTTCACCTGGAAGAAATTGATCAGCTGGGTGCGCCCCGGCGTCGAACTGGTGCGGACCAGGTTCTTCCTGTTCACCAGCACGTTGACCAGGGACGATTTCCCGACGTTGGAGCGCCCCGCGAAGGCGATCTCCGGCAGATCCCCTTCCGGGTAATGAGCGGGCTTGGTGGCGCTTTTAATGAATTCGGTACTTTTTACTATCAATGTGAAAACCCGTTCCCTTTTTTGGGCCAGTATAGCCCGCCCCGTGCACCCTTTCAATCATTAAATCCCCGCTTGATTAAAGGTAACGATCTGGTATATCTTGATCCTGCGCGCTACCCGTGCATTTGAAACAAGGATATAAAAACATGAATAAAGAACTTGAAACAGCCATCATGACGGCGGCCGACCTGCCGACCATCCCGGTGGTAGCGATCAAGGTGATGCAGCTCATCGAAAGCGAGACCGCCACGGCGGAAGAACTCGCCAAGATCGTAGCATCCGACCCCGCGGTCGCCGCTCGCGTCCTGAAGATCTCCAACTCCTCGTTTTACGGCTGCCGCAGGCAGATCCAGACCCTCTCCAGCGCCATCGTGGTCCTGGGCTTCAGTACCCTGCGCAGCCTGGTGGTCGCCGCGTCCCTGAAGCAGGTCTACAAACCGTACGGCCTGACCGAAAAGATGCTCTGGGAGCATTCCTTCGCCGCAGGGCTCGCTGCCAGGATCATCGCCAGCCAGACCCGCGCCGCCAACGAGGAGGAGGCGTTCCTGGCCGGCCTGTTCCACGATATCGGCAAGATCATCATGAATACGCTGGATCGGGCCAAGTTTCAGGAGGTGATGCAGCACTGCTACAACGAGGGAATTTCCTTCGGAGAGGCCGAGCGGAGCGTCTATCCGTTCAGCCATGACGAGGTGGGTGCCTACGTGATCAAGAAATGGAACTTCCCGGAGGCCCTGACCGTGGCGATCCTGCAGCACCACAGGCTGGATTTCGACACCCTGGACGCCCCGCCCCTGGTGAACCTTACCGCAGTCACCGCCCTGGCCGACCACTTCTGCCTGAAGCTCGGGATCGGGGTAAGGGAGCCCCGGGAAGGGATCGACCTGGCCGGTTCCAAAGCGGGGCAGGTGCTGAAGCTCTCCGAGCTGAAGGCGAACGCGATGCTGGAGACTTTCGGCACCGCCTTCGAAAAGGACAGGGCGCTCTTTACCAGCTGATGCTCACTCGCCGGGCTCCCGGGGGTCGCTCCCGTCCCCCTGGGCACTGCGCCTTCTCGCCTCGTCGGAGATACTGACGCTGTCCCCGGCATCGTTTTTGTGCGCCGGCTTCTCACGCTTGCGCTGGCGCTCCTGCCCTCCGGCATCCGGATCGATCCTCACATTGCCGGGAATCCTGTCGACGATGTAGTTCATCCCACAACCCTCCCCCCCCATTTGTCATGACCAAAGCACAACCGACCGGCATCTTAGCAGCTAATCCCCACTAATGGAAGCGGATTAATCCGCCCCGGACTGGCGGCGCAGCCGCGGGCAGGACATACATCTTGTCTAGCAGTCGACGCTGTTGTATACTTGCAAACTTCGAGCTGATTAGCGCAAATTCATCCGGAAGAAGGTCGCAGCAATGAGACTCAATACCAAGCTGGTGATGATCATGCTCACGATGCTGGTCATCGCCATGCTGATCCTGTTCGTCCTGAACCAGTTCAGCCAGAACGATCTGGTGGAGGAGATCCAGGAGAGTTCCACGGTGGTGTCGAAGGCGATCCAGCTGAGCGTCGAGGACCTCACCTCGGAGACCGAGGCGGAATCGTCCCGTCTCATGGAGTACCTGCAGGAGGCAAGGAACAGGGGGGTCAACGAGATCAACATCATCAACAACGATGGCGAGATCATCAACTCCTCCGACCCGGCCCGGGTCGGCAAGAAGCAGGAGATCAAGAAGCTGGAGAAGGGGTTGAAGGCCTCGCGCCGGCAGGGGGGCTCCGGCTCCTCGCTCAAGCCTTACGACCTGGTGGTTCCGGTGATCGTCGGCGATGAGCAGCTGGGCTACGTGCAGGTGAACCTGCTTCTGGACAACATCCGGGACATCCAGCACGCCAACTTCGTCAAGCGGCTGGCGGCCACCAGCGTCGTCTTCCTGATCGGCATGTTCGTCACCATCTTCCTGGCCCGCAAGTACACCTCCCCGATCCACCGGCTGGCCACCGGGGTGAAGAACGTCTCGGCTGGGGATCTGAGCGTCACCTTCCACGCGAAGAGCGGCGACGAGATAGGGGAGCTGGCTGAAAACCTGAACGAGCTGGTGGAGAAGCTCAAGGAAAAGGAACTGCTGGAAAAAAGGCTCTACGAGGCGGAGCACCTCTCGAAGGTGGGGCAGCTGGCGGCCGGCATCGCCCACGAGATCAGAAATCCCCTGAATTACATCAGCCTGGCCATCGACCACCTGAAGAGCGAGCTGCTCCCCTCCTGTCCTGAAAAAGGAGGGGAACTCGAGTCGATCGCGAACAACATCAAGGAAGAGGTGCGCAAGGCCAACTACATGGTGCTCAATTTCATGAACTACGGCCGGCCGCTCAAGCTGCGGCTGCAGCAGATAAGCTACCGGGAGCTGATCGACAAGGCGATGCCGATCATGCAGGACAGGCTGAAGGAGCAGCGCATCGAGGTGCTCCGGGACATCCCCGACGACCTGCCTTCGATGCTGGTCGATCCCGAACTGATGCGCAACTGCCTGTGCAACTTCATCACCAACGGCGCCCAGTCGATGCCCGACGGCGGGAGGATCACGCTGGGGGCGAACCTGGACCGGGAGGCGGGGGCGTTGCACCTGACCTTCAGCGACCAGGGGGTGGGGATCGAGCCGCAGGACCTGGAGAAGGTGTTCCAGCCCTATTTCACCACCAAGGAGGCGGGGATCGGGCTGGGGCTCGCCATTACCGAGCGGATCGTCAAGGAGCACGGTGGCAGCCTGGAAGTGAAAAGCCGCAAAGGCGAGGGGACCACCTTCACGGTGAACCTCCCGCTGGGCTGAGCGCGGGGTAGCCTTGGGGGGAACATGGTTCGCCAGCCTACCGGGGGCTAAATCACCCCCAACCCCCCTTTTTCAAAGGGGGGAGCCGATACGCGACCTTATCTGCATCGAGCTGACAAGCCGATACGGACCTTATCTGCATCCGATGTGATTTCCGGGGGAGCGCTCCTCCGCTTAATCTTAATCTTTACCTGTTTTTCACCTTTACCTTTACCTGCTTTTCACCTTTACCTTTACCTGTTTTTCACCTGTTTCACCACTGGAGCGCAGCATGACCGGCAGCATCCTGATCATAGACGACGAAAAAGGGCAGCGCGACATCCTTTCCGCCATTCTGGGCAAGGAGGGGTACCGCGTCCTGGCGGTGCCCGGGGCCAGGGAGGCGCTGGAGGCGCTGGAGCACGCGGAGTTCGACCTGCTCCTCACCGACCTGAAGATGCAGGGGATGTCCGGCATGGAGCTCATGGAGCGGGCGCTCTCGGAAAACCCCTCGCAGTGCGTGGTGATGATGACCGCCCACGGCACCATCGACTCGGCGGTGGAGGCGATGAAGAAGGGGGCTTTCGACTACCTGGAGAAGCCTCTGGAGCGCGACGACCTGATCCTCACCCTGCAGCGCGCCTTCGCGCACCTCATGCTCCTCAAGGAAAACAGGGTGCTGCACAAAAAGCTCGCCGAGAGCCGTGCGCTTCCCAGCATGATCGGCGAGCACCCGAAGATGCTGGAGGTGGTCCGGATGATCAACAAGATCGCCCCCACCTCGACCACCGTGCTGATCTACGGGGAATCGGGGACCGGCAAGGAGCTGGTGGCGCGCGCCATCCACGACGGCAGCCCCCGCAAGGAGAAGGCCTTCTTCGCCATCAACTGCGCGGCGATCCCGGACTCCCTGATCGAGAGCGAGCTGTTCGGCCACGAGAAGGGGTCCTTCACCGGCGCCGGGAGCCGGGAGATCGGGATCTTCGAGGCCGCCGAGGGGGGAACGGTCTTCCTGGATGAAATCGGCGAGATGAACACCGCCATGCAGGCCAAGCTGCTGCGCACCATCCAGGAAAAGGAGATCAGGAGGGTCGGGGGGAAGCTCAACATCCCGGTCGACGTCAGGATCATCTCCGCCACCAACAAGGACCTGGAGCAGGAGACCAAGCGGGGCTCCTTCCGCGAGGACCTCTTCTACCGGCTGAACGTGATCAGGATCACCCTCCCCCCCCTGCGCGAGAGGGGAAACGACATCGTCACCCTGGCCAACTTCTTCCTGAAGAAGTACAGCGCCTCCTGCGGCATCGCCCTCAGGGGGATCGGCAAGCCCGCCCTGAAGATCCTCCTCGAGTACGGCTGGCCCGGCAACGTGCGGCAGCTGGAGTCGGTCATCGAGCGCGGCGTGCTGATGGCCGAGAGCGACTGCATCCAGCCCGAGGACCTGCCGGCAGAGGTGCACCACGAGGCGACCCTGGCGGGAAGCCTCCCCTTCGAGTTCCCCGCGCAGGGGATCTGCATCGACGAACTGGAACGCGACCTCATCATCAAGGCGATGCAGAGGGCGGAGTGGGTGATCAGCAAGGCGGCGCCACTGCTCGGCATGAGCTACAAGACGCTACAATACCGGCTGGAGAAGTTCGGCATCGGCAAGCCGGAGTAGCCAGGAGTGCGGCATGAACCTCAGCACGACGCTACACAGATTCATCGTGGTCCCTTCGCTCCCCAAGGAACTCGCGGGGCTGCAGCGTATCGCCTGCAACCTCTGGTGGAGCTGGGAGCCGGAAGCGATCGCCCTTTTCAAGCGGCTCGACCCGGAGCTTTGGAGGCTCACCCGGCATAACCCCATGGAGATGCTGGGGAACCTGCAGCAGGCCACGCTGGAGAGCCTGATGGCGGACGAGGGGTTCATGTCCCATCTGTCCCAGGTGGAGGAGAGGCTCCAGGAGTATCTCGCCTCCCGGACCTGGTACGAGCGCCACGGCAACCCCGGGACGCGCATCGCCTACTTCTCTATGGAGTTCGGCCTGCACGAATCGCTACCCATCTATTCCGGCGGCCTCGGTATCCTGGCCGGCGATCACCTGAAGTCGGCCAGCGATCTGGGGCTGCCGCTGGTCGGCGTGGGGCTTTTGTACCGGCAGGGGTATTTCCGCCAGTACCTGAACCTGGAGGGTTGGCAGCAGGAGATCTACCCGGAGAACAACTTCTACAACCTGCCGCTGCATCTGGAGAAGGACGGCACCGGGAGGCCGATCCTCCTGGAGCTCGACTTCGCCGGGCGGAGCATCAAGCTGCAGGTCTGGCGGGTGCAGGTGGGAAGGGTGCGGCTCCTGCTCCTGGACACCAACCTCGAGGAGAACGCGCCGGCGGACCGGGAGATCACCACCAGGCTCTACGGCGGCGACCAGGAGATGAGGATCAGGCAGGAGATCCTGCTCTCCATCGGCGGCATCAGGGCGCTCAGGCGTCTCGACATGGAGCCCAACGTCTGCCACATGAACGAGGGACATGCGGCGTTTCTGGCGCTGGAGCGGATCCGGATCCTGATGGAGGAGAACAAGCTCAGCTTCAGCGAGGCGCTGGAAGCGGTCCGGGGGGGGAATGTCTTCACCACCCACACCCCGGTCGAGGCCGGCATCGACCACTTCCCCCCGGACCTCCTGGAGAAGTACCTCGGTCACTACTATCGCTGCCTGGGACTCTCCCGGGACGAATTCATGGCGCTCGGCATGCAGTACCCGAGGCGCGGCAACGAGAGCTTCTGCATGGCCGTGCTCGCCATGAAACTCTCCTCCCATTCAAACGGCGTGAGCGAGCTGCACGGCGAGGTGTCGCGCAGGATGTGGGCCGATGTCTGGCCCGACCTCCCCGAGGAGCAGCTGCCGCTTACCTCCATCACCAACGGCGTGCACCAGAAAAGCTGGCTCTCCCACGAGATGACCGGCCTTTTGATCCGCTACCTGGGGACCCGCTGGCTCGAGGAGCAAAGCTCGGAGCTGCTCTGGCGCAAGGTGTCGCGCATCCCGGACGCCGAGCTGTGGCGCACCCACCGAAGGGGAACCGCCCGGCTGGTGGACTACGCGCGCAGGAGCCTCAAGGGACAGCTGAGTCAGCTCGACGCCAGCGCCAAGGAGATCGCGCTCGCCTCCGAGGTGCTCGACCCGGAGATACTCACCATAGGCTTTGCCCGCCGGTTCGCGACCTACAAGCGGGGGACGCTCCTGTTGCAGGACAAGGAAAGGCTCGCCGCCATCCTGAACCACCAGGATCGGCCGGTGCAGATCGTCTTTGCCGGCAAGGCGCATCCCGCCGACCACCAGGGGAAGGAACTGATCCGGCAGATCGTACAGGTTTCGCGCCAGGAGCACTTCCGGCGCCGCATCGTCTTTCTCGAGGACTACGACATCTCGGTGGCCAGGCACCTGGTCCAGGGGGTGGACGTCTGGCTCAACACCCCGCTCAGGCCCCAGGAGGCGAGCGGCACCAGCGGCATGAAGGTCGCCTTCAACGGCGGGCTGAACCTGAGCGTCCTGGACGGCTGGTGGTGCGAGGGTTACCGGGGCAACAACGGCTGGGCCATCGGGCGGGGGGAGATTTACGACGACCTGGGGTACCAGAACGAGGTGGAGAGCCGTGCCATCTACGACCTGCTGGAAAAGGAAATCGTGCCGCTTTTCTACAACCGGGACGGCGACGGGATACCCCGGGGGTGGATAGCGTTCATGAAGACGTCGCTGCAGACGCTCTGCCCCGTGTTCAGCACGGACCGCATGGTGCAGGAATATGCCAAGCGCTGCTACATCCCGGCCTACGAGCACTGGGAGAGGCTGAACCGGGACGACTTGAGGCTCGCCGTGGAACTGGCGCGCTGGAAGGAGCGGCTGCACGGGCTCTGGGGACAGCTCTCCATCGACTCCGTGGAGGCCGAGACGGACCGGGAGGTAACGGTCGGGGAGAGGCTTCCCATCAAGGTGCGCATCACGCCCGGGCAGATACCGATTTCCGAGATCGCGGTGGAGGTCTACTTCGGGGTGCTCGACTCCCGCGGCACCATAATGGGAGGCGAGATGGTTCCGCTGGTGCCTGCCGAAGATCCGGAGCGCAGCGGCCATTTCGGCGGCGAACTGGAGTGCCGGTTCTGCGGGCGCCACGGCTTCATGCTGAGGGTGATGCCGCGCCACCCCGAGCTCGGGACGGTATACGATCCGGGGCTGATACTTTGGGGGTGAAAGACTATCTTTTGAGGCCGTAGACGTAGGCGAGGATCTCCGCTACCGCGGCGTAGAGTCCCTCGGGGATCTCGCCGCCTTCCTCCACCTGGCTGTAGAGCTCCCGCGCCAGGAACCGGTTCTCCACCAGGGTGATGTTGCTCTCCCGCGCCACGATCTTTATCTGCAGCGCCATCTGGTCGACCCCCTTGAACAGGACCACCGGCGCACCCATCCGGAACCGGTCGTACTTCAGTGCCACCGCGTAGTGGGTCGGGTTGGTCACCACGACGTCCGCAGTCGGAATGATCTGCCGCATCCGCCTGCGCGCCATCTGAAACTGCTTCTGCTTCAGCTTCGCCTTGACCGCCGGGTCCCCCTCGGAGTTCTTGTTCTCGTCCTTCACCTCCTGCTTGGTCATCTTCAGGTTGTCCAGGAAGCGCCACTTCACGAAGGCCAGGTCGAGCACCGCCAGCACGATCAGCACGCCGCAGGTGTGCAGCACCATCTTGAAGGCGATGTGCCCGATGAATTCCAGTATCCCCTGCAGATCCTGGTCCACCAGGAAGATGATGGCGTCCATCTCCTCGGCCAGGATCTGGTACGCCATGTAGCCTACGATCCCCATCTTCATGAACGACTTGGCAACCTCGAAGACCGAATCCTTGTTGAAAAGCCGGCTCACCCCCTGCACGGGATTGAGCTTGCCGAGGTCGAACTTCAGCTTCTCCGAGCTGATAACCACCCCACCCTGGCTCACCTCCACCGCCACGCCGGCCGCGATCACGATCAGGATGAACGGCGCCAGCATCACCGCTATGTAGCCGAACTGCTTGATCATCAGGGTGTGCAGACCGGCGTAGGTGATGTCTATGGTGGCAAGCCCCCCGAAGATGTCGCGCATGCTGCGCTTCATGGTGGACAAGATCATGCCGGAGCTGGCGTAGAGGGCGATCATGGCGCAGATCAGGGTAATGGCCGAGGTCATCTCCTTGCTGCGCGGGACGCTCCCCTTGCTCTTGGCGTCGGAGATCTTCTTGCCGGTCGGTTTTTCTGTTTTGGAATGTTTGTCTTCGGACATGGCGTTACCTAGGCGAGCAGCCTGAAGAGGAGCTTCATCTGTCCCACCATTCCTCCGAAGGCGCTCTGCAGGACGCGCACGAAGACCGGGAGCGACAATCCGAGGATCAGGAAGCCGACCCCGATGTTGAGCGGCATGCTAACCATGAAGACGTTCATGGCGGGGAAGCTGCGGGCGACGATGCCGAGCGCCACGCTGGTGGCGAGCAGCGCCACCGCGACCGGAGCCGACAGCTTGATCGCGACGATGAAGATGCCGGAACTGCTGTCGATCAGGAACTTGAAGAGCCCGGGGCTGGTATGCCAGGCACCGAGCGGGATGATCTGGTAGCTTTCGACGATGCCGGCAATGAAGAAGTGGTGCACCCCCAGGGCCAGGAACACCAGGGTTGCCAGCGCACCCTGGAACATCGCCATGGTCGGCACGTTCACCTGGGTGTTCGGGTCGAACATGGCGGCCATGGCGATACCCATCTGGGAGCCGACCTGCTGGCCGCAGAACTCGACTGCTGTGAAGACGAACTGGGAGAGGAGGCTTAGGGTGAGTCCGATCAGCGTCTCCCGGATCACAAGCAGGATCAGCGAGATGGCGTCCCCGGCGGCGGGAATGACCGCCGGCCGCACCATCGGGAAGATGAGCAGCGCCAGGGCGAAGATCAGCGGAGCCTTGACCCGGGCAGGGACGATCCGGCTCCCGAACATCGGGATGGCGGCGAAGAGCCCCGCTACCCGGGCGAGGACCAGGGCGAAGGGGATCAGGTCGTCCAGGCTGGAGAGCGGCAGGGCCTCGAACACGCTAATGTCTCATGTTAGCGATCATCCCGTAGATCTCGCGGGTGAAGTCGCTCATGTACATCATCATCCAGGGGAAGAAGACGACCATGGCGATCATCACCGCGGCGATTTTCGGTGCAAAGGCGAGAGTCGCCTCGTTTATGGAGGTGACCGCCTGGAAGATACTGATCAGCAGGCCCACCACGAGGGCGCAGATCAGAAGCGGCGCCGAGAGCAGCAGCACCGCCTCGAAGCTTCTTCTCCCCAGCTGAACGACCAGTTCGGGTGTCATAGGAACTCCAGGTAAAGGTAAAGGTAAAGGTAAAGGTAAAGGTAAAGGTAAAGATTAAGATTAAGATTAAGATTAAGACCGGCGTAGGTGCGAGATCAGGTGCCGTGGAGGTCCATTAAGTCCATTAAGTCCATTAAGTCCACAAAGTCCACAAAGTCCACAAAGTCCATTAAGTCCACAAAGTCCACAAAGTCCATCAAGCCGGGTTCTATCCGAAGCTCTTCACCAGCGACCCGATCACCAGCCCCCAGCCATCGACCAGCACGAAGAGAAGAATCTTGAAGGGGAGCGAGATCATGACCGGCGGCAGCATCATCATACCCATCGACATCAGCACGGAGGCGACCACCATGTCCAGCACGAGAAACGGGATGAAGACCAGAAAGCCGATCTGGAACGCGGTCTTCAGCTCGCTGATCATGTAGGCCGGGATCAGCGTCATGGTCGGGATGTCGTCGGCGTTTCTGGGCCTGGGGAGCTTGGAGAGGGAGATGAACAGGGCCAGGTCCTTCTCCCGGACCTGGGAGAGCATGAACTTCCGGACCGGTGCCACCCCCCGCTTGAGCGCCTCTTCCTGGGTGATGGTCTGCGCCTTGTAGGGCTGCAGCGCCTGGGTGTTGATCTGCTGCCAGACCGGCGCCATGATGAAGAAGGTGAGAAACAGGGAGAGCCCGACCACGATCTGGTTGGAGGGGGCCTGCTGGGTCCCCAGTGCCGAGCGGAGGAAGGAGAGTACCACCACGATGCGCGTAAATGAGGTGGTCATCATCAGGAGACTGGGCGCCAGCGAGATCACCGTCATCGCGAAGAAGATCTGCAGTACCACCGCCACGTCGGCGGGCTTCGATACCTTTCCCACCCCGACGCTCACCGTCGGCAGCGCCAGCGGTTCCGCGCCGGCGCTAGCTGCCAATATCAGGGAGGCGACTGCCAGAAGCAGGGCGCCCAAACTCTTTTTGTGTCTCACGCAAAACCACCACTTTTCCTGAGCTGAACCAGGCGGGTAACACCGGCGGGAATCTCCCCGGCTATCGCCTTCAGCTTCTTTCTGAGCTGGAACGGGATCAGGGTCGCATAACCATGCTCGTCCACGACCTCGATCTCCTCCAGCATCTCCACTTTCTTAATGAGGTTGATCCCCTCGCCGCTGTTGCTCAACAGCAGGTACTCCCCCCCCACCTCCACCAGCAGCAGCGACTTCTTGGGGGCCAGATGCCTGGTCTCGACCACCCGGATGTAGCCGCCCCCCCCTCCCTGCGGTACTTTCATGAAGCGCCCCGCCAGGTAGTAGAGGATCAGGATGATCCCGATCACCAGGATCAGGGAGCCGACCATCTGCGCCAGCCCTCCGGCCAGCTCCGGACCTCCCCCGCCGGCAAACGCCGCGCCGGCGGGGAAGAGAAGCGTTGCAGCTGAAAGTACCGGTAGCTTTTTCATAGCACCTTGTCCACCCTCTCGTTCGGGCTCACGATGTCCAGCAGCCTGATGCCGAACTTGTCGTTCACCACCACCGCCTCGCCGCGCGCCACCAGTTTGGAATTGACGAATACGTCCAGCGGCTCGCCCGCGAGCTTGGTAAGCTCCACCACCGATCCCTGGTTCAGCTGCAGCACATCCTTCACCAGGAGCTTGGTCCTGCCAAGTTCCACGGTGAGCTGCAGCGGTATGTCCATGATGAAATCCAGGTTCTTCATCTGCGGAGCTTCCTTTTGATCCTCTAACGCAAGCCTTTCACTCAATCTTCACCCCCTCCATGCAGGGCACGGCTGATCTGCACCGCCTTGTTACCCCCACTTACGCCTGCTATTCCCAAAAACTTCTTGGCACCGCCCACCTTGACCACCAACTCGTCCTTGCCGCTCGATTCCAGCATGACGGTATCCCCCGGGCCAAGTTCCAGGAGCTCGGAGAGCGTAATGGTCGCTCCCCCCATCTCCACCGAAACGTCCAGCGGAGCCTCCAAAAGTTCCTCCGACAGCCGGTAGGACCACAGGGGATCCACCGCCATCATATCCATCTGCACCCCGCGCTTGAGCTTGTCCCGGATCGGCTCTATGGTCATGAAGGGGATGGCGAGGATCATGTTCCCCACCGTCTCCTCTATCTGAATCTTCATGGACATGGTCACCACCTGGTACTCCGGCGGAACTATGTTCACCAGGCGCGGGTTCATCTCCAGCCGGAGCAGGTTCATGCTCACCGGGCAAAGCGGCGCCCACGCCTTCTCAAGGTCCGCCAGCGCGTCCTTGACGATCTTCTCGACCAGCCTGAGCTCGATCGAGGTGAAGAGCCGGTTCATCCCCTGCCCGGAGGAAACGCCGCTCCCCCCCAGGATGCTGTCCACGATGGTGAACACCAGGGTGCTGTCGAAGGCGATCAGCGCCGCCCCCTTGAGCGGGTCCATCTTGTAGATGGCAAGGCAGACCGGGGAGGGGAGCACGCTCAGGAACTCCCCGAACTTGAAGGGGCGCGCCTCCTCCTTCTTGATCTCCACCATCCGCCCCAGCCGGTTCGACATGGTGACCCTGTTGTAGCGGATGAAACCGTCGTAGACGATGTCCAGGTTGGGAATGACCCGGTGCGCCTCTATGTCGAGCAGGTCGAACTGCTCGGCTTGCACCCCACCCTTGGCGAGCTCCTTCTCGGGGACCAGCGTCCCCTCGAAAACGGCCGCCACGAGTGCGTCGATCTCTTCCTTGGTGAGAATTTTCTCCATCGAGGGCACCCTTACTGCACCACGAAATCTGTGAAATAGATCTTGGTCACCTTACCCGGCGGGATTATCTTCCCCACCGCTGCCAGAATCTGCTCCCTGAGCTGGTTCTTTCCCTGCAGGTCCTGGATCTCCTGCATCGTCTTCGTGGTGAGCAGGATCAGGATGGCGTCCCGAAGCGGCGCCACCTTGGCGTCCAGCTCGGGCTTCACCTGCGCGTTAGCCAGCTCGAACTCCACCTTCAGCTTCAGGTAGCGGATCTCCTGGCCGTCGTAGATATTGACGATGAACGGCTCCAAGGGATAGACGCCGATGGCAGCCTCGCCCGGCTTGGCCTCGCCGTGCCCCCCCTCGGCCTTCGCCTCCACCTTCGCCTCGCCGTGCGCCGGCTTCGCCTCGCTCTTGCTCCCCCCGAGGAAGAACATCGCCCCGCCGCCGATGGCTAGCAGCGCTACCGCAGCGCCGATGATGATGAAGAGTTTCTTTTTGTCCTTGGGTGGGGCATCCTGCGCCTTTGCCTGTTCGGCCATACCGGGTCTCTCCTTTTCCTGCTAGTGCTTGGCATTCGCAATGACTACCCTTGCAACCGAAATGCCAGAAGGAGCCGGCGGCGTCGATAAGGTTGCCGCAGCAGGATAAAAAGGAGCCGACTGGGGAAGTAAACCTTCGAGTTCCGATGAGTTGCAGAATTTGATCCGCTTTCGGGATTTGATCGGGGGGGCACCGGAAAAGGGGCAGGGTCAATATTTTGACCCTGAAGGGGGAGCGGAGCGGACGCAAGTCGGCGCCCGCCGACGGTCGCCCCTTGGGGGGACCGATGCCGTGCTGCCGCGGAACCGACGCCTGTGTCAGCTTTGGAGTCAGTGTCAGAAGACTGACGTGCCGCATCTAGACGGCACGTCAGCCGGAGTCAACTGCTCCAAGGGGCGCGGCTAGGCCGCGCCCCCGGATGGCTAGCGGATCAGGCCCAGCACTTCCTGGGTCATCTGGTCGGCTGTGGTTATGGTTTTGGAGTTTGCGGAGTAGGCCCGCTGGGTGACGATCATCTTGACGAACTCGCTCGCCATGTCGACGTTGCTACCCTCCAGGCTGTTGGAAAGGATCTGCTCGCTGGTGCCGTTCGGCTTGTTCGAGGCCAGGGAAAAGCCGGTTGTGGCAACCCCTGCCTTCTCGTTGGTCTGGTAAAGGGAACCGCCCGCTTTGGACAGGGCGCCGGGATCGGACGCGTTCACCACGGCAATTCTCTGAACGGTGAGCGCGTTGGCGGCGGTGATCGGCTTGCCAACGGCGCCGCTCGTGTCGTAGTAGTTCTGGGTGACGCCGTCGGCGGCGAGGTAGCTGATCAAACCGTTGCTGGCGACCCCGATGATCTTGCCGAACGCCTTTCCTGTTTCCGCCGTCACGGAATCATGCCTGGCTGCCACGGTGTCAACAGCGGTGGTGGTTGCGGCGGAAGTCGTGGTCCCCGCGGCAGTCGCGGCGGCCTGCAATGCGGCAAAGGCTGCCGCCACCGCGTTGTTGACCGAAAGGGCGTTGGCCGCGGTGGGAGCCGCGATGCAGGCGCTGTTGGCGGTATTGGCAGCGGTGTTGGCGGCCGTTGCGGCGGTTACCAGGGCCTGAGCCGCAGTCCGCGCGGCCGAGACGGGCATGGCGGTTACCGCGGTCTGGGCGGTGGCTATATCTGCCACGATAGGTGCGCTGGTGGCAAGAACGGCCGTGTTAGCCGTATTGAAGGCCGTCACCGCAGCGGCTATGCCGGTGGCGTTGTTGCTGAACTTGATCGGATTGCCGGAGGTATCCAGCACCTGGTAGCCGTCCGGGTTCACCAGGGTCAGGCTGTTGTCGACCTGGAAGGCGCCGGCGCGGCTCAAGAACGCGGAAGATTGATTGGCGACCGGGGCCGCCGAGGTCGGGGCCTTGAGGGCGAAGAAGCTGTTCCCCTGGATGGTAAGGTCGGTCACGTTTTCGGAATTCTGGGAAGTCCCCTGGGTGAAGATATTCTGCACCGCCTGCAGCTGCACACCCTTGCCGATCTGGGAATCGTTGGCGACGTTCTGGGAGAGGAGGTCCGAAAACAGGGTCCTCCCCTGCTTGAAACCGACAGTGTTCACGTTGGAGATGTTGTTGCCGATAACGTTCATCGCTTCGCCGTTGTTCAAAAGACCACTTACGCCGGTATACAGTGCGGATGTAACACTCATTTGTTGCCTCCTAGTCCGTTTTGGTTGCGGGACACCTCTGTCGGTCGGTGTCCCCGGGCTTCCTCCTGGAGGGCCAGCCCATAAAGAAAAAGTTCCTGGTTTGGTTTAAAAAACGACTGCCGAGTCTATGTTGGTGAAAACGTTACCTTTCATCCCCTGCCGGTCCATCGCTGTCACTACTGTCCGATTTTTGACGCTGACCACCAGGGCCGCGTCTCCCATCATGATAAGTGATTCCTTGCCCCCCTTTTGCGCCACGCTGTCCACCGCTCCCGCCAACTGCTTCATGTCGGCCTCGGAAAGGGTGATGCCGCGAGACTTGAGTCTCTCCACGGCATGCTGGGAAAGCCGTACCGGCTGCCCCGGGAGTTTCTCGTCCAGTACCTTGGCGAAGGGTGAATCGTTGCCTGCCGGTTTTGCGCCGGGCGGGACTGCTGCGTTTTTCGGCCTGACCGGAGCCTGAATCGGCTGCGGAAACAAGATGCTGTTGTCGATCATGCTACACCCCCCCGCTTACCGAGGTGACGTCGGTGAGGCTCAGCTTGACGCTGCCTATGGAGAGCACCGGGGTGGCCCCTGACATATCGACCCCGTCCACCTTCCCCTTGATCAGGGATGTGCTGGCTACGCTGTTGCCGCTGGCACCCATGGCGCTGATGCTGAAGGTGTAAGCCCCCGACGCCAGCTTGGCTCCCGCGTTGTCGGTGCCGTCCCAGGTTACGTTTCCTGCCCCGGCGCCCTTGGCACCGGCGGTCAGCGTCTTAACGACGGTGCCATTTCCGTCCTGCACCGATACCGTCACCTGGTCCGCTGCCTGGGCCAGGCTGAAGTTGATCGAGGCGGGAGTTCCGGCCTGGAGGTTCACCTGGGAGCCCGGGGCTTCGACCTGTTTTCCGATCAGGGAAACGGCGGCGAGGGTTGCGCTGTTACTCGCCTGGTTCAGCATGTTCTGCAGGTTGGTGTTGGTGTTGTATGCCTGCTCTACCTGTGTCAACTGGGCCAGTTGGCCGATGAACTGCGTGCCGTCCTGCGGGTTCAAGGGATCCTGGTTTTGCAGCTGGGTCACGAACAATTTCAGGAAATCGTCCTTGTTCATCCCCGTCGACTGCTTCATTGCCGCTTCGGCTGCGCTACTGCCTGCTGCTGCCGATCCCACGGTTGTTATCATCTGTCATACCTCCTGTAATTAGAACCTCACGTCCAGCAGGTTGTTGACGTCCGCCGTCAGATAGTTGACTCGCCTCTCGTCCTGAGTGGCGTACCCCCCGGCCCTGGCGGATCGGAAGCCCGACTGCTGCCGTGGGTTTCCTCTTTCCTCCGATAGCGGGCTGTTGAAACCGCCGCCGGTAGAGACATCGAACCCTTCCATGGTAAAGTTCTTGCCCGAGAGCGCCTCCTTCAGGCTGTCAAGATTGCTCATAAGGAGATCCTTCACCATCCGGTTGTCGGCCTGGACCTCGACCCTGAGCCGGTTGTCCTCCATCCGGACCTGGATCTTGAGTTCTCCCAGTTCGCCGGGATTGAGCGTGATGCTCATCTTGCCGTTTCCCTTGCCGTCATGGGTGATCACGCCATCCTTGACCTGTGACAGGATGCTCTCGTGCAGCGCGCCCTTCAGCTGCACCGGTTTCGCCTCCTGCTGGGTCGTCACCTCGGCTACCGTGGTCTGTGCCCCTACCCCCATCGGTTGGACCGGAGTCGTTTCACTCCCCGGTGCCTTCTGCTCCGGATGACCCTTCTTGTCTGCATCTCCGGAGCCTTGCTGGCCGGAACCTCCCTGCGAGGGGACGAACTTCGCCGCTGCGTTTGCCGATGCAGTTTTAATACCCGAAGCCTCCTCAGTGGACACTTTCTGCGTCACTCCGGCCTGATCCACCGCACCTTTTTCTGCTGCGCCCGTGCTGCGGGGTCCCTCTGCTGCTCGCGCGTCCTTTCTGTCCGCAGGCGACTGCGCACCGCTGTCGGGAACCGGCGCGGTATCCGGGGTCGTCTCCGTCCGGGCCGGCTCGACCCGTGCGGTCTCCACCTGGACCGGCTGCTGTTTCGCCGACTCGGTTGCCGCCGGAGCTTGCCCCTTTTCAACGGAAGCTGCGAGCTCTTTTTGCGCCCCTTCTGTAGCGCCCGTGCGGATTCCGGCCTGCTGTGCCTCGTCCTGCATTCCCAGTATCGCGCCGCCGCCTTGAGAGGTAGCGACTTGCGACGCGGTCTCAACGGCCATGGGTGTCGCGGCAGGAACATGCTCTGCCGGCACGTCTTTCACTTCGGTGGCCGGCGTTGCAAGCGCCGACTGAAATGGTGATCTCCCCACCGGCATGGCTACGAACCCCTCTGCCGTTGCACCGGTTTGTCGTGTCCCCGGAACAGCCGCACCGCGATCTTGCTGTGCCTCACTGCCTGTCTTCTCTATCACAGCTTGCTGCGCTTTTGTCTGCGCCGGTTGCTGCGCTGCTGTCTGCGCCGGTTGCTGCGCTGCTGTCTGCGCCGGTTGTTGCGCTGCTGTCTGCGCCGGTTGTTGCGCTGCTGTCTGCGCCGGTTGTTGCGACGCCGAAGCTCGATGCTGCTCGTGTACCGCCTGCATAGGCGAAAGCCGGGACAGTTCTGGTCCGTTATCTGCGGCCGTGCCCGCTTTCGCCAGGACGACTCGCTCGCTTTCGACTGCTGATACTCGCTCTTGTACGGAGGCTGCTACTCGTTCCGTTACGGCTGCTGAAGAGACCGGAATCGACCTCTTGCCTGCATCTGCCGCAGCAGATCCATCCGCTGCCGTTTGCTCCTCGACCCGACCAGCCGGGGCAGCCCCCAGCGGAGCGCTTTGCTCCAGCTTTGCCAGCACGGGGTCCGCCTGCGCGCCGGGCTCCAGGATTTCATTCTGGCTGCCGCCCCTTTCCGGCGCCGGGAGACCGATATCTCCCGCGGTGACCATGGTTATGCCAGCCGCGACAATTTGCGTGGCGTCGGCAGGCTGTACATTCTGCTGCACTTCGGCAAACGGTACGCTCTGCTGCGCTTCGGCCGCCAAGCTGTTGCGCTCAGTATCGTTCCCGTCCGCCTCCCTGTCAGCCCCGTTTGAGCTGCCGGGTGCTGGCATGGGAGAGTTGCTGTTTGCTGCGGTTGCTGCTAATACCTCACTGCCTTGTTGTGTCGCTTCGGCAGCCGATGTCATCTGCTGCGCTTTGGCCGCCAAGCTGTTGCGCTTTAAATGACTCCGACCTGCTTCCCCGTCTGCCCCCGCCAATCTGCCGTGAGTCGGCATGGAAGGTCTGTCGTTCTCTGCTGCAGTTGCTGCAGTTTCTACTGGTGCTGCAGTTTCCACTGGTGCTGCAGTTTCCACTGGTGCGGCCTGAGCTGCCTGAGCTGCCTGAGCCGCCTGAGCTGCCGGTGTTGCCGGTGTTGCC
>DNRQ01000045.1:55358-72567 GCA_003499925.1 Geobacter sp.
CGGTGTTGCCGGTGTTGCCGGTGCTGTGCTTGCTGCCGGTGTTGCCGGTGCTGCGGCTGCTGCGGGAACTTCAACACCTTGCTGTGTCTGGTTGATATCTGCTGCAATCTGCTGCGCTCCGGCCGCCAAGCTGTTGCGCACAAGATCACTCCGAGCAGCTTCCCCGTATGCCCCCGCTATCCTCCCACGAAACGGTATGGAAGGCCTGCTCTCGCCAGCATTTGCTGCAGTTGCTGTTGTTGCCTCCGGTGCCTCCGGTACTACTGCTGCGGATGCCTCCTTTCCTTGCTGTGTCGCGTCGGCAGCTGGTGTCATCTGCTGCGCTCCGGCCGCCAAGCTGTTGCGCTTAAGATCACCCTGAGCTGCTTCCCCGTCTGCTCCCGTTATTCTGCCCGGGACCGGCATGGTAGGTTTGCCCTCTGCTGCGGCAGTTCCTGCTGTTGCGGTTGTCGCTGCGGTTGTTGCGGTTGCTGACGTTGCTGCGGCTATTTTGATGCCTTGCTGTGCCGGGTCGGCAGCCGGTGCGGTCTGCTGCGCTTCGGCCGCCAAGCTATTTTGCCTGACATCACTCCGAACGGCTTCCGCGTATGCCACGGTTACCCTGCTCGGATTCGGCATGGAAAGCCCGACCTCTGCTGCAGTTGTTGCAGTTGTTGCAGTTGTTGCAGTTGTTGCAGTTGTTGCAGTTGTTGCAGTGGCTGCGGATGATTCGTTGCCACGCTGTGCCGCGTCGGCAAGGGGTGTGATCTGCTGCGCTTCGGCCGCCAAGCTGTTGCGCGTAACACCACCTAAACCTGCTCCCACGTCAGCCCCCGTCAATCTGTACGGAGTCACCATGGAAGGTCTGCTTTCTGCTGCGATTACTGCGGATACTTCTTTGCCCTGCTGTGCCGCGTCGGCAGGCGGTACGGACTGCTGCGCCACGGCCGCCAAGCTGTTGCGCATAAGACCACCTAAACCTGCTTCCACGCCCTGCCCCTTTGCCTGAGGAGTTCCGGTGACCGGCTCGCCCTCCCCGGATTTTGGACCAGTTAGCTGCTGCGCCGTTGCTGAATCCGTCGTTAGCGGCGTGCCTTGACCCTGAACCGGAGCAGTAGCGCTCCCTGAAGGAGCCGACTTAAGGGTCTCGCCCGATAGCTCGCCCTTGGCCGCCGTTTCACCGGTCGCGCCGCCATCGACTCGCGACGGCCACTTCCCCTGCAGTACCTCGGCAAAGCCACCCCCTGCTTCGGACGCTCCGGGCGACGCTGCCGTCCCCCTTACCGATGGCATGGTTGCCATGGGGGGTATTTCTTGAAACATTGCTGCAATTTGAATCATACTCACTCGTTTTCACCTCCTTTTTTTTAAGATTTAGCTCCTAAGATCGTGGCTCCACCCCATCCCCACCCCTCCCCTTCAGCCTTCGCCAAGGCTACGGCTGACAAGTGAAGGGGAGGGAGCAAGTTCTGAGGGGAAGGAGCATGTCATTAATCTGCCAGATTCAGGCGGGTCCATTCCAGCACCCTCGGCTGGTTGATGAACGGTATCAGCTTTACGGCGGTCTTCTGGTCCATCTGGTTCAGCAGATCGATCACCATCTTGCCGTCCAGCTTGTTCAAAAGGTCCCCCGCCTGCTCCGGCTTCAATCCCTTATAGATCTTGATCATTTTCTTGTAGCGCTCGTTGTCCTGCTTCTTCTTGGCAATAAGCGAGGCCTCGATCGCCTTTTTGGCCGCATTGAGCTCGTTCAGCCTGGCGTCAAGGGTGGCTGAGAGCTTCCCCAGCGCATCCTCCTTCGCCTTGAGTGCGGCCTCCCGCTCGGCCATCTGCTGCCGCTTCAGTTCAAGAGTGGCGGCATCGTCCGAGAATTGCCTCGCAGTGGCGCCGCGCGGCTCGGCCGCAGCGGCCGTCCGGCAAGGCATCCCCTGGCCAAGCAGGTACAGCGCCAGGGCGATCGGCCCCGGCGAGAGCAAGAGCCTTCTCACTTCTGGCCTCCCCTGCTCTGTATCGCTATCTCGTCCAGGAATGCGCGCTCCTTGCAGAGCTGCTCCATCCTCAGGTCGCGCAGCTTCTTCTCCTTGAAGACCTCCAGAGCCTTCTTCTCCTTGGCCGCGGTCAGCAGGGCTTCCCGCTTCTCCTGCACCACCTTCTCGAGGCCGACCAGGGATTCCCGCATGCCGTGGATCTCCTGGCTCTTTCTCCTGCTGAAGTCGCCGTAGAGCTGCAGATCCTTGGCCTCGATCCCGTTCAGTTGACGCTGTGCGAATTCCTGTTCCAGCGCCTCCAGGGCCGCCTTCTCGCTCCTCAGCCGGTCGCGCGCCGTTTCGTGCTGCTGCTTGGCCGCTGCCAGCTCCAGCTGGTGCATCTTCTCGACTTCCTTGCGGAACTTGAGCACCTGCTCAAGCCTGAACTCGTGTCCTGCCATGCCGCACCGCCTCCTTTATCCCGTCACTGCATGCCGGAGTCTGCAAAGATATGCGCCAGCGCCGCTATCGACTCGTCGACGCTCACCCCGTCTGCCACGTCCTGCTTCATGTACGAGATCATCTGCTCCATCTTGACGATGGCGTAGTCTATCTTGGGATTGCTGCCGACCTTGTAGGCGCCGATGTTGATCATGTCCTCGGCCTGCCGGTAGGCGGCGAGGATCTCCTTGAACTGCCCGGCCAGCCGCCGGTGTTCCTTGCTGGTCACGTCGGTCATGACCCGGCTCGCGCTGTTCATCAGGTCGATCGGGGGGTAGATGTTGCGCGCCGCAAGCTCCCGGGTCAGGATGATGTGGCCGTCCAGGATGCTGCGCATGGCGTCGGAGATCGGCTCGTTGAAGTCGTCCCCCTCGACCAGCACCGTATAGAGTCCCGTGATGCTCCCCCCCTGGAAGTTGCCGGTGCGCTCCAGGAGCCTCGGCAGGGCGGCGAAGACGGAAGGGGTGTAACCCTTGGTGGTGGGGGGTTCCCCGATGGCAAGCCCCACCTCGCGCATCGCCATGGCGAAGCGGGTGGCGGAGTCCATCATCAGGAGCACCTTCTTCCCCTGGGCCTGGAAATATTCGGCGATGGTGGTCGCTATGTAGGCGCCGCGCATCCTTACCAGGGGGGGCTGGTCCGAGGTGGCCACCACCACGACCGACTTTCTGAGCCCCTCCTCTTGCAGGTCCTTCTCGATGAACTCCCGCAGCTCGCGGCCGCGCTCCCCGATCAGGGCGATCACGTTGACGTCGGCCTCGGTGTAGCGGGCGATCATTCCCAAAAGGGTCGACTTCCCCACCCCGGAGCCCGCCATGATGCCGACCCGCTGCCCCTCGCCGCAGGTCAAAAGCCCGTTGATGGCGCGGATCCCCAGGTTCAGCGGTTTTCTGATGGGGCGCCTCTTCATCGGATTGACCGGCAGCGCGTAGATCGGGTATTCGTCCGCCACCGCGATCGGTCCCTTGTCGTCGATCGGCTCCCCCAGCCCGTCGATCACCCGTCCCAGAAGCCCCGGACCCACCCCGAGCGAAGCCTTCTCGCGCCGGACCGAGATCATGCTGCCGAGCCCCACGCCGCGCAGTTCGCCCAGCGGCATCAGCAGGGTCTTGTTGTCCCTGAAGCCGACCACCTCGGCGGGGATGGGGGGGAAACCGTCCGAGTGCACCTCGCAGACGCTTCCCACCGCGGTATCCGGGCAGAAACCCTCGATCACCAGGCCGACCACCTGGGTCACCTTGCCGTGGAAGCGGACCGGCTTGGCGGCCTCCACGACCGGCAGATATCTTGACAGGTCAATCATTGCCGGGTTCCTCGCGCCGAGAGCTCTTCTCCTCGGTTAGCCTTCTCAAGATGTCGTCCAGCTGCGCGTCCAGCCCGGCGTCGATGTTTCCCCGGACCGTCTCCACCAGGCATCCGGCGCGCGCTACCGCCGGGTCCCCCTTCAGTGTGACGCCGCGTCTCTCGCTCAAAAGGTCCCGGAACTCGCGGCAGTCGGCCAGCACCTGGTACTCATCGGCGTTCAGCCTCACCACGATATCCCCGACATCCGAGGCGAGCTCCAGCGCCCCCTGCACCAGCCCCGCCATGATGCCCGGGTCGCAGGCGAACTCCCGCAGCATCACCTTGCGCGCTATCAGCACCGAGAGCTTCAGGAGGTCCTCCTCGGCCTCGTGCATCAGCTGGGCACGCAACGAACCCGTGGCCAGCAGCGCCTGCGCCAGCGCCTCGGTCAGCGCGGAGAGCTCGGCCCGGGCCTGTTCTCTCCCCTGTTGCAGCCCGTCGGCATGCGCCTGCCGGATCCGGCTCAGCGCCTCCTCCTCCGGGATGCAGGGGGGGGCGACCGGCTCCTCCTCGACCGCCTCGACCTCCTGGAGACCTGCGTTCCCCAGGGTGACGGCGCGGAAAACGTCCTGTTCCTGGGCCGGGAACCCGCCTCCCAACGGCTCCAGGGTATAGGGGCGCTGGGGCTCTCCCCCTTTCCTGATGATCTTAGACGAGGACATCTTCGGCCCCCCGTCCCGCGATCACCACCTTCCCCTCCTCCTCCATCTTCCGGACTATCTTGATGATCTCCGACTGCGCCTTCTCCACGTCGGACAGGCGCACCGGTCCCATCACCTCCAGGTCCTCCCTGATCATCTCGGCGGCGCGGCTGGAGATGTTGCGGAAGATCTTGTCCTTCACCTCGTCGGTGGAGGTCTTCATGGCGAGCGTCAGGGTGTCGTTGGAAACCTCCCTCATGATCGCCTGGATGGCGCGGTCGTCCAGCTTGAAGATGTCCTCGAAGGTGAACAGGTGCTTCCTGATCACCTCGGCCAGCGGCGGGTTCATGGTGTCGAGCTTGTCCAGGATCTTCTTCTCGCGGCTGCGGTCCAGGTGCGCGAACATGTCCACCACCTTCTCCACCCCGCCCACCTTGAATCTCTGCACCCCGCCCAGGGCGGTAAGCTCCAGCCGGATCACCTCGTCGATCTCGGCCAGGATCTCCGGGGAGACCTGGTCCACCTCGGCGATCCGGATCACCACCTCGGCCTGCAGCTCCTGCGGCAAAAGGGAGACGATCTCGCTGGTCTGCTTCGGCTTCAGCTTGGCGAGCACCACCGCTATGGTCTGGGGGTGCTCCTGGGAGAAGAAGTTCGCGATGGTGCGCGGGTCCATGCTGGAGAGGATGTCGGACATGTCCCCGATGCCGGAGGTGCGGATCTCCTGGAGCAGCGTTTCGGCCCGCACCGGACCGAGCGCCTTCTCCAGGATCTTCTTGACGAACTCCTCCCCCTGCGAGAAGAAGCCGCTCTCCGGATTGGTGATGTCGGTGAACTCGGCGACCACCGCGGAGATCTCCTCGCGCGGCACGTGGCCGAGCTTCGACATGCTCTGGCTGATCTTCTTGATGTCGCCGTCGTCCATATGGCCGAACACCTTGGACGTCGCCTCGGGCCCCAGGTACAAAAGGAGGATGGCGGCCTTCTCAGCTCCGGTCATGCAGCACCTCTATGCATCGCTTTTTCACCTTCAATCCTTGTGCGCCAGCCAGTTCTGCAGGATCTGGGCGACCTGGTAGGGGTCCTGCTTCACCTTCTCCACCAGATCAAGCTGGGTAAGCTTCAGCTTCTCGTGCTCCCTTTTTTGCGCCTCGATCATCTGGATGGTATCGAGCTCGCTTTGTACCGGGAGAAAGCTGGCCGGCTTCTCCTGCTTCAGTATCTTCAGCAGGGGGCGGATCACGAACAGGAGCAGCGCCAGGAACCCCAGGGCGATCAGGCCGTTTTTCAGGAGCGTCTGCACGATCGGCATATCCCACCAGCGCTCCGGCTCCACCCCACCCTCGGCGGTCTCCTGGAACGGGATGTTGGCCACCGTCACCTGGTCGCCGCGCTCCGCGTTGAACCCCACCGCGCTCTTCACCAGCGCCTCGATCTTCAGCATCTCGTCCGGGCTCCTGGGGAGGTATTTGGGCCTCGCATCGGGCTTGGCTCCGGGAGCGAGCTCGTACCTGCCGTCCACCAGGATGGCGACCGAGACCTTGCTCAGGCTCCCCACCGGCTCGATGATCCGGGCCGTGGAGCGGCTCACCTCGTAGTTCAGGGTCTCGTCGGTCTTGGTGCCCCCTCCCTGCGTTGCGCCCGGCGCCCCGGCGACCCGCCCCAGGTTGGACTGCACCCCGGGAACGCCGGATGCGCTGGTGGTCACCCCCCCCTTCTCCTCGCTGCGCTGCTCGCTTCGCACCGCCGCCGATTCCGGGTCGTAGCGCTCCTCGTACTTCNNGAGCCGACCACCTTGTCCAGGAGGCTTTGCAGCTTCTCCTCCTCGGTCTTCTCGAAGAGCCGCTGGGTCTCCTGCCTGGAGCCGCTGAGCTTGCTGGCGGCGTCGGCGGGGGAGTTCTTGCTGAGCATCTTCCCCCGGCTGTCCAGGATGGTGACGTTCTCCGGGTCCATACCCTCGATCGAGGAAGCGACCAGATGGACCACCCCCTGCACCTCGGCCTCCCTGAGCCCCCGGTTCGAGCGCATCTTCAGCACCACCGAGGCGGTGGCCGGCTTTTCCGACTCCTTGAACAGGGTCTGCTCGGGAAGCGCCAGGTGCACCCGGGCCGACTCCACGCCGGCGATCTGCGAGATGGTGCGCGACAGCTCCCCCTGCAGCGCCCGCTGGTAGTTGAGCTTCTGCACGAACTCGGTCATGCCGAAGTTCTTGCGGTCGAAGATCTCGTAACCGATCCCTCCCCCCTGGGGGAGCCCTTCGCTGGCGAGCGAAAGCCTCAGGTCGTACACCTGGTCCGAGGGGACCAGCAACGCCTTGCCGTCCTGGGAGATCTGGTGCGGAATCTTCTGCTCTTTCAATTTTTTGACTATCTCGCCGGCATCCTCGGGGGTGAGGTTGGCGAACAGGGGGCGATAATCGGTCTTGTTGGCAACGGTGATCAGCGCGCCGAAGGCGAGCAGGGAGGCGAGCGCCACCCCGACCACGACGATCCGCTTGCCGTTACTGAGAGCGAGAAAAGGTTCCAGCAGTTTTTTAAGACCTTCGGGCATAGCCTCCCCACGTTACATCTGCAGCCTGCTGTTCAAGTTCCTCCCCTTCAAGGGGAGCATCCTGCCGTTCAAGTTCCCCTTCAAAAGGGCATCCAGCTTAAGTTCCCCTTCAAAAGGGCATCCAGCTTAAGTTCCCCTTCAAAAGGGCATCCTGCTTAAGTTCCCCTTCAAAAGGGCATCCAGCCTAAGTTCCTCCCCCTTCAAGGGGGAGGTCAGGAGGGGGATGGGGTTGTTAGCCCCTCCTCTTGAAGGTGAGGGAGTTTGCTGAGCAACGGACCCTAGACGGGCATCCTCATGATCTCCTGGTACGCCTCCACGGCCTTGTTTCTCACCTGGGTCATCATCTGGAACGAGATGCTCGCCTTCTCGACCGCGAGCATCACCTCGTGCAGCCCCTGGCTCTGGCCGGTGGCGAGGCCCCGGATCGACTGGTCCGCGTTCGCCTGCAGTTCGCTCACCTTGCCGACCATATCCTCCATCAGCTTGCCGAAGCCCAGGGTCGGGTTCTGTACCGCCCCTGCCGCCGGTTTCATGGGAAAGGCCTCGGACAGGCCGCTCACGTTGCTTATTGCCGATATCTGCATGACTTTACTCCTCTTTTTTTGTTAGCGCATCAGTTCCAGGGTCTTGAGAGCCATGCTCTTCGCTGCCTGGGCAGCGGTCACGTTCGCCTCGTAGCTGCGGGTGGCCGTTATCATGTCGGCCATCTCCTCCACCACGTTCACGTTCGGGTAGGCCACGTACCCTTGCGGGTCGGCATCGGGATGGGTCGGCTCGAACTGCAGCCGGGGCGGGTTCCGGTCCTCGGTGATCTGCGACACCTCGACGCGTCTGGCATCCGCCGCCCTCCCGAGCGCCGCGCCGAAGGAGCCGGAGGCGGGGGTCGCCGTGAAGACCGCGTCCTTGCGCCGGTAGGGTCCCCCCTCGGCGGTCCGGGTCGAGTTGACGTTGGCCAGGTTGCTGGAGATGAGGTTCATCCTGGTCCGTTCTGCGCTGAGCGCCGAGGCGCTGATGTCCATCGAGGAAAAAAAGTCCATTAGAGGGTGCCCCTTATCGCCTGTTTCAACCCTTCGAATTTCTTGCCCAGGAGCTGCACCGTGGCGTTGTACATGATCTGGTTCTCGGCCATGCGCCCCATCTCGCTCTCCAGCTCCACGCCGTTGCCGTCGGGGCCGGGGCTTTTCCCCGGCGTCTCGACCAGCTCGCCCTGCACCCGGTCCAGTCCGGCTACCCCCCCCTTGAGCGGTATGTGGCGCGGATGCGGGGCCGGCCCGCTCCCCCCCTTGTTCAGGGCGCTCTTCAGCTGCCCCTCGAAGGAGAGGTTGCTCGGGGTGTACCCCGGCGTCTCCACGTTGGCGAGGTTCGAGGAGATCAGCGCGTGCCTTTTCGCCCTGAGGTCAAGGCTCTTGCCGAGCAGCTCCACGGTGGTTCCGAAAATTCCCTGTACCGGCATAACTCCCTCCTTGTCGCACAGCCTGCCACAGCAAAAGCCGTACCATCTCTTGATATGAGCGGCGGCGGGGTTCCGCGCCGCCCGGGCGGGGCACGAGTCATCATTTTGACAGCGTCAGGGGAGCTCCCCCGAGATCTTCAGGCGCCATCTCAGATCGCTGAGCGCCTCCGCCGCCAGCTTGCTCCAGGTGCCGCTCCCCCCGCGACCGGCGACCTTCTCCCAGGCCTCCGTCGCCTGGCGCACCTGGCTCAGTTTCAGGTAGAGCTCCCCCATCTTGTAGAGAAACTGGTCCGCCGTCTCGCCGGAGGCCGATTGCGCCCCCTGCCGGTAGGCCGAGAGCGCACCGGGATACTGCTTGAGCGCCACCCTGGCCCCCGCCACGGCGAAGTAGCCGTCGGAGAGCAGCGGCGAGCCGCCGGGCGCCGCCGCGGTGAACCTGGCGAGGCTCTGCTCGGCGCCCCGTTGGTCCCCGGCGCCCGAGAGCGCCTTGCCGAGGTAGTAGTCGCTCTCGGGAAACTCCGGCTTTTTGACGCCCCCCTTCAGAAAGCCGAGCTCCGCGATCACCCCCTTCATATCCCCGTTCTCGAAGGCGATCCTCCCCAGCTGTTCGCGGACCCGGGGGGCGCGCGCGTCGCCCGGGAAGCGGGCCAGGAACTCGCGGCCGGCCGACTCGGCGAAGGATAGCCGCCCCAGGGCGAGCGCGTCCTCGACCAGGCGCGCCGACATGAACGGTGCGGCCCCGGCGGCCCAGCTGCGGTCGTCCAGGTAGCCGAAGAGCTCGATCTCCCGGGTCAGCATGCCGGCGCCGCGAAAGGCCCGGGCCAGCCGCTGCGCGAATTCCGGGTCATCGAAGCAGCGCGCCAGGTACTCCCTCTGCTCCAGGGCGAGCCGCGCCAGGGCCGCGTCGTCCCGCGCCGCGTAGACCTCGCGATAGACCGGCGGCAAAAGATCCTCGCGCATCTTTTTCACGATGGTGGAAAAGATCCCCCGGGGGTAGCGCTTGTCGTAGGTGGTGGAGGCCTCGAGCGCCTCGCGGGGCGGGGCGTAGAGCGCCTGCAGGAGCGCCATCTTGAAGAGCGCCTCGTCCCTGAGGGCGAAGTCGCCCGGCGCCTCGTAGATCGACTGGTAGCGGCGCAGAAGGGCCCGGTAGCGGTCCCTGGAGAGCGAGAACATCTCGCGGTCGGCAAGCTTCATCAGCGCGCGGGCCGCAGCCGGGGTCCCCGGCGCATGGACCGCCACGCTGCGGTACAGCGCCGCGGCAAGCGCCGGCTCGCCGTGGCGCTCGGTCAGGTCCGCCAGGCGGTTCAACAGCTGCGCCACGTGGGCGCTGCCGCTCATCCGCTCCAGAAGCCGCAAAAGGAGCGCCCGACCACCTGCGAAGTCGCCGTTTTTGGCGCGCACCTCGGCATAGGACTGCAGGAGCCGGGGCGCCTGTTCCAGGTAGGCCGGCCAGAGGGACTCCCCCTGCCGGAACGCCGTCAGCGCCTCGTCGTTTCGCTCCAGGAGGCAGAGCGCCTCGCCGGTCCGGTACCAGGCGAGCGCCCGCAAGGCCGGAGGCCTGCCGGCGCCGAGGAAGGAGGGGAAGAGCGCCAGCGCCTCGCTCCCCTGTTCCCGGTACAGGAACCCCTCCCCCTGCTGGAACAGCTTCACCTGGTCCAGGGGAAGGAGCCCCTGGAGCAGTTTCAGGTCGGTCGGCACGAAGGGGAGCCCGGCACGGGCGGGGACTCCGAATTCGCGCACGAACTTCTCGGTTCCGTTCAGGATCGGCTCGCGGCCGGGGGCGATGTCCGCCTGGGCGAGCCGCCTGACCGCGGGGCCTATGTCCAGCGACAGCACGGTCGGGTTGGCGCAGGAGATCGCCTGCACCCCCGGCTCCCCCTCCCTGAGCGGTATCACGACCCGGAGCCCTCCGTCGCGCCCGGAGCAGAACACCCCGGCCACCCGGGCGTCCTGGTAGGCGCGGAACTTCCTGAAGAGGGGGGCGTCGGCCCCCCTCACGCTGAGCCGGATCCGGCCCGGGAGAGCGCTGAGGGTGTAATCGGGGGGGTCCTGGAAGAAGAGATTGATCCTGGTGAAGCCTGCGTGGGGGGTTATCTGTATGCGCCTGAGACGGTTTTGCTGCTGCGCCTCGGCCCGCACGGGGAGCGCGCAGGCGAAAAACACCAAAAAAAGCCAGAGGCTAAAGCCCGGCCAAGCTGTACGGCGCGTGAAGGTCATGGCAACAGGGAAGGCAAAAGGCGTGCCGGAGCGGCTGAAACGGGAGGCCGCCGGCGCAACTGGCCGATCTTGCGGGGTTTGCCGGCCGGGGTGGCGACGGGGTGCAGGGGCGAATCTTCTGCTGGCCCCCTGCGACGCGGGGGGCGCGGCCCGACAGTCAAAAAAACTGCAGGGGGAGATGTTTTTTTGACTCGGCTACCAGGGGTTCAGGATCTTCCCCACCTTGGAGTTCAGTTCCTGGGGGTCGAACGGCTGCATCAGGATTCCCTTGGCCCCCGCCTTGAGCGCCTTCAGGACCGAGCTGCGGGTCCACTCCGGCGCGCAGAGCAGCACGGACCCTCCGCTTCTGTCCACCATGGGGACCACACGCTTGCAGATGGCGAGGTCCCGGTCCGCCGTGTGCCTGAGCGAGATCACCGCCACCCTGACGTCCCCCCGGGAGAACAGTCCGGGGAGATCGGCGCCCAGGGGGGCGTCGATCAGGTTGAGGCCGGTGGATACCAGCCCCTCCACGATCTCGTGGCGGCCGTCGTCGTCGCCCAGCACCAGGATGGAGCGGAGCAGCTCGATCTCCGGCTCCGGGGCCTCCTCGGCCTGCGCGGCGGCTGCCGCATCGGCCGCGGTTCCCTGCTCCTGCTGCGGGTCGAACAGGTTGGCCAGCGGGTGCGGGATCATGATGTCCAACCGGTTCATCTCGTGCCCGGCGATCTCCAGGGGGGCGCGGTACATCAGGTAGGCCCCCTCGGGGAAGGGGAGCTCCTCGGTGAGGCTGTCCAGCTCGGGGACGTACTTCTGCGGTGCCAGCAGCTTCAGATGCACCTTCTCCGGGAGTTTGGGCTGGAACACGGAGTTGAAGGAGCCGATCACCTGGTTGGCGATCTCTCCGAAGGCGTCGACATCGTCGGGCTCCTGGATGCTGAGCCTGCGCTTCTCCTGGATCCGGGGGGCGGGGATGCCGAGCAGGATGCTGCTCATCACGATGGCGTCGGAGAGCGCGAACAGCAGGTAGAAGCGACCGGGATATGCCTCCCGCGATTCCACCCCCACCACGTAGATGGCGCTGTCCTCGCCTGCCAGGTAGCTCTTGCGGTCCGTGTTCAGCACGTCCGAGGCGGCAACGGTCATGTTCTGGCCGAGGAGCATGCTGCTCTCCTCCCCCGCCTGCTTCATGGCCGCGTCCAGCATCCCTTGTAATTTTTCGAATCCAGCCATGGCACTAACCGCCTAAAGTTCCTTGCGCAGCTTGAGTCCGACCAGAAAGCGCTCGTCCTCGTTGGTGAACGGGATGATGACGCAGTCGCTGTCGGACATCGAGTTGACCGTGTAATCCTCGCCCGCGATGACGGTCGGGATGGAGAGGTTGATATCCAGCCCCCCCTTGGAGAGTATCTGCTTCACGTAACCCCCGAGCATGTTGGCGATCTCGCCCAGGGCGTCGTTTACGTCCTCGCCGACCTCGTTCACATCCATGCCGAGCATGTTCGAGGTGATGCGCAGCGCCAGGCTGCGCGGACAGTGGATCGAGAGGATCCCGGTGTAGGTGCCGGCCAGGCCGACCATCCCGGTGACCGAGCAATGGAAGGAGGTTACCGGCTCCTTGAGCGGGTAGCTGTCCTCCAGGGTCAGCATCACCATGGTGCTGAAGACCTCCTTGGTGGCGTTGATCACATAACCGGCGAGGTCGGCCTCGTCGAGATGGGTCGCGTGAGCGATATCCAGGTTCAGAGACATCATAACAACCCTCCCAGCTTCTCGTTGAGCTGATCCGGGGTGAACGGCTTCTTGATGCTGTCGCTCGCGCCGTTGGTGAGCGCCTCCTTCAGGATGTCCTCCCCCCCCTCGGTGGTGATCATGACGATCGGGGTGGCGACCCCCTTGGCGCGGACGCACTTGATGAACTCCAGCCCGTCCATGTTCGGCATGTTGATGTCCGAGAGAATCAGGTGGATGGTCTTTCCCTCCATGGTGCTCAGCGCCTCGATGCCGTCGCCCGCCTCATAGATGTCGTCCACCTGAAGCCCCGCCTGCCGAAGGCTGCGGGAGATTATCTTCCTCATGGTAGAGGAATCGTCCACTATCAGTACGTTGCCCATGCTGTTTTTCCTCCTTGGCTGTCATGCGTCCGTGCCATCGGGGCGGCACGGGAAATTGTCCCGAATCGGCTCGGTCCCGCGGGGACCGGCGCCTGCTACTGCGCAGCAAGCTCCATGGAAAGGCTAATCGGTTATATAGTTCGAAACTTTAATGATTAATTCAGTGCCGCCTGGTCCCTTCCAGCGGCAGCAGCACCGAAAAGCGGCTCCCCTGCCCCGCCTGGCTCTCCACGAAGATTCTCCCGCCGTGCGCCTCCACGATCGCCTTGGAGATGGTGAGGCCGAGGCCGGTTCCCTTGAAGCCGCGGGCGGCCGTGGCCCGGAAGTACTTGTTGAAGATGCGGGGCACCTCGTCCGGGGGGATACCGATCCCGGTATCGCTCACCTCGACGGCGAAGAAACCTTCATGGAGCGCGCTGCTCACCCCGATGGTGCCGCGCCTGGGTGTGAACTTGACCGCGTTGCCGATCAGGTTGGCGAAGACCCGGGCGATCTGCTTGCCGTCCAGGTTGAGCATCGGCACCTCGGCGCAGAGGTCGCTCAGGAAGGCCGAGCCGTGCACCACCGCCTCGCGCTGGCCGTCATTGCAGCACCCCTCCAGGAGCACCTGGACGTTGCAGGGCTGCCGGTCGATCTGCAACAGCCCCGCCTCCAGCCGGTAGGCGTCCAGCACGTCGTCGATCATGGTGAGCATCTTTGCCGAGCTCTTGTCCATCTCCCTGACGAAAAGGTGCAGCGAGGGATCAACCTTCTCGGGCATCTCCTGCAAGAGCGCCTGCACGTATCCCATGATCACGGTGAGCGGCGACTTGAGGTCGTGGGTCATCATCGCCACGAATTCCTCCCTCTGCCGCTTTTCCCTTCTTTCGCAGCTGATGTCGCGCAGTTCGAAGAACTCCGCGCAGCCGCCGCCGCTTTCGGGGAGACGGGTGGAACGGACCAGGATCACGTCCCCCTCGATGCTCATCTCCAGCGGCGTGTCGTGCGAATTCTCGCTCAGCACCCGGTAGATGGGGGTGCGCAGCGGCAGCATGTCCACCCGCCGGCCCAACACCTCGGCACGGCCGATCCGGAGGATCTCTTCCGCCCTCCGGTTCATGAGCGCCACCCTTCCCGTGCCGTCCAGATGAACGATGCCGGCATCAACCCGCTCCAGCAGCATTTCCGCGATATTTTCATTTTTTTCGCGCATCGGACCTCCGCCTCTGATACCTGTTCCTTGCCCTTGGCTTATCGGATGCCCCAAGCATAGCTTGAGCGTGAATTCTTCAGCCACAAAGTTTAACAGTAATTTTCCGGCAGCAAAGCGGTTGCGGCCGGTTGCCTGCAGATTCCTGATTAGTGCCAATCTTCAGCCACTGCCCAAAGCCCCTCCCCTTCGAGGGGAGGGCCGGGGTGGGGATGGGTAACCTCCCCCTTGAAGGGGGAGGGACAAACAACTGGCTGAAGATTGTACCTGATCAGGTGCAGATTTGAGAGGAAAGTTTTGGGAAGCTGATTAGCGATGATCTTGCGCTGAGAATACTTTCCTCGGCTTCAAGGGAGGGTTGGGGGGAGTGTTTGTGCAGCTTGCTGAAGATTGGCACCGATCAGGTGAAGTAAATGGCAGTGCTGACCGGATCGGCTCTACGGCTTCTCGATCGGGAAGCCGTTCTTGTACCAGCCGACCAGGCCGTCCGACATGTGGTAGATCTCCCGGTACCCCTTGGAAGCAAGGAAGCCGGCAGCGGAAGAGGAGCGGGCGCCGACGGCGCAGTACACCAGAAGCGGCCTGTCTCGCGGGATCTCCTTAACCCTTTTTTCCAGTTCGCCAAGCGGTATCAGCAGCGAGCCGCGCAGGCGTGCCTGACGGTACTCCTCGGGGGTGCGGACGTCCAAGAGCACCGTCCTGCCGTTCTTGGCAAGAAGCGCCTTCGCCTGGGTAGAGCTGATGTTGACAACCCCCGCTGCAAAACAGGGAGAGACTGTAAGCGCGACAAGCGCGACAAGCGCAACAAGCGTCCTCATAAAACCTCGCTATTCGAATTCCATCGTATATCCCACATATGCCGGCCGGAAGCCGCCGGGGAACTCCCTGGCAAGCCTCGCTGCGGCGTCGAAACCGGTGCAGTGGCCGGCGCAGATCTTCTTCACCTTGTAGCGCCTGAGCGCCTGGACGGTCGCCTCGATCTGTTCCTGTCCGGAAAAGGCCAGGTGGCAGCCGCCGATCACCCCGTACAACTCGTCCACCCCGGTCTTAAGCCGCGCGTGTTCCACCGTGTTCACCACCCCGGCATGGCAGCAGCCGAGCAGGAGCAGCAGTCCCTTGCTGGTCACTATCACCAGGGACTGGTCGTCCGGAACCCGGTCCCGGTGGCAGCCGGTCATGTCGCAGAAAAGACCGGCGTCTCCCTCCTCGAACCCGGTGAGGCGCGGCACCTCGCCGGTCAGGAAGATCCCCGGGGCGACCTCGCGAAAGGAGTCGCTGTAGGAGAAGCTCGCCCCGATGCCGACCAGGAAATCCTCCGAGTACGGAACCCCGATCGATTTGTGCACCCCCTCCCGAAGGGAGTAGCGCCGGGCGAAAACGCCCGGATGCGCCAGCACCCGCTTGGGACCGCAGCTCTGCAGAAGCGGCCAGAGCCCCCCGGCATGATCGTAGTGCCCGTGCGACAGGACGACCTGCTCCACCCGCCTCAAGTCGAGGTTCATGCGCTGGGCGTTGTGCAGCAGCGTCTGCCCCCCGCCGGTGTCAAAGAGGATCGACTCTCCGTCGCGCTCGATGAGGAGTGCAAAGCCGTGCTCCCCGAGGGTGCCGGAAATGGGGCCCGCACTGTTGTCGCACAGGACCCTGATGCGGCAGCTCATTTGCAGCAGCTTTTCTGCGGCAGTTTAGGCACTCCGAGCTTGTCCAGGATGACCATCATCGGGCACCAGTTGGTGAAGCCCGACTGCAGCAGGTTCAGCCCGATGAAAGCGGTGAACCAGAGCCAGCGCGGGTCGTGGAAGTGGGCAAGGGCCAGCGATAGCAGGATAAAGGTGCCGGCGATGAGTCTTAAGAGTCTGTCGATATGCATGTCTTGACCTCCTGCACTGCCATAAAATTTCCGATCTGTGCCAAGTGACCAACATTCACCCCTTTGAAAAAGGGGGGCGGGGGATTTCGACCCGAATGGCCACATGGTGCCAAGCCTGCGGCAGGGCTGAACTCCCCCTTTGCAAAGGGGGAGTTTTTACTCCTGCTCCTGGAGCAGCCTCGCCACCTTGCCGGCGACGCTGGCGGTGAGATTGACGCACCCTTTCTTGCCGTGGGCCGTGAGGATCTTGCAGCAGGTGGCGCCGTACTCCTTCTTGAACCATTGGTGCAGTTCGCGCGTCATGGCCGCGACCGCCTTCTTGTCTCCCTCCACGACCAGACCCAGAGCCATGGTTCCCCCGGAGACCGCGCCGCAGATGCAGCCGGCGCCGGAACCGCCCCCGAAGCCCGCGGCAAGCCGCACCACGTTATCGGGGAGCGTAGGCGCAAAATGCTCCTTCACCGCCGCGAGTACAGCCTCGGCGCAGTGCATCTTCCCGGAACGGTATAATCTCTCCGCCTCTGAGGCGACCTGCTGCGCCACCTCATCCCCATCAATATATGCAGCACTCTTTCTTGCCCAAAACATCTCTGAGGACTCCTTGATGATTTTTGCAGGAGCGGCATTCCCGCCGCGATCCCCGCAGCGCTGTCGCGGCAGGAATGCCGCTCCTGCAGGTGTCGTTTCATCCTAATCTTAATCTTAACGCCCTTGAGCCTCAATCTTAATCTTTATCTTAATCCGCCTTTTTACATCTCGTTCCCAAGCTCCTGCTTACATCTAGTTCCCAAGCTCCTGCTTACATCTAGTTCCCAAGCTCCTACTTGGGAACTAGAAACTCAGCAAACCTCGCTTCGCCAAATGCAAAGCTGGAGCTTGGGTCGCTGTTCCGTTCCCAAGCTGGAGCTTGGGAACGAGAGTCGAGAGTCAGCTAGAGCTTGGGAACGAGAAGCGCTGGAGTTGGGGAACGTTCCTTTTCCTTTTCCTTTTCCTTTTCCTTTTCCTTTTCCTTTTCCTTTTCCTTTACCTTTTCCTTTACCTGTTTTTCCTCTCCTTCCACGACTCCACCATGTAATAGAGGATCGGGATGGTGATCCTGGACAGGGTGGTGGAGGCGATCTCGCCGCACATCATGGCCAGGGCGAGCCCCTGGAAGATCGGGTCGAATAGTATCACGAAGCTTCCCACCACGACGGCCGCCGCGGTGAGCAGCATGGGGCGGAAACGGACCGCACCGGCGTCGATGATCGCCTCGTCCAGCGCCATCCCCTCGCGACGGCGCAGTTCGGCGAAGTCGATCAGGATGATCGAATTCCTGACGATGATGCCGGCCAGGGCGATGAAGCCGATCATGCTGGTGGCGGTGAAGAAGGCTCCCATGAGCGCGTGCCCCGGCAGGATCCCGATC
>DNRQ01000155.1 GCA_003499925.1 Geobacter sp.
CACCACAACATCGACAAGGGGCTCTTGGCCGCAGGCCGCGTGGAGAAGAGGTTCGGCGGCGGCGAGGTGATCGAGCCGATGGAGCTTACCATCGGTGACCGGGCGACCTTCAGCGCCTACGGCAGGGAAATCCCGGTCCGCGAGATCGTGCTCGCAGCGGCACGGGACTGGATCGCCGGCCACCTGCGCGGCGTTGACCCGGATCTGCACGTCGACTACCGCATCAAGCTCGCCCCGGGCTCTCAGGAGCTGACCGACATCTTCCAGCGCCCTGGCCAGATCCGGGGGGCCAACGACACCTCGGCCGCGGTCGGCTACTACCCCTTAAGCCCCACCGAGGAGGCGGTGCTGGCCCTGGAGAGGGAACTGAACGGGATCCGCTTCAAGGCGCTCTTCCCGGAGACGGGGGAGGACGTTAAGGTGATGGGTCTGCGCTGCCGCGACGAGCTGGAGCTGACGGTAGCCATGCCGCTTCTGGCCGGCAGCATCGGGTCGGAGCGGGAGTACTTCGCCCGCAAGGAGGCGGTCGGCGCCGAGATGCGTCGCTTCATGGCCGCCAGGGGAGGTTTCCGCCGGGTCTCGGTTCACTTCAACACCCTGGATCAGCCGGGCCGGGGGCTGGGGGGGGTGTACCTGTCGCTTCTGGGCACCTCAGCGGAAGACGCCGATTCCGGCCAGGTGGGGAGGGGAAACCGGGTCAACGGTCTGATACCGATCGGCAGGCCGATCGGCACCGAGGCCGCGGCCGGCAAGAATCCGATGAGCCACGTGGGAAAGATCTACAACATCCTGGCCCACCGGATGGCCCGGGAGATCTGCGAGACGGTGGAGGGGGTGCAGGGAGCCCAGGTACTGCTGTTAAGCCGGATCGGCGATCCGGTGAACCGCCCTCAGATGGCCAACGCGCAACTGCTTTTGGAGCGGGGGAGACAGCCGTCAGAAGTGGCGGCCAAGGTGGAGGGGCTGTTCGAGCGCGAACTTTCCGGGATCAACGCCTTCTGCCTCGCGCTTGCCAGGGGTGAGTACCCGGTCAGTTGAAAGGGCGGCGAAGGTCGGTGCGGCTTGGTGCAGAGAAGCTAAACCTCCCTCACCCCGACCCTCTCCCGGAGGGCGAGGGGGAGTTTTTTCAAGGGGGAACCTGATTAGGTACAATCTTCAGCCAGTTGTTTGTCCCTCCCCCTTCAAGGGGGAGGTTAGGAGGGGGATGGGGTGCTTTGATGCCGAAAAACCCATCCCCACCCGGCCCTCCCCTTGAAGGGGGAGGGGGTTTTGGGCAGTGGCTGAAGATTAGCACTAATCAGGAGGGGGAATGGGTTGGCATAGTGATCGGCATGAAGGATCGGCATGAAGGATCGGCATGACTCTGCTAGACATCCTATTGTTGTATAAGCTCATTTGGACATCCCCTCGCCCTCCGGGAGAGGGGCAGGGGTGAGGGAGGCGCCTGAGCGTTGACCGGCGGGGTCGGGGAAAGCCATAGAATTTAGCCTTTTTTTGCGCCTCCGGCTTTTTTTTTTACCGTTGTTGGGTACACTGTTAACGTTTGTTAAAAAAGGAGGGGCGGTTATGGGGCTTGACGCAACGGTGCTAAACGAGGCGAATCTGACCGAGGATGCCGTGAGAGCGAACATCGCCGAGATCACCAAGGGTGTCTTCTCAACCATGGTCATGATGGATCTGGTGGATGACCTCCCGTTGACGGAGCCGGTGATCAGCTTTCATGACACGATGACCAGCATGGTGGGGCTTGCCGGCAGTCACTCCGGCATCCTTGCCATCCATTGCCCGAAATGTCTGGCGCTCCGGATCACCTCGAGCATGCTCGGCATGGAGGTTACCGAAATAGACGACGACGTGAACGACGCCATGGGGGAGATCGCCAACATGGTCGGCGGCGACGTGAAGCATATCTTTTCCCCGAAGGGGTCCGATATCAATCTGTCGATCCCCACGGTCATCTATGGCAGCGATTACGTGCTCGAAAGCATTTCAACCGCCGAATCCCTGGTGATACCGTTTGACTGTGGCGAGGATCGTCTTTTACTCTCCTTCAAGATCGGCAAGTAGCGATACTTTTGCCGGCGCCGTGACCCGTCTTCCTCCGGCCCACATACCTACTCTTTGATCGCGGCCGCACCGCCCCTTGGGGGCCGCACGGCAGGCGTGACAGACTCTGCCGACAGCGACGCCGCCGGCGTCGCCGCCTCTTTCCCCATGCCTTATCTTATCCCGTGCCGGCACTGCCTCGCCCCAGGCCGGCGGCCAATGCTTCCATACTCCCCCTTCATTCTTGGTCAGCCAGACGCGCTGTTTGCTTGGGCGCCCGCTATTTAATCGTGGCAAGGCCCCACTGGCGCTACAAATGGTTGACAAGAGACGGTTTAACGGTGAAAATGAACGTTTGCTGATGCTTGGGTGCTGTAAGCGGGTTTTCCCGGCGCTTCGCCGGCCTCCGCCCCGCCCCAATCATTCATAATCAACCGGGGGAATTTTTGGACACCATCTTCATCGAACTGCTCGTCATCTTCATCCTGATCATTCTTAACGGTTTTTTCTCCTGCGCCGAATTCGCCATCATCTCCATCAGAAAGAGCAGGGTCGCCCAACTGGTGAGCCAAGGCGACGCGCGTGCAGCCATGGTCGATGCGCTCCAGAGGGATCCGCACCGCTTGCTCGCCATCGTGCAGATCGGCGTGACCGTGGTGGGTTCCACGGCGTCCGCCGTCGGCGGGGTGGTCGCAGTCGACTACATCCGTCCCATCCTGCAGCATTCACCCTTTGCGATGGTCCGAAATGCGGCCGAGCCCCTTGCCATCAGCATGGTCGTGGCGGCGATCTCCTACCTCCTGCTGATCCTCGGGGAGCTGGTGCCGAAGACCATCGGGCTGCAGTATGCCGACAGCGTGGCGCTCAGGATCGCCAAGCCGATCACCGTCCTGGCCAGGATCGCCGGGGTACTCGTTACCGTGCTGAGCTTCTCCACCAAGGCGGTTTTCGCGCTGCTCCGGATCAAGGGGGAGGGGAAGGCGTTCATGACGCGGGAGGAGGTGCAGCATATCGTAGCTGAGGGGCATGAGAGCGGCATTTTCAGCGAGGCCGAGCATACCTTCATCGACAACCTGTTCGATTTCACCCACACAGCCGTCCGCGAGGTGATGGTCCCGCGCACCAGGGTGGTCGCCTTCGACCTGAACCTTCCCAAGGAAGAGATCCTGAACGGCGTGCTGGACAACATGTACTCCCGCTATCCCGTCTATCTGGGGAGCATCGAGGAGACGGTCGGTTTCATACACGGCAAGGACCTGCTGGGGCGGATGGTGCGGGAGCCGGATTTCGACATCCGCTCCATCGTGCGTCCCCCCTTCTTCGTTCCCGAGGGGAAAAAGGTGAGCGAACTGCTGAAGGAGATGCAGAAGACCCGGGTCCACATGGCGTTTGTGGTCGACGAGTACGGCAGCATCAGCGGCATCGTCACCACCGAGGACCTCCTGGAGGAACTGGTGGGCGAAATCGAGGACGAGCACGATGTCGGCGAGCCGAGCACGGTGCAGGTGCTGGCCGACGGCAACTACCTGGTTGACGCCCTGATCTCGATATCCGACCTGGAGGATCTGCTTGAAATGGATCTTGGGGATGATCTTCCCTACGACACGCTGGCCGGGCTGATTCTGGACCGGACCGGGCGCTTCCCTGATCAGGGCGAGAGGCTCATGCTGGGAGAGTACACACTCACCTGCGAGGAAGTCACCCCGACCACCATTTCGAAGGTGAGGATAGCGAAGGCAGAGGCAGAGGCAGAGGCTAGGGGCTAGGGGCTAGGTGACAAGTACCACGACATCGTGGACAGATTTCTGTGCCATGACATCGTGGACACGCGGTGCCCTTAGCGTAATTTGTAGTCGAATTCCTCGACC
>DNRQ01000094.1 GCA_003499925.1 Geobacter sp.
TCTTGTCGATCTCGTCGATGTAGATGATCCCCTTCTGTGCCTTCTCCACGTCGTAGTCCGCGGCCTGCAAAAGGGTCAGGATGATGTTCTCCACGTCCTCGCCGACGTACCCCGCCTCGGTCAGGTTGGTGGCGTCCGCCATGGCGAAGGGGACCTTCAGGATGCGGGCCAGGGTCTGGGCCAGGAGCGTCTTGCCGCTTCCGGTGGGACCCAGGAGCAGGATGTTGCTCTTCTGCATCTCCACTTCGCCCGGTTTGGTCATCGCCTCGACCCGCTTGTAGTGGTTGTACACGGCGACGGCCAGCACCTTCTTGGCCCTCCCCTGCCCGATCACGTACTCGTCCAGGACCTCCTTGATCTCCTGCGGCTTGGGGAGCTTCCTCACGTCGGTGCCCGAGGCATCCTCCAGCTTGGACTCCTCCGCGATGATGTCGTTGCAAAGTTCGATGCACTCGTCGCAGATGTAGACCGTAGGCCCCGCAATCAGTTTCTTCACCTCTTCCTGGCTCTTCCCGCAAAAGGAACAGATCAGGGTGTCCGAACGGTCGTCTCTTCTGCTCACTTGGCACCTCCCATAACGACATTCCTGGCCACTATCGCATCTATGATACCATAGCTCTTCGCCTCTTCGCCCGACATAAAATAGTCGCGCTCCGTGTCATTTTCCACCTTCTCCACGCTCTGGCCGGTGTGCTCGGCCAAAAGCTCGTTCAACTGCGCCTTCATCCGGAGGATCTCCTTGGCGTGGATATGGATATCCGTCGCCTGCCCCTGGAAACCGCCGATCGGCTGGTGGATCATGATGCGCGCGTTGGTGAGCGAGAACCGTTTCCCCTTCTCCCCGCCCGAGAGCAGGAACGCACCCATGGAGGCGGCCTGCCCGATGCAGATGGTGGAGACCGGCGCCTTGATGTAGCGCATGGTGTCGTAGATCGCCATGCCGGCCGTTACCACCCCGCCCGGCGAGTTGATGTAGAGGTGGATGTCCTTATCCGGGTCCTCGGCCTCGAGGAAGAGGAGCTGGGCTATGACCAGGTTGGCGATGGTATCGTCGATGCCGCCGCCCAGGAAGATGATCCTGTCCTTCAAAAGACGCGAGTAGATGTCGTAAGACCTCTCGCCCCGTCCGGTCTGCTCCACTACGATCGGTACAAGCATGGGAAGCTCCTAGTTTTTGATTTCTTCCTTGGGAAGTTCGGTGACCTGTGCGCGCTCCAGCAGGAACTGCACCGCCTTGTCCTCCCGCATCTGGGCGATCAGGTTCTCCCTGGCCCGCGCGTTGGTCTGGTACAGGTTTGCCACCTTCTCCGGATCCTGCCTGGTGCCGGCCGCGATCTCGGCGACCTGCCCGGCGATATCCTGGTCGCTCACCTCGAGGGACTCCTTCTCGGCGACCGCATCGAGCAGCAGCGACCCCTTGACCTGCTCCCTCGCCACGTCACGGAACTGCACCTTGTATCCCTCTTCGGTAAGTCCCATCATTTCTAAAGAAAGTCTCTGCGAGGCGAGCCTCTGCTTGGAATTCTCCAGCATCATGGTCACCTGACGGTCAACCAGGACCTCGGGGACCTCCAGGTCGTTCTTCTCGACCAGCGCCTTGATCAGCCGCTCGCGCAGCTCGTTGTCGATGCGGCGGCTCTCCTGCTCCTGCTGCAGTTCGCTCAGCTTAAGCCTCAGCTCGTCGAGGGTCTCGAACTCGCCGAACTGCTTGGCAAACTCGTCGTTTAGCTCGGGGAACTCCTTGACCTTGATCTCCTTGACCGAGACCGCGAACTCGGCCGGCTTTCCTGCCAGTTCCGCATTGCCGTACCCCTCGGGGAAGCTCACCTTGACCGTGCCGTTGGAGCCCGCGCTCATGCCGACCAGCTGCTCCTCGAAGCCGGGGATGAATTTTCCGCTCCCCAGCTCGAGCTGGTAATCCTCGGCCGCACCGCCCGCGAAGGGAACGCCGTCCAGGGTCCCGTTGAAATCGAAGACGACGAAATCGCCCAGCGCCGCGGCATGACCCTCGGCAGCCGGCACCAGCTGCGCGACGCTCTCCTGCATCTCACGAATGCGGGTGGCGATGACCGCCTGGTCCTGAACCAGCTGCTCCTTGGCAACCTCCAGCCCCAGGTAATCCTTGACCGCCACTTCCGGGAAGACCTCCACCGTGGCGGAGTACCTGAACGGCTGTCCCGGCATCAGGGGGTCGCTCTCGATCACCGGATAGGAGACCGGGTTCAGCCCCTGCTCGGTCACGGCCTTGAAATAGGTCTCGTTCACCAGGCTCTTCAGCACGTCGTCGGCCATCTTTTCGCCGTAATGCTTCTCGATCAGCCCCATCGGGACCTTCCCCTTGCGGAACCCCTTGATGGCGGCATGTTTCCTTATCTCTGCATAAGCCTTGTCAACCTCGGCCTGTACCTGCTGCGCCGGAATCTCAAAGGTGATCTTCTTCTTGATGCTGCTTAGCGACTCGACACTGATCTGCATGGAAAATCCTCTCTTTTGTTCGCTATTATATGGCAGGGCTGTCTGCCGCATTGCCTCGTGCATGCTTGGTGGGGCGGGAATCTGATGACGGGTTTTCCGGGGGCATCCGCTGCAAAGCCGCGTCCCGAGGGGCGCGTTTGCTACCGGCGCAGTTAATTAAGGCACGCGACAAAGGGGTAAAATAACAAAGGGGGAGTGAACTTGTCAATACAGAAGTGGAAAGAGGCGGGGGCTAGGGACGGCAGCGGCGGTTTTCCAGCCCCTAGTCCCTAGCCCCCAGCCCCTGTTTTTAATAAGCCTCGTGGTCCAGCGCAATCTCCTCGGCCGTCACCTTGCCTCTGAATATCCGGTACACCCAGATTTTGTACCCTATCACGATCGGCACGAAAATGAAAGCGACCAGCGTCATGATGCGCAACGTATACGCCGAGGAGGAGCTGTTGTAGATGCTCAAGCTGTAAAGCGGATCGAGGCTTGAGGGGATCAGGTTCGGGAAGAGCCCGATGATGCCGGTGAAGACCACCCCGAGTATGGTCAGGCAGGAGGCGGCGAAGGCGGCAAGCGGTTGCTCCCGCGCCAGGAAGACGCGCAGCGACAGCAGGGAGGCGACGGCCAGCAGCGGCACGACGGCCCAGACCGGCGCGGCCAGGTAGTTGTCATAGAGTCTGGTGGCGGAACCGGTGAGGATCAGGAAGCCGACCGCGACCAGCACGAGCGGGATCCAGAGCACGCGGGCCGCTGCAGCGGCTGACCGGCTCAGCTCCCCTTCGGTCTTGACCGTGAGGTACAGGGCGCCATGCTCCAGGAAAAGAAGCACGAAGAGCAGACCGCTCGTGATGCCGTAGGGATTCAGCAGGTAGACCAGGGAGCCGTGATACCCCTCCTTGTCCATGGGGAGCCCGGCAAAGATGTTGCCGAAGGCGACCCCGAACAGCAGCGCGGGGACAAAGCTTGCGCCGACGATGGCCCAGTCCCAGCACCCCCTCCAGAGGCGCCCCTGCTCCTTGCCGCGGAACTCGAAGGAGACGCCGCGCACGATCAGGCCGAACAAAAGAAGCAGAAGCGGCGTGTAGAGATAGCTGAACATCAGGGCGTAGGTGGTCGGAAAGGCGGCGAAGGTGGCGCCTCCGGCGGTCACCAGCCAGACCTCGTTGCCGTCCCAGACCGGGCCGAAGCTGTTGATGATGACGCGCCGGTCGGCGTCGCTTTTGCCAAGCACCCGGTGCAGCATGCCGGCGCCCAGCACGAAGCCGTCCAGCATGAAGTAGACACCCCACAAAACCCCCCAGAGCACGAACCAGACAATATGCAGATCCATCGTTTCCCCCTATTTACTGACTGCGCCGGCGGCGGCTAAGGTGAGTTCCTCATTGACGCTGGCACCTGCACCGGCCAGGGCCATCTCCTCGGGTCCCTTGCGGGCGAACTTGGTCAGCAGATAGATGTCGACGAAGCCGAGCAGGCCGTAGAGGAGCGTGAAGCCTATCAGGGAGCCCATCACCTGCGGCACGCTGATCGCCTTGGAGACGGCGTCGGAGGTCCTCATGACACCGTAGACGATCCAGGGCTGCCTCCCCACCTCGGAGACGATCCAGCCGAGCTGGTTGGCGATGTAGGGAAGCGGTATGCTGTAGACCAGCAGGCGCAGGAAGCGGGGATACTTCTCCAGGATGCCGTTTCTCGACAGGAAGACCGCCAGCGCCGCCATCAGTATGAAATAGGTGCCGAGACCGACCATCAGGCGGAAGCTTAGGAACACCGGGAGCACCGGAGGGCGGTCCTCCTTGGGAAACGAGTTGAGCCCCTTGATCTCGGCGCTGCTGTCGTGGAAGGCGAGGAGGCTCAACAGGCTCGGTATCGGGAACTCCGACACCAGGTTGCACTGGTTCTTCTCGTCGGGAAAGGCGATCAGGTTCAAAGGGGCGTAGTTGCAGCTTTCCCAGACCGCTTCCATGGCGGCGAACTTCGCCGGCTGGGTCTTCGCCACGTCGGCCGCGTGGAAATCGCCGACCACGGCGACCATGATGGAGGCGACCAGGGCGAAGACGGCGGCCATGCCGAAGGAGGCCTTGAAGAAGGGGCGGTTGCGCGCCCTGAGCAGGTGCCAGGCCGAGATCCCCATGACGAAGAAGCCGGCAACCGTATACCCCGAAAGGATCTGGTGTCCGAATTTCAAAAGGCCGAACGGGTTGGTGAGCAGCGCCATGAAATCGACCATTTCGGCGCGGCCGTTTCTCAGCACGTAGCCTACCGGGTGCTGCATCCAGCCGTTGGCGAGAAGTATCCAAAGCCCGGAGAGGTTGGTCGCCAGCGCCACCAGCCAGATGGATAGCAGATGCACCCGCTTGGAGACCTTGTTCCAGCCGAAGGCCCAGACACCGATGAACACCGACTCGAGGAAGAAGGCGACGGTGGACTCGATGGCGAGCGGCGCGCCGAAGATGTCGCCTACGTAGCGCGAGTACTCGGCCCAG